>NZ_AJVM01000096.1:0-24620 GCF_000281735.1 Rhizobium sp. AP16 | reverse complement strand
CCCCCACCCGCCGCTTTGCGGCGACCTCCCCCTTAAGGGGGAGGTGCTAAGGCTTACTTCTTCAACGTCATCCCAAAGCCCTTGCAGACGAACTGCGGGTCAAAGGCCTTTTTGTAATCCGTGTCGGCGTCGAAGATCTTGATCTGCACCATCTCGTCGAAGAATTTCTTATAGTGCGCGTCGGTGATGCAGCCGATGCCCTTGTCGATGGCGTCGCCGGATTCCACGATGCCGTATTCCTTCATCTTGGCGATGGAATAGGCGATCTGGCCGTCCGTCATGTCGGGATTGTCCTTCTTGATCAGATCGTTGGCCGCCTTGTTGTCGCCGTAGAGATAGTTGTACCAGCCCTCTATGGAGGCGTTGACGAAGCGCTGCACCAGGTCCGGATTCTTCTGGACCATCGCGGTCTGGGCAGTGATCATCGTCGAATAGGGCGAGTAGCCGGCGTCGGCGATCAGGAAGACTTTCGGCTTCCAGCCGGCCTGCTTTTCGATCTCATAGGGCTCGGAGGTCAGATAGCCCTGCTGGGCCGACTGCTTGTCGGAAAGGAACGGCGCCGCGCTGAAATTGTAGGGTTTAAACTGTTCGTCCTTGAAGCCGGGGAAGTTCGCCTTCATCCACTCGAAATAGGTGACGTAGCCGTCCTTGCTCATGAACAGGGTCGGCAATTTGGCGAGATCCTCGAATTTCTCCACGCCGGCGTCCGGATGGGCGATCAGCACCTGCGGGTCCTTCTGGAAGATGGCGGCGACATCGACGATCGGGATGCCCTGCTTGACGGCGTCGATTTCCTGCTGCGGGCCGCCCATGTAGAAATCGATCTTGCCGGAAATCAGCAGCGCCGAGTTGGCGGCATTCGGGCCACCCTGGACGATGGTGACGTCGAGACCGTATTTCTTGTAGGTGCCGTCGGCGACCGCCTGATAGAAGCCGCCATGTTCGGCCTGGGCGAGCCAGTTGGTGCCGTAGGTCACCTTGTCGAGGGCGCTTGCGGGCTCGGCCATGGCAATGGCCGCCATCAGGCCCATGGCGGTAAGAAATGCTTTGGACTTCAATGCATTGAACATGGCTGGTTGTTCCCCTTATTCGCCATGAGACGCCACCAGTGACGCCCATTTTGTGCATTTGAGCGATTGCGTTGCGCTTTGAAAAGCATCAAAATTCGTGCACATTGATGCCTTTTAGGCATCTCAACTCGGGTCTGTGCCTAAATTGTGCGGCCTGGGCAAAATTTATGCAATGGGGACACCTATGCTGCATTCGAGACGACTGCTCTACATCAACGAGATCGCGCGCTGCGGCTCGATCCGCAAGGCGGCGGCGCGGCTGAACGTGGCGTCCTCGGCGATCAACCGGCAGATATTGGCGCTGGAAGAGGAGATGGGAGCGCCGCTGTTCGAGCGGCTGCCGCGTGGCCTCAGGCTGACGGCGGCGGGCGAGCTCTGCATCGAGCATATCCGCGAGGTACTGAAGAATTACGAACGGCTGGAAGGGCGCATCCGCAGCCTGAAGATGCAGCAGGCCGGCAAGGTCAGGATCGTGACTACGGTCGGCCTTGCTGCCGGACCGCTGCCGGAGATCATTGCGCGCTTCCTCTCCGAGCATCCGCGCGTCTTCATCCAGTTGCGCAATGATTCCGGCTCGACGACAGTCGCGCCGGTGCTGTCAGGCGAGGTGGATATCGGCCTCGGCTTCAACATCCCGGCGACACCCGGTATTCGCTCACTCGGCAATTTCGACATTCCGATCGGTGTCGTGCTGCCGCCGGGCCATCCGCTGATCGAGCCGGGGCCGATCAATCTCGCCGATGTGGTGGAGGAGCGGCTGCTTCTGGCGCAGCCGGGCACCAGCCTGCGTGATATCATCAATCTGACTCTGGCGCGGCTATCGGTGCAAGTCGAGCCGGTGCTGGAAAGCAATGCATCGGAGATGCTGAAGCAGCTGGTGAAATGCGGGGCGGGGCTGACGCTGCTCAATCCGCTCGACGTCATCACCGATTGCCGACGTGGCGAGCTAGTGTTTCGGCCGATCGCGGAGCCGCATTCGCGGCATCAGCCGCTGAAACTCTTTGCGCGGGCGCGTGCGCCGCTGGATGCGGCGACGAGCCTGTTCGTGGAATATCTGCTCGCGGAACTGGCCGGCCTTGTGGAGGAGCTACAGGCAAAAGGACATATCCTGATGCCGTCGGAACGTCGTCGGTCTGACGCCTATTTCGAATAGAGGTTCGACAGCGGATAGTCCCTGAGATCGCGTAGCATCTCGATGAAACCGTTGATCTGGTGGCTGCAGATGAGCGCGCCCTTTTCCGCCGTGCCGTTGGCGGCATTGCCGACGACGCCGTTGGGGTTGAGATCATGGGCGATCCAGGCGAGCGAGTGCGGCGGCAGCGGCTGCAGGTAGTTTGAGCGCTCCTTCATCCATTCCGCCTTGGAGGCGAAGTTCTCGGCCTTGTCCATCCGCACCAGCTCGGGCCGGAAATGCAGCATCAACGAGGTCTCAACGTCGCCGCCATGGATGCCGTAGCACTGCTCGTGCTCGCTGATCATGCCGTCAGGCGTGCCAAAGCGCATCCATTGCGTAGCGACGACGGCCATCTGGTAGCGCACGCGCAATTCGCGCGCGACAATGCCCATGATGTCGAGATTGCCGCCATGGGAGTTGACTATGACCATCTTGCGGATGCCGGCCTCGGCAACCTTGGCGCCGATCGCCGTCCAGACCGGAATCAACAGCTCGGCGCTGAGGGAGAGCGTGCCTGGGCCGTAGACATGTTCATTGGCCTTACCGATCTCCTGTGTCGGCAGCACAAGGAAATCGAGATCGTCGGGCCGCTGGACCTTCAGCTCCGCCAGCATGCCTGTGGCGATGGCGACGTCGGTTGCGATCGGCAGATGCGGGCCGTGCTGTTCGGTCGAGGCGATCGGCAGAATCGCGATGGTGGTATCGGGCGAAAGGCCGGCGAAATCATAAGTGTTCAGTTCATTCCAGTAGAAGGGCTTGGCCATGGCCGTATCCTCTCATGTGCGTCTCTCCTTTAACGGATACGGCAAGGATGATGACGGAGGAAAGCATCAATTTGCGGTCGTGCCGCTGCCTTTTTGCGTACGCAGACGGTAAGGGTCGTCACGATTGCCGGCCATGTTGCTTCGCTCTAGGAAGGTGGGAGGAAATGCCCCAAAGGCGTATGGACAGGATTGTTTTTGCTTTTGTTGATAGATTTTATAGAAAACTAATTGCCCTGCGAATAGCGATTTCGTGAAATGCGGTTGCTTGAGATGCGCGGTTTGACTTGGTACGTTGCTTGCATCCAGATTTCGGCGCGACACGCGGGGACAATGGGAATGAACATGAAGACATCCGTGGCGATCGAGAAGGCGATACCCGTCGCCGATCCCGATGTGGTACGAGCCGAGTTTCGCAACGCCATGGCGCGCATGGCCGCTGCTGTGAACATCGTCACCACCAATGGACCGGCGGGCCTTGCAGGCTTTGCCGCGACCGCTGTCTGCAGCGTCACCGACAGCCCGCCGACCCTGCTCGTCTGTCTCAACCGCACGGCTTCCGTCCATCCGGCGGTGACGGAAAACGGTGTGCTTTGCGTCAACGTGCTGTCGGAAGGGCACCAGGACCTCTCGCGTCTCTTCGGTGGCAAGACGCCGGTTGCCGAGCGTTTCGCCGCGGCCGCATGGTCGGAACTATCCACCGGCTCGCCGGCGCTGGAGGACGCACTCGTGTCCTTCGACTGCCGCATCGTGCGCCGCGCCGATGGCGGCACGCACGATATCCTGATGTGCGAAGTCGACGCCATCCGCCAGCGCGATGGCGGGCAGGGGCTGGTTTACTTCGACCGGAATTATCATCCGGCGGGTCAGGCCGAATAGGTCGGCTTTTTCAGTAGTTTTCCTGATACCACTCGACGAAGCGGCGTACGCCCTCGTCGACCTCGATCTGCGGCTTGAAACCAGTCAACGCCACCAGAAGGTCCGGCACGGCATAGGTATTATGCACGTCGCCCGGCTGCATCGGCAGCATGTGGCGGATCGCCTTTTTACCAAGCATCGCCTCGATGGTCTCGACGAAGGCCATCAGCCCGACCGGCTGGCCGCCACCAATATTGACGATGCGGAAAGGGGCGTTCTTCGACAGCGTATCGCTGATCGTGTCCGATACGACCCGGTTTTCTTCTAACGGAATGACGCCGATCAGCTTGACGATGCCTTCGACGAGATCGTCAATATAGGTGAAGTCGCGGCTCATCTTGCCTTCGCCGTAGATCTCTATCGGGCGGTCGTGCTTGATTGCCTCGACGAACTTGAACAGCGCCATGTCCGGCCGGCCCCAGGGACCGTAGACGGTGAAGAAGCGGAAGACGGTGGTCGGGATGTGGAAGAGATGGGCGTAGCTATGCGCCATCAGCTCCATGCTCTTCTTCGTCGCCGCGTAGATCGTCATCTGCTCGTCGGCCTTGTCGCTTTCCGCGAAAGGGATCTTCTCGTTGGCGCCGTAGACCGAGGAGGTGGAGGCGAGCAGCAGGTGTTTCGGCTGAATGCTTCGCGCCAGTTCCAGCACGTTGAAGGAGCCGACGAGATTGGAATCCACGTAGGAGCGCGGATTTTCCAGGCTGTAGCGCACGCCGGCCTGGGCCGCGAGGTGGACGATGACATCGGGCTCCGCTAGTTCGGCGGCATGATCGAGCGCCGCCTTGTCCTCAAGCATGCCGGTCACGGCCTTGAAGCCGTTGGAGCGGGCGAGGATGGCGGTGCGCTTTTCCTTGAGCTTGACGTCGTAATAGGGCGTCATGCCGTCGAAGCCGACGACGAAGTGGCCGTCGTCGAGCAGGCGCTTGGCGAGATGAAAGCCGATGAAGCCGGCGGTTCCGGTGATGAGATAGCGCATTCGTCGGCCCTTGCTTACAGTTCGGCCCCGTTCATGGGTCTGCCGATGCTCGTATAGACAAAGCCGTGCTTTGTGACCTCGTCATGGCGATAGATGTTTCTGAGGTCGACGAGGACCGGAGCGTTCATGACGGCCTTCAGCCGGGCGAAATCGAGCGCGCGGAACTGGTTCCATTCGGTGACGATGACAAGAGCGTCGGCGCCCTGCGCGGCGCTATAGGCGTCCGCGGCATAGGTAATATCGTCGATCACTTGGCGGGCATTGTCCATGCCCTCGGGATCGTAGCCGTTCACGGTGGCGCCGCCGTCCTGAAGCGTCTGGATGACCGAGATCGCTGGGCTGTCGCGCATGTCGTCGGTGTTCGGCTTGAAGGTCAGGCCGAGCACGGCAACGGTCTTGCCCCTGACGTCGCCGCCCATGGCCGCAATCACCTTGCGGCCCATGGCGCGCTTGCGATTGTCGTTGATCGAGATCGTCGTCTCGATCAGGCGCACGGGACTGTCAAAATCCTGCGCTGTCTTGGCGAGCGCCAGCGTGTCCTTCGGGAAGCAGGAGCCGCCATAGCCCGGGCCGGCATGCAGGAACTTCGCGCCGATGCGGCCGTCGAGCCCGATGCCGCGCGACACTTCCTGCACATTGGCGCCGACCTTCTCGCAGAGATCGGCCATCTCGTTGATGAAGGTGATCTTCATGGCGAGGAAGGCATTGGCAGCGTATTTGATCAGCTCGGAGGTGCGCCGCGCGGTGAAGAGTAGCGGCGCCTGGTTGAGATAGAGCGGCCGGTAGACCTCGGTCATGACACCGCGAGCGCGATCGTCGTTGAGGCCGATGACGATGCGGTCGGGACGCTTGAAGTCCTCGATGGCCGCACCCTCGCGCAAAAATTCCGGATTGGAGACAACGGCGACATCGGCATTCGGATTGGTTTCGCGGATGATGCGCTCGACCTCATCGCCCGTGCCGACCGGCACCGTCGACTTGGTGACGATAACGGTGAAGCCCTTGACGTGTTCGGCTATCTCGCGGGCGGCGGCATAGACGTAGGAGAGATCGGCATGGCCATCGCCGCGACGCGACGGCGTGCCCACAGCGATGAAGACGACGTCGCTGGCGGCAACGCTGGTTTCGACGTCGGTCGAGAAGGACAGGCGGCCGGCGCGGACATTGTCGGCGACGAGTTGTTCCAGGCCGGGCTCGAAGATCGGGATTTCGCCTTTCAGCAGCGCCTCGATCTTGCCGACATCCTTGTCGACGCAAATGACGTCATGGCCGAAATCCGCAAAGCAGACACCAGACACAAGACCCACATAACCCGAACCGATCATTGTGATGTGCATGGAACTTCAATCCTCTTGCTTGCAGTGGGCTCAGCGCTGCGGCGCGATCCCTTCATTGGCGGTCGCCTGCGCTTATACACAGGATCGCCGGGGACGCCTATACGTTGCGGTGCTTATCCAGGGCACTGCGATAGAGGTGTCATAAAGACCATAAAGATAAAGGCAATGTGACATGCGTGGGTCGCTACAGTTCCAAACCGCCGAACGACTTGCCAGCCTTCGGAGGCATGCTAGACATTCACGATAGAAGCATCTCCCACCGATCCGAAGGCAATTCTCCATGACATTCGATCTCATCGTCCGCAATGCCAACCTTCCTGACGGCCGCAAGGGGCAGGATATTGCCATTGCCGGCGGCAAGATCGTGGCTGTCGAGCCTGGACTGAAGGCGGAGGCGGAATGTGTGATCGATGCCGGCGGCCATCTGGTGTCGCCTCCCTTTATCGATTGTCATTTTCACATGGACGCGACCCTGTCGCTCGGCCTGCCGAGGCTCAATACGTCGGGCACGTTGCTGGAGGGCATTGCGCTCTGGGGGGAGCTGAAGCCGTTGTTGACGCACGAGGCGGTGGCGGAGCGGGCCTTGCGCTATTGCGATCTCGCGGTATCGCAGGGTCTTTTGGCCGTGCGTACCCATGTCGATATCTGCGATGACCGGCTGTTGGCCGTCGAGGCGCTGCTGGAGGTGAAGAAGCAGGTCGCGCCCTATCTCGACCTGCAGCTCGTGGCCTTCCCGCAGGACGGTTATTACCGATCGCCGACGGCGGCACAGAATCTGGAGCGCGCGCTTGATCTCGGCGTCGATATCGTCGGCGGCATTCCGCACTTCGAGCGGACGATGGAGGATGGCGCACGTTCGGTGCGCGCACTCTGCGAGATCGCCGAGAAGCGCGGCCTGATGGTCGACGTGCATTGCGACGAGACCGACGATCCACTGTCGCGCCACGTCGAGACATTGGCCGCTGAAACGACACGGCTCGGTCTTCAGGGCAGGGTGGCCGGCTCGCATCTGACCTCGATGCACTCGATGGACAATTATTATGTCTCTAAACTCCTACCGCTAATCGCGGAGGCAGGGGTGCATGCGATTCCCAATCCGCTGATCAACATCATGCTGCAGGGACGGCACGACACATATCCCAAGCGGCGCGGGTTGACCCGGGTCAAGGAGATGCGTGAATTCGGCATCAATATCGCCTTCGGCCAGGATTGCTGCATGGACCCCTGGTATTCGCTCGGCGGCGCCGACATGCTGGATGTCGCCCATATGGGGCTGCATGTCGGGCAGCTGGCGTCGCGCGAAGCCATGCGGTTCTGCTTCGACGCCGTCACCGCCAATCCGGCCAAAGTGATGGGCATCGACGGTTACGGGCTGGAGGTAGGCTGCAACGGTGATCTCGTCGTGCTGCAGGCCCGGGATACGATCGAGGCTATCAGGATGCGCGCCGGCCGGCTCTTTGTGGTCCGGCGCGGCAAGGTGATCAGCGAGACGCCGCCGCGTGTCGCAGCGCTGTCGCTTGTAGGCAGGCCGAGATCGGTCGACCCGGCCACTTATGCGCCAAATGCAGCCGAGGGCTGAAGCGGCCAGGCGTGTCGCCCCGTATCGCTTGTGATTGCCATTGCATTGCACCATGATAGGCGGGGCGCGACTGTTCCGACGAGAACGGTGCGGAATGGGCGATGTGGGGCGTTTGCATGAAGTCGACTTTCGCCGTGCGTACAATGCGAGCCGGGGAATTGGAGCTCGCTCTCGAATGGGCTCGACAGGAGGGATGGAATCCCGGTGTCGACGATGCCCCGGCATTCTGGGAAGCGGATCCTTCCGGCTTCTTCGTCGGCGCGATCGGCGAGGTGCCGGTCGGCTGCATCTCCCTCGTGCGCTATGGTGAAAGCTTCGCCTTTCTCGGCCTCTACATGGTCCATCCGGAATTTCGCGGCAAGGGTTATGGCAAGGCGCTGTGGAACAAGGTCATGACCTTCGCGGGCAATCGCACCGTCGGCCTCGACGGTGTCGTCGGGCAGCAGGAAAACTATCGCAGTCACGGTTTCGAGGCGGCCTATCGTACGCTGCGCTATGGCGGTGTCGCCAAAGTGCCCGACATAGACAAGGCCGTGGAGGTCGTGCCGGTCACGCGGGGCAGGCTCGAGGCGCTGCTGCGCTACGATGCCGGCATTTTCCCGGGGTTGCGCTATTCTTTCCTCACCGCTTGGTGTGGCGCGCCCGAGAGACGAAAATCCTTCATGGTCGGCAGCGGTGACAGAATTCGTGGCTACGGCACCATCCGGCGCTGTTTCGAGGGGTTCAAGGTCGGCCCGCTATTTGCAAACAGCCCCGATGTCGCGGCGGCCCTGCTGGCCACGCTGCTGTCGGAGGCCAAGGGCAGGCCGGTGTATCTGGACGTGCCCGTTGAAAATGCCGAGGCAATCAGGCTTGCCGGAGCCTGCGGGCTGTCTCCGGTGTTCGAAACGGCGCGGATGTATCGCGGCGCTGCCCCGAACATGCCGCTCAATCGCGTCTTTGCCGTCACCACGCTCGAACTCGGCTAGCTCTCGTTTTTTGCGCTTTTGCTCCTGAAATTAGGCAGATCCGGGAAAGGTTGGGCTTTCGCCGGCGCGTGCCGACAGGAAGAATCCTGTTGGAGGCGCTGATTCGTCACGTAAAAAGCCGATTCTCCTGAGACAACAGGGTCGCTTTCCGAAAAACAAAGCTTTATAGATGCGCGGGTTTGAGCAAGGCGCGTCTCTGCGCGCAGGAAGCGGGAATGGAGAAATGACGAACGTAGTTGTGATCGGTTCGCAATGGGGTGATGAAGGCAAGGGCAAGATTGTCGACTGGCTTTCGGAACGCGCCGATGTGATCGTGCGCTTCCAGGGTGGCCACAATGCCGGTCATACGCTGGTTGTCGATGGTGTCAGCTATAAGCTCGCGCTGCTGCCCTCCGGGCTGGTTCGCGGCAAGCTGAGTGTCATCGGAAACGGCGTCGTCGTCGATCCGCATCATTTCGTCGCCGAAGTCGAGAAGCTGCGCGCCCAGGGCATCGCGGTCACGCCCGACGTGCTGCGCATTGCCGAAAACGCGCCACTAATCCTGTCGCTGCACCGTGATCTTGACGCACTTCGCGAAGACGCCGCCTCCAACAGCGGCACGAAGATCGGTACGACGCGCCGCGGCATCGGCCCAGCTTATGAAGACAAGGTCGGCCGCCGCGCTATCCGCGTTATCGATCTCTCCGAGCCGGAAACGCTGCCCGCCAAGATCGACCGGCTGCTGACGCACCACAATGCGCTGCGTCGCGGCATGGGTCTCAGCGAAATCTCCTTCAACGCGCTGCATGAGGAACTGACCTCGGTTGCGGAGCACATTCTTCCTTATATGGACCAGGTCTGGCGGCTGCTCGACGAGCAGCGCAAGGCGGGTGCCCGCATCCTGTTCGAAGGTGCGCAGGGCGCGCTGCTCGACAACGACCATGGCACCTATCCTTTCGTAACCTCGTCCAACACGGTGGCGGGACAGGCGGCAGCCGGCTCCGGTCTCGGACCGACGGCGCTTGGCTATGTGTTGGGCATCACCAAGGCCTATACGACGCGCGTCGGCGAAGGACCTTTCCCCTGCGAACTGCATGACGAGATCGGCAAGCACCTGTCGACGGTCGGTCGCGAAGTCGGTGTCAACACCGGCCGTCCGCGCCGCTGTGGCTGGTTCGATGCCGTGCTGGTTCGCCAGACCGTCAAGACCTCCGGCATTACCGGTATTGCGCTGACCAAGCTTGATGTGCTCGACGGTCTCGACGAGCTGAAGATCTGCATCGGCTACAGACTGGACGGCAAGGAAATCGACTACCTGCCGTCGAGCCAGGCGGCGCAAGCCCGCGTCGAGCCGATCTACATAACGCTCGAAGGCTGGAAGGAATCGACTGTCGGCGCCCGCAAATGGGCCGATTTGCCGGCGCAGGCGATTAAATATGTCCGTCAGGTGGAAGAGCTGATCGGTGCGCCCGTGGCGATGCTTTCGACCAGCCCGGAACGCGAAGACACCATACTTGTGACTGATCCGTTTGAGGGCTAATGTCACGAAATAATGACGAATCCCGGTCCGGCTGTGTGGCGGGCATCATGAGAAAGTACTGATGGCGGATTTTGTAGCAGTCATTCGGCGGGCCGTGGATGGCCTGACCGAAAACACTCCCGAGATGCGGGTCAAGGTTTACGAGCGAGCTCGTGGTGCCGTGCAGCGGCAGCTCGAGAGCATGAAGCCGCGTCCGCCGGAGGAGATGCTGCGCCGCCAGCTTGACAAGCTCGAAACCGCGATCGTCGAGGTGGAGGCGGAGCACGCTGAAGCCTTGCCGGCGGCCGAGGAGCCCGTCGCGGAAGTGCCTGTTGTGCATGAAGAACCGCAGGCAGCACTTCCCGAAGAGCACCATGTCGAGGACGAGCATGTCGTAGAGGAGCCGGAACCGGCTCCTGCGGAGGTTCATACGCAAGAGGAAGTAGTCGCTTACGTTCCGGCGCATGAAGAACCCGTCCATGAAGAAGAGCCCATCCATCAAGAAGAGCCCGTGCATGTCCAGCACGAGGTGGTGGATGAACGCGAGCCGGTAGAAGCATGGCACGACGCGCCGCAAGAGCCGGAGCCCGTGGCGGCTCATCACGCCGAGGCCCATGTTGAGCCTGTCGAAGACTATGTAGAGCCTGCCCACGAAGAGCCGCAGCACTATGCTGAGGAACAGCCGGCCGTTGCCGCAGAGCCTGAGCCGGCCCCGCAACGACCGCATGTCGTTCACTCGTCCGCCGATGACGTCATCAGTCAGGTCGAGGAAATTTGGGCCGAGGTCGGCGCGCCTTCGAAGCAGGCCGCGCCCGAACCGGTCATGCCCGCCGCCGCCTTCACGCCGGCTCCCTTCGGTCATCCCGTTGAGGAGCCTGTCGTCGCGAAGACGCCGACGGCCGATAACGGTTTTGCCTGGGACGCGGATGTCTTCGGGGAGCTGCAATCGGCCCCCGCCGCCAAGCCGGCGCAGCCCGCACGGCAGATGCCGGACAATGCCTTTGACGATGTCGATCTTTTTGCCGACGTGCATTCATCGCCGAAAGCTGCGCCGAAGAACGAGGCTGACGGTGACGGTTGGCGCGAGCTCAAGGAACTTGCCGGTTTCGACAAGCTCGGCGAAAATGGGGATAGCGGTAACGGCTCGTCCATTCCGCCGGATGTCGATCGGGACATGGCGTCGAGGCTGCAAGGCAAGAGCTTCCGTATGGAGCCGAAGCGCCGCCGTTTCGGCGCGACTGCGGCTATCTTGACGCTTATCGGCGTTGCGGCCGTTGCCGGTGGCGGCTATGCCGCCTGGCTGAACCGCGAAGCGCTCGACAAGATGGTTACGGATCTCATCAGCTCGGCGCCGAAGACAGCGACCAGCACGCCATCTTCCGACACCGCCAGCAACAATACCGCGCCGGCCACCACTCCTCCAGCTGCTTCGCCTGCGACCACGCCAGCGCAAAATGGCAACGCCGCCGCGACGACGCCGGCAGCCGGCAATACCAATGTCGCCTCGCTCGACAACGATCCGAATACGGTCAATACCAAGTTCACCCAGCGCCTGCTGGCGAATGGCACGGAAGAGGATGAAGGCCCGGCGGCCGGCGGACAGCCTGGCGTGGCCGAAGGCAAGTCCGTTGCCGAACAGAACGTCGCCTCCGCAGCCCCGGCGACAGGTGCCGCAGCTGCTCCGGCAGCCGCCCCCGCCGGCAATGCGGACGCCGCTCAGGCGACGCAGAGCCCCGCCGCGACCGCACCGGCCGCGACACCACCGGCTGCCGCCGATCAGCAGGCTTCCGCCACGCCTCAGCAGACTGCGCCGGTCGCAGATGGCCAGAAGGTGTTCCTCTATGAGGAACGTCTCGGCCAGACATCGCCGACAGCTTTCGAAGGTACGGTCACCTGGTCGCTGCAGGAAGGCAAGGGCGCCGATGGCCGTCCGGAGCCGTCTGTCCAGGGCCTCATCAATGTGCCCCAGCGTGGGTTGACGGCGACGATCACCGTGTCGCGCAATACGGACTCCTCGCTTCCGGCAAGCCATCTGGTTGAGCTGGCCTTCCAGGTTCCGCCGAATTTCGAGGGCGGCGCCATCGACAATGTGCAGCGCATTGCGCTGAAGTCGACCGAGCAGGATCGTGGTGATGCGCTGATCGCCGTGCCGGCCAAGGTTACCGACGATGTCTACATGGTCGCGCTCAACGATTTCCCGGATGCGCGCAAGACCAACCTTGATCTCTTGAAAACCCGCAACTGGATCGACATTCCCGTGGTCTATCGCAATGGCCGCCGCGCCTTGCTGACCATGGAGAAGGGTCCGACCGGCAGCGACGCCTTCAACAAGGCGATTGCCGAATGGCAGGCGCTTGGCGGCGTTGCTGCGAGCAGCCAGTAATCGGTTTCAAGCAACTGGAATCAAAAAAGGCGGGCTTTGCAGCCCGCCTTTTTGTTTGAAATATTTGGTTTTGACGATCCGAGATTCGGTCCGTTTAAGCGGTGGCCTCGACAACGCGCAATGCCTTGGCGCGTTCCAGCGCGTCTTTTTGCACAGCTTCCTGAACCTTCTCGAAGGCACGGACTTCGATCTGGCGAACGCGTTCGCGGCTGATGTCGAACTCGGACGAGAGATCTTCCAGCGTCACCGGATCTTCCGAGAGGCGACGAGCCTCGAAGATGCGGCGTTCGCGGTCGTTCAGGACACTCATGGCACGCGCCAGCATGCGGCGGCGCGTATCAAGCTCATCCTGCTCGATCAGCACGGCTTCCTGGCTTTCATGATCGTCCACCAGCCAATCCTGCCACTGGCCGGACTCGCCTTCGGATGCCTTGATCGGCGCGTTCAGCGAAGCGTCGCCCGAGAGGCGGCGGTTCATCGAAATGACCTCTTCCTCGGAGACCTTCAGCTTGGTGGCGATCTCGGAGACATGCTCCGGCTTCAGGTCACCTTCATCGATGGCCTGGATACGACCCTTCAGGCGGCGCAGGTTGAAGAACAGGCGCTTTTGGTTGGCCGTCGTGCCCATCTTCACCAGAGACCACGAGCGCAGGATATATTCCTGGATCGAAGCCTTAATCCACCACATGGCATAGGTCGCCAGGCGGAAGCCGCGTTCCGGGTCAAACTTCTTGACGGCCTGCATGAGGCCGACATTGCCTTCTGAGACGACTTCGCCGATCGGCAGGCCGTAGCCGCGATAGCCCATGGCAATCTTCGCCACGAGGCGCAGATGGCTGGTGACGAGTCTGTGAGCGGCTTCGCGGTCGGCATGTTCCGCGTAGCGCTTGGCGAGCATATACTCTTCCTGCGGCTCCAACATCGGGAACTTGCGGATCTCGTCGAGATAACGGTTAAGGCCGGCTTCCCCGGCGGCGATGGACGGTAAGGTATTACGGGCCATGAATGTGCACCCTCCTATTCGAGATTTGGTCCCTTCTGGGGGCGCATTGCACGCTCTTTGCGAAGCTGACCAAGGCGCGCAGGTCTGAAGACCCCGCACTAAACCAATATGTAGATAAGTACGGCCAAACAGTGATTCAAGAACATGGTCACGCAGCTGTTACCCGGCGTGAACACTAACCACGCCGTGACATTCGCCCTTGTGACTATCCTCCCGAATGCTCCAGCCCTGGGGGATCCAACCACTTGAACAACAAACACATTGCGTTCTCGGCGGATGAGGGATGTACCGGAGATCGGTTCCAGGCAACATTATAGGCGCGGGAGAGGCCGGCGTCCAGCCGTCTGATTTTAGGGGGCGCTGATCCTCACCCCCGCAGTATGGCCGCCAGCTCTTCCATGTCGTCCGGCAAGGGCGCTTCGAAATGCATCACTTCGCCGGTCCGCGGATGTTCGAATTGCAGCAGGTAGGCGTGGAGCGCCTGGCGCGGGAAGCGGTTGACGGCTTCCCTTGCCGCATCCGGCAGGAGGTTGGCCTTGGTCTTGAAGCCGCCGCCATAGGCGGCGTCGCCGAGGAGCGGATGGCCGATATGCGCCATGTGGACGCGGATCTGGTGGGTGCGGCCGGTTTCGAGGTGGCAGTCGATCAGCGAGGCGAGCGCTGTGGCATCAGGCGCCTCGTGAAAGCGCTCTATCACTTCATAATGCGTGATGGCCTCATCGGCGTCCGGGCTGCCGGGACGCTTGACGGAACGTCGTGTCCGGTCGCCGGTGGCGCGGCCGAGTGGTGCGTTGACGGTGCCGACGAGCTGGCGCGGACGACCCCAGACGATCGCCTGATAGGCGCGTTCCAGCGGCGTGGTGCGGCCGTGATCGGCAAATTGCAGCGACAGGTGGCGGTGGGCGATATCGTTCTTAGCAACGACCATGACGCCAGTGGTGTCCTTGTCCAGCCGGTGGACGATGCCCGGCCGGCGCACGCCGCCGATGCCGGAGAGGCTGTCGCCACAATGATGGATGAGCGCGTTGACCAGCGTGCCGGTCCAGTTACCGGCGCCGGGGTGGACGACCAAGCCGGCAGGCTTGGAGATGACGATGACATCGTCATCCTCGAAGAGCACGTCGAGCGGGATGTCCTCGCCCTGCGGCGTCGGATCCTCCGGCTCGGGCATGGAGATCTCATAGATGTCACCCGGACGCACCTTGCGCTTGGCGTCGGTTACCGGGGTGCCGTTGAGCAGGACGGCATTGGCCTTGATCAGTGTCTGGACGCGGCTGCGGGACAATTCCTCGTCCATTTGCGCTGTCAGCCATGCATCCA
Organism: Rhizobium sp. AP16; assembly: GCF_000281735.1. Taxonomy (NCBI): domain Bacteria; kingdom Pseudomonadati; phylum Pseudomonadota; class Alphaproteobacteria; order Hyphomicrobiales; family Rhizobiaceae; genus Rhizobium; species Rhizobium sp. AP16. The sequence goes on along the minus strand of NZ_AJVM01000096.1, from coordinate 9,633 downwards.
GCCGGCCTTCGGCGGTTTCATCGGCAGTTAGGACTTTTCTATTGCCCGCGGCTTCTTTAAAGGGGTCGCTCAAACGCATTTCTCCGGCGCACAGGCGCTCTTCAGGAAATAAGGACGCATCGATGACGAATCTCGAGCCAGACGATCAAGAGGAGAAGCCCCTCGATCCGGCCCTGGAAAGTGTCCGACGCAAGATGGTCCGCCTGCAGATCGTCTCGGCGGCCGTCATGGTGGTGAGCCTTATGGCCGTGTTCGGCGCTGTTGTCTATAAGACGATGCGCGCTCCGGTAAAGCCGGCGAGCGCTGCTGCCTCGAATATTCCTTCGGATGCTCCGGTCTCCGTGACCGCTGCGCTGCCGCAGGGATTTACCGTGCAGTCGACGGCTCTCTCCGGCAACCAGGTGCTGTTCTACGGCACGCTTGCCAGCGGCCAGCGTCAGGCCGTCGTCTTCGATTACGGCATCGGCCGCATCGTCGCGACGATATCGCTCCCGAACTGACGGCTTGGCGATGACGGGCGACCGGCTGATCGAGATTACGCATCCCGACGACCCGCGCATCTCCGAGTTTCGCGATATCCGCGAGCGTGACCTGACCGGTCGCGAGAGCCGCTTTATCGCCGAGGGTACGGTGGTGCTGCGGCTTCTGGCCGGAGCGCATGCGGCTGGCGGCGATTTCGTCGCCGAAAAGGTGCTGCTGCTACGCAATCGCGCCGCCGGGCTGGAAGAGATCATCACGGCCTTTCCACCCGACGTGCCAATCTATGTCGCGGGCGGTTCGGTGCTGGATGGCATCGTCGGTTTCCATTTGCATCGCGGCGTCCTGGCGCTTGGACGGCGGACGGCGGACACGGGTATGGACGCCTTTCTCGGACGGCTGCCGAAACGCTCGCTCCTTCTTGTCGGCTGTGGCATCTTCAACCACGACAATATCGGCTCGATGTTTCGCAACGCGGCGGCCTTCGGCGCTGATGCCGTGCTACTCGACGAGACCTGCTGTGATCCACTTTACCGCAAGGCGCTGCGCGTCTCGGTCGGCTCCGTGCTGACCATGCCCTATCGCCGTCAACTCAGCGATATCGATCTGCTTGCAGCGCTCACGGCACGGGGCTTTGCCATCTGGAGCCTGTCGCCGCGCGGAAAGACCGATATTCGCGCCGTTCCTCCGACGGATCGCATGGCACTGGTGGTCGGCACAGAGGGAGAAGGGCTGCCGCAGGAGATCTTGTCCACCTTTGGCAGCGTGCGGATACCGCAGGCGCCGGGCCTGGACAGCCTCAACGTGGCAACGGCAAGCGGCATCGCGCTTTTCGAGATGGCATCGCTGCTGAAACGGGTCTGAATTTTCGCCTTTGCCGACCCTTGCCACTATTTCCGCAAGAGGGCGGCGGCGCGATGGGCGAGGCTGAGGCGTGTGCCCTGTTCGGCCGGGGTCGTTTCCTTTGGCAATAGATCGAAGATCGGCGATTGATCGCCTTCCTGGCGGGCGGTCAGGGCCACCATGTTGGCGGCGATAACGGCGATTTCCTCGCGCATGGCCTGATCATGCGCCGGCGAGCGCGATTTGGACAGGCGGTCCGAAAGAGCCGCGGCGCGATTGCGCACTTCTTCCGTCAAATGGGCGATGTCGTCTTCCACGGTGCGCTCCGGTTTAGAGGCGTTGGCGTCATTGTCGGCGGCCGCCGTGATTGCCGGTTCGGCCATCGGCTTGGCGCCATTGGCCCGCTTGGCGGATGAGATGAGATTGGCGGCGCGGGGCGCCCGAGCGGTTGGACGCGTCCCACCGTTGGCGGCTTCCAGCTTTTCCTTCAGGCTCGCTATCGAGGTTTCCTTGTCGGCATTGCCGGCAATCTCCCGGTTCAGCCGTTCGTCGAGCCGCCGAGCCTTATCGCTCTCCTGACCGAGACGCAATTCGGCATCCCTGGCGCGCTGGCTTGCCTGGTTCAGATCCTGGCGCAGCGTGTCGCGTTCGTCCCGCAACGTGTTGATGCGAAGCTTCAGGCTTTCGACTTCGGTTTCCCGCGCCGCCAGATCGATCTTCAGATTATCGGCGTCGGCGGCCATCTTGGTCATCCGCTTGCGCAGGCTGTCGATATCGGCGTCTTTTTCGGCACTTGCTTGTCCCGCCGCGTGCACGCCGGATTTGAGCTGACTGATATCGCTTTCCTCACGGCGCAGGCGCGAGCGCAGTTCGCCGGCCTCGGTTTCCAGATCGTCGATACGGGTCTGCAACTCGCTGCTCTCGGCGGCAAAGCGGCTGGCTTCCTGGAGAAGCTTGCCGTTGTGTATCTGTAGCGCGACGCCCTTGTCGCGTTCCTGGGTGAGCAGCTGTTCCGTCTTGGCGTTCTCGGCGGCGAAGAGGGCGCGTGCCATGTCCTTCTGCGCCCGCACTTCCTGCGGGCTCAGGGGCATCGTGGCCTTCAACCGCTTTTCCGTGAACCAGACAATGCGGCGGTGGATCGCGGGCGCGATTAGGAAAGCCAGAAAGGCTGCGGTCAGAAAGCCCAATCCGAACAACAGAGCAAATTCAATCACGGCACTGCCTGCATCTGGGAGTTGTTTGCGATATCGGTAAATTGATTAAGCATGGGGGCAGGCCGACGGGCAAGGGTTTAAATCGGATATGGTTTACCGGCGCGCCGAGGTTTCGCGACAAGAAAAGGCCCGCGATCGGCGCGGGCCAGGAGATCGAAGGCATGGGAGGCGATATTGCTCGAAAACTCAGAAGGGATTCCATGTCGCGCTCGGCGTGACTTTGAGGTAGCCGAGATTGACGCCGAGGCGGGCGCCGAGGCCGGTGCGGATCGGCACCAGCACGATGTTGTTGTTCTTCAGCACCGTCATGCCGAAGCCGGCGACGACGAAGGCCTGGCCGCTGACGCCGCCGAAACGGGTATAGACACTGTCGATGCTCGGCAGGTCGTAGACCAACATCATGACGCGGGCGCCCTGGCCGCCATAGTCGAGGCCGAGGGACGGTCCCTGCCAATAGAGCGGGTGCTCGCCGGCATTCTTGGTGTTGAGCTGGCCTTCGCCATAGGTCAGGCCGGCGATGAAGGCGCCGGAGCCTTCCTGGCCGAGGATGTAGCCGTTCGGCAATCCATATTGCTGGAAGGCCCGCTCGACCACCTTGGCGAGGCCGCCGCTGGTGGAGCCGAAGAAGGAATGCCCGGCATCGACGATTTCCTGCATCGAATAATGTTGGTTGGTCGGCGCTGCCGCCGCCTGACGAACCGGCAATGCGAAGCTCACGAATGCAACGAGGGCCAAGATCAGGCCGAGGCCTACCGTTCTAGAGCCGGGGCTGGGCATTCTCTTCAGGAGTTGATAGCGCATGTCAGTCATCCGTTCATCATGGTCGGTGCGATTGAGAGCGGGCGTCTGGCGCATTCGCATGAACGCGCCCAATATGCCTCACTCCCCGTTCCAGACTGTTCCGCCCGATTTCCGCAGAGCGATTCGCGCGCGAAAAAGTCTGGTGGTGATGAATGCATTTTGCGTCGATCATCTTAACAATCGGTTTACCAAATATGGTGTCTTTATGGCGAGTGGTACGCCGCCTGCGGCAATCCTCGAGCAATCTTGCCGTGGCAACGTAAAATCATACGGCGTTCCGCCTTGTCAGCATTCAGGAGACAATGAATGTCGAAGAATCCGAACCTCACCTTGACCGGACCGGATCTGGCCGCGCTGCTATGCAGCCGCGTTTGCCATGATGTGATCTCGCCGGTCGGTGCGATCAATAACGGCCTGGAGCTGCTCGACGAGGGCGGTGCCGATGCCGATGCCATGGACCTGATCCGCACCAGCGCGCTCAACGCTTCGGTCCGCCTCAAGTTCGCGCGCCTTGCCTTCGGTGCTTCCGGTTCCGTCGGCGCCTCGATCGATACGGGCGAGGCCGAGCGTGCCGCCAAGGATTTCGCCGCCGCCGAGAAGAAGGCCGAGGTGAGCTGGACCGGCCCGCGCGCCATCATCCCCAAGAACCGGGTCAAACTGCTGCTCAATCTCTTTCTCGTCGCCTATGGCTCGATCCCGCGCGGCGGCAATATCGACGTGGTGCTGGAAAATCCCGATCTCGACGCCAAGTTCACGATCACCACCAAGGGCCGGCTGATGCGCGTGCCGCCGAAATTCGCCGAAATCTGCTCCGGTACGCTGGAAGAGGCGGTCGATGCCCATTCGATCCAGCCCTATTACACCGTGCTTCTGGCTGACGAGAGTGGCATGGAACTTTCCTACAAGGCCACGCCGGAAGAGCTGACCTTCATCGCCACTATGCGCGGCGAATAGTCGGTTTTCGCAGACTCCATTTTGATACCCCCGCAACGGAACCGGTTGCGGGGGTATTTTTGCGTGTATCAAAACACCTTCGCACAATCTTTCGACCGTTCGCGCAATTGACAATATAACGGTAACGAATCCTTAGCCTCGCGCCCCTATCGTTCCAATTTGAGGTTGGTGCCCGACCGATGGCGATCGGGCGCGAAGGAGCGGATAATGCAGCGGTTCATGATTACGGATACGTCGGATGTCGTGCGCAAGGTCGGCAAGCGCATTCTGTCGGAGCTGGATTTTCTCGTGAGCGAAGCCGGCGATGCCCGTGAGGCGTTGGCGCGCTGCCAGGCCGAAATTCCCGACTATCTGATCGTCGATGCCGGCATGGAAGGCGCTCTCGAGCTGATCTCCAGCATCCGCGCCATGCCGAACGGCAAGGATGTGAAGATCTATTACTGCGTCATCGAGGCGGATCTGCGCAAGCTGATGGCCGGAAAGCGGGCCGGCGCCACCGACTTCCTGCTGAAGCCTTTCGACCGCAAGATACTGACCGCCGTTTTCGGCAATCGTGCCATCGCGGCCTGATCCTAGCCAAGCCGTCCCAGTCTATGGATGACAGCCGCCTCTCCAGGCGGCTTTTTGTTGCAGTAACATCGACAACAAAAAATCCCGCCTGATGCGGCGGGATTTCGATCGGTGTGGCGGTTGTGGGGTAGGCGGCTCAGGCGCTTTCGGCTAGCTCGTTGTTGTCGGGCTCACGCAGCACATAGCCGCGGCCCCAGACAGTTTCGATATAGTTGGCGCCGCCGGCGGCATTTGCGAGCTTTTTGCGCAGCTTGCAGATGAAGACGTCGATGATCTTCAGTTCGGGTTCGTCCATGCCGCCATAAAGGTGGTTCAGGAACATTTCCTTGGTGAGCGTGGTGCCCTTGCGGAGCGAAAGCAGCTCCAGCATCTGGTATTCCTTGCCCGTCAGATGTACGCGCTGGCCGCCGACTTCGACGGTCTTGGCATCGAGATTGACGATCAGTTCGCCGGTCATGATCACCGACTGGGCATGGCCCTTGGAACGGCGGACGATGGCGTGAATTCGTGCGACCAATTCATCCTTGTGAAAGGGTTTGGTCATATAGTCGTCCGCACCGAAGCCGAGACCGCGAACCTTGTCTTCAATACCGGCCATGCCGGAGAGGATGAGGATCGGTGTCTTTACCTTCGACAGGCGCAGCGTGCGAAGCACTTCGTAGCCGGACATGTCGGGTAGGTTAAGATCGAGCAGAATGATGTCGTAGTCGTAGAGCTTTCCGAGATCCACGCCTTCTTCACCGAGATCGGTGGTGTAGACGTTGAAACTCTCGGATTTGAGCATCAGCTCGATGCTCTGCGCTGTCGCGCTATCGTCTTCAATTAGTAGAACCCGCATAATTATCCCCTTTACCGCCGCCGAAAGGTCGTCAGCCCCCTACGCGATACCGAACAAATCACTGCCTGATTTGGAAGCTGCCATGGAATGGTTAACAAATTCTGATTCACTCTGGCAAGTCGTATCGAATTTATTAAATAATTTTTCCATTGCACTGTTTTCCAAAGACAATCGGCAAATATCAATCCTAAAGTGTTGCATTAAGAAGACACGCCAAGTGATTCATTCGACTCGCCTATGCCGACATATCGAATTCCGACTGCGGCATTTACTGACCCTTAAATCATTGTCCCTATCATTAACGATGCCCGTAAACGAAAGGTTACCAGCGGTAGGTTTTTATTAAGATCGCTGGAAATTTTTTTAACCAAACCGTCTCAAAGCGGCGCGGCGGGTCATTTTATCGAGAGCCGGGGTCTCGCATCACGGGAGTAATGCGTATGAAGTCACGTGAGAGCCTAACGCGCCTGAAAGAGTTTCAGGTGAACGAAAAACGCCGTCAGTTGCAGCAATTGCAGATGATGATGGCGGAATTCGACCGTATGACAAAGGATCTGGAGAGCCAGATCGTGCTGGAAGAGAAAAAGTCCGGCATTGTCGACCCGAGCCACTTTGCCTACCCGACCTTTGCCAAGGCCGCGCGCCAGCGTGCGGACAACCTGCAGGTGTCGATCCGGGAATTGCAGGTGCAGGAAGAGGCGTTGGAGACATCGCTGGAAGAAATGCAGGCCGAATATGCCAAGGCGGCAGCCTTGGAAGAGCGTGATGGTTCGGGTCCAGTAAGGGCGCGCGCCTGATGTAACCATTCCGTCGCCAGCCGTTGCCCCCCAAGCCGACTGTGTTCCGAAATCGGAATGTTTTCCAGGGGGATACGGGAAGCGGCGGGAACGGCACGAGAGCCGTGCATGACTGGCCATGATTGGGCCGGCCATGCACGGTTTTTGGTGTTTTCTGGAGAAGAAGTGGATCGTCTTTGCTGAGGAGACGCCTACATATTCACAACGTCATGCCATTCTTTGTGACGTAGAGACTGCGCCTTGAAAAAGGGGCAGAGCGGAATGATTTTCCAGCCGCCGCGGCGGGCTTCCTCGACGGCATGAAGGGCGAGTGCCTGGCCGACGCCCTTGCCTCGAAGCGCATCCGGAACGCCGGTATGATCGATAATGATAAGGTTTGGGGAGGCGCGGGAAAAGGTCATCTCGGCCTCGTGGCCCTCGACCGTCGCGACATAGCGGCCGCCTGACGCATTGTTTTCGTTGCGAATATCCATGATCAGCCTCCCAAATGTTGCGTATTGAGAAGATTGACATGCGGAAGGCGAACTGCCAACCGGTGAAATCGGCAACGCATCGTCTCCTTTTCGAATATCGCTTCGATATCAAGGAGAATATTAAACAGTCCAGTTGGACGGATTTTATATTTAGTGTGCCAACTCGGCTACCAACGGCCGTTTGGCCATCGCCAAAACAGGCGGGCTTGCCGCGACGCCCATGCAGCCAGGTCTGTGGTTTTTACGCTGGCTGCATCATGATTTCGGGCCTTCTTCTTGTCCCGGAGAGGAGGGAAGGAGGCCCGAACCGAAGATCAAACGGATATCGCGGCTGCTGCAATCGTCAGTGACGATACTGCTGTATGCGGGTCGTCCGCAGGCCGGCGAGGCCATGGGAATTGATGGACGACTGCCAGGAAAGGAACTCTTCGACAGTGAGCGTATAACGTTCGCAGGCTTCTTCCAAGCTCAGCAGGCCACCGCGCACAGCGGCGACAACCTCGGCCTTACGACGGATAACCCAGCGGCGCGTGTTCGGCGGCGGCAGGTCGGCTATCGTCAGCGGGCTGCCATCGGGGCCGATGACATACTTTACTCGGGGACGTATCATTTCGGTCATTGGACTCTCTACACATACTCAAGACCACAAGAGCCACTCTAGCTTGCCACATTTAAAAATTGCCTAAGCGCTTAGTAACACTTTGCTAAGAATTTTAAGAAAAACGGCAGCGGACTGATTTGCAGCCGGCGCAGTGCCGCCACAAGTCAAGCAAGCCCCTATAATTCGTAGGAGAAAACAGGCTGCGCTACTAGTTTTTGTCAGTGAAAACTTACGTTTCGGGATCGAAAACTAGGCGTCGACGAGATTTTTCTTTCCGCCCCAGCAGATAAAATTGGGATTGGCGAAATCGGAATCTTCGCTCTGGTCGGTCTTGCCGTAGGCGAGGGGATGGCCGTCGAGCGTGACAGTCGAGCCGCCTGCAGCGCGCAATACGGCATCGCCGGCCGCAGTGTCCCACTCCATCGTGCGGGTAAAGCGCGGATAGACGTCGGCCTTGCCTTCGGCGAGAAGACAGAACTTCAGCGAAGAACCGATCGACGTGCAGGCGGAGACGGCGTTTTCCGCCAGGAAGCTGTCTGTCCTCGGGCTGCTGTTGCAGCGGCTGGCAAGCGCCAGCAGCCTGTCGGGCGGCCCGCGCACGGCAATGATCGAACGGTCGGAGACGGTGAAATTGTCCGAAATGACGAGCTTGCGCGCCTCGCCGCCTTCGCCGGTAAAGGCAATGCCGAGTGCCGGCGCGAAAACGATCCCGGCGACGGGAGCGCCGTTGTGGATATAGGCGATGTTGACGGTGAATTCGTCGCGATGCTCGATGAATTCGCGCGTGCCGTCGAGCGGATCGACGAGGAAGAAGGAGCGGCCGCGAATGTCGGGAATCCTGCCGGCGGCCACCGATTCCTCAGCAATTGCCGGAATGTCGGGGAAATCGCGCGTCAGGTGATCGAGGATGATATGTTCGGCGCGTTCGTCGGCGAGGGTGACGGGGCTCTGATCCTGCTTCAAGGCGACAGCATAGCCCGCGCGGTAGACCTCCAAAATGGCCTTACCCGCCTCTAGGGCTGCTTTTTCAAATGTCGCGAGCATTTGCCTGTTCGTCTTTCCGCAGCTCGTCTGCGTTGCAAGTAGGGAACTATGATACTTAAGAGGTCTTCACTATGAAGTGTAGACCCAGCGTTGATCACGTTTTTACCGCCTAGCTATCGGATTGTGACTCGGCAAGAGGGCTTTGCAGCTCTGCGCCGATCCCGGCAGCATCCACAGAACCGCGTGCTTTTTGGAATACAGCGGTTTGCCGCCGTAGCGCATTCGGGAAAGAACATGTCCTGTTTGCGAAGATTTTCCGTCCTTTCGGGACTTGTCGTTTTTATTGCATATGCGAATGTGCGGCCGGGTAGAGATCGGGATTAGTCTATGCGTTATTCGGCATATCAGCTTCTAAAACAGGCGCTTTCGGGAAACCGACATTGGCAACCTGTGTGGCGAACCCCGGAGCCGAAGCCGCATTACGACGTGATCATCGTTGGCGGCGGTGGGCACGGGCTGGCGACGGCCTATTATCTCGCCAAGGAGTTCGGCATCACCAATGTCGCCGTGCTCGAAAAGAGCTATCTCGGCTCCGGCAATGCCGGCCGTAACACCACGATCATCCGCTCCAATTATCTGCTCCCAGGCAACGAGCCCTTCTACGAATTCTCGATGCAGCTCTGGGAAGGGCTGGAGCAGGACTTCAATTATAATGCCATGGTCTCGCAGCGCGGCGTCCTCAACCTGTTCCATTCCGACGGGCAACGCGATGCCTATGCCCGGCGCGGCAACGCGATGCGTATGCATGGGGTCGATGCGGAGCTGCTGAACCGGGATCAGGTGCGCAAGATGATGCCCTATCTCAATTTCGATCACGCGCGCTTTCCGATCCTCGGCGGCCTGCTGCAAGAGCGCGGCGGCACCGCGCGGCACGATGCCGTCGCCTGGGGCTATGCACGCGGCGCCGACAGCCGTGGCGTCGATCTCATCCAGCAATGCGAGGTGATCGGCATACGCCGTGACGAGAGCGGAGCGGTGACTGGCGTCGAGACGACGCGCGGCTTCATCGGCTGCGGCAAGC
>NZ_AJVM01000095.1:0-63517 GCF_000281735.1 Rhizobium sp. AP16 | reverse complement strand
GTCGCGCCGGGTCGGTAGTATAACACCTCCTCCTGGAGGGGGGAGGTCGCCGCAAAGCGGCGGGTGGGGGTGACAATTGGCTGGCTGCAGAGGTTGCCGCGATCACCCCACCCCGGACCTTTGGTCCGACCATCCCCCTTAAGGGGAGGGTGCTTGTGGCCGCATAGAGATTTTCTATTTCAATAGGTTAGAGATCGCCTATGCCAAGAAACCCTCCAAACTTGATCGCTTCAAAATCGCGAACAGTCGCCGCCTGCGCGCTGGTTCAACCGATGCCGAGACGAAGCTTGGAAGCATTTGTGGCGCATCCCCATCGAAGGCACGCATTTTCGACGCCAAGTTCCGATTGGGCGCTATTTCGCTGATTTCGCCTGCCACCAGATAGGTTTGATTATCGAACTCGACGGCAGCCAGCACGCGGAAGATGCGGCAAGGCGTTATGATGCCGAGCGCACGGCATTTCTCGAACATCAGGGCTATCACGTCGCCCGGTTTTGGATTGCCGAGGTAACGGATGAGATTGAGGCTGTTCTGGATACGATATTTGCCATTGTGCAGCAGCGGCAAATTTTGCTAGCAGAGGCCGACCATTTTCACCACACTCCGGCACACCGTGCCGACCCTCTCTCTCAAGGGGAGGGTGAGGAACATTGACATGCCCGATCTCCTTCTCGAACTCCGCTCCGAGGAAATTCCCGCCCGTATGCAGCGCAAGGCTGCCGGCGATCTGAAGAAGCTGGTGACCGACGCTCTGGTCGAGGCTGGTCTGTCCTATGAGGGCGTGCGCGAATATTGGACGCCGCGACGTCTGACGCTGGATATTCGCGGCGTGACGGCGCGCTCCGCCGATGTGCGCGAGGAGCGCAAGGGGCCGCGCACCGACGCCAACGAAAAGGCGATCGAAGGCTTTTTGCGCGGCGCTGGTCTGTCGTCCGTTTCCGAAGCACAGGTGCAGAGCGATCCGAAGAAGGGCGATTTCTACGTTGCTGTCATCTCCAAGCCCGGCCGTGCCGCCGAGGAGATCGTTGCCGACGTCATGCCCTGGATCATCCGCGATTTTCCGTGGCCGAAATCGATGCGCTGGGGCAAAGCGTCGGCCAAGCCCGGCTCGCTGCGCTGGGTGCGCCCGCTTCAGTCGATCGTCTGCACGTTCGGCACAGAGCATGAAGAAACGGTGGTCATCCCCTTCGAAATCGACGGCATCGTCGCCTCGAACGTGACCTACGGCCACCGCTTCCATGCGCCGGGCCCGATCACCGTCAAGCGTTTCGACGATTACGTGTCCAGCCTGGACAAGGCCAAGGTCATTCTTGATGCCGAGCGCCGCAAGGATATCATCCTGCATGACGCCCGCGACATCGCCTTTGCCAACGGTTTGGAACTGGTCGAGGACGAGGGCCTGCTGGAAGAGGTGTCCGGCCTGGTGGAATGGCCGCAGGTGTTGATGGGGTCCTTCGAAGAGGATTACCTGTCGATCCCCTCGGAAATCATCCGCCTGACCATCAAAACCAACCAGAAGTGTTTCGTCACCCGCCGGCAAGACTCCCACCTCCCCCTTAACGGGGGAGGTCGCAGCGAAGCTGCGGGTGGGGGTGACCCCTTGCTCCAACAAAATCACCCCACCCCGGCACTTCGTGCCAACCCTCCCCCTCAAGGGGAGGGTGCGCTCTCCAATCGCTTCATCCTCGTCTCCAACATTCAGGCGACGGATGGCGGCAAGGAGATCATCCACGGCAACGGCAAGGTCGTGCGCGCCCGTCTTTCCGACGCGCTGCATTTCTGGAAGCGCGACCAGGGCGATCTGCCGGACCTCGAAACGCTGGAGGCCTCCGCTGCGAAATTCGGCCTCGATCTGAAGAAGCCGCTCGACCAGCGCATGGCCAAGCTCGACGCGCTGAACGTCACCTTCCATGCCAAGCTCGGCAGCCAGGGCGAACGCGTTGCCCGCATTCGTACGCTGGCGGCCGAACTCGCCAAGATCACCGGCGCCGATCCGCTCAAGGTCGACCGCGCGGCCGTGCTCGCCAAGGCCGACCTGCGCACTGAAGCCGTTGGCGAATTCCCCGAGCTTCAGGGTCTCATGGGCCGCAAATATGCGGCGCTGCAGGGTGAAGACGCTTCCGTCGCCGCTGCTATCGAGGATCATTACAAGCCGCAAGGTCCGTCCGACCGCGTGCCGGACGACAAGGTGGCAATCACCGTGGCGCTGGCCGACAAGCTGGACACGCTGATGGGCTTCTGGGCGATCGACGAAAAGCCCACCGGTTCGAAGGACCCCTATGCGCTGCGTCGTGCGGCTTTGGGCGTCGTCCGCATTCTGCTGGAGCGCAAGGTTCGGCTGCCGCTGCTGGCGGTGACGAAGGATGCAGACCTTCTCGCCTTCTTCCACGACCGTCTGAAGGTCTATCTCCGCGATCAGGGCGCCCGTTACGACCTCATCGAATCTGTGCTGACGCCGGAGGCTGACGATCTCCTGATGGTCGCCCGCCGCGTCGAGGCGCTGACGGCCTTCATTACCTCGGAAGACGGCAAGAACCTGCTCGCCGGCACCAAGCGCGCCACGCAGCTCCTCGCCGCCGAGGAAAAGAAGGGCACCGTCGTTGCCGATGGCGTTTCCGAAAGCCTGTTGACGCTCGATGCCGAAAAAGACCTTTTCGCCGCCGTCACCAAGGCTTCGGCCGAAGCCGCCAACGCGATAGTCGGTGAAGACTTCCGCTCCGCTATGGCGGCACTTTCGACGCTGCGCGCGCCGGTCGACCGCTTCTTCGGGGATGTCCTCGTCAACGACGAAGACGCCGCCATCCGCGCCAACCGTCTGGCGCTGCTGCGCCTGATCCGCGAGGCAACGGGGACGGTTGCCGACTTCTCGAAGATTGCGGGGTAAGAAAGGGAGGCGCGATGACCGGAAAAATCCTCGTCAGCGCCTGCCTCATGGGCCACGCCGTCCGCTATGACGGTCGCGCCAAGCCACTTGTTCATCCGGCCATCGACCGATGGCGCGAAGAAGGGCGTCTCGTGACCATCTGTCCGGAGATGTCGGCCGGAATGGTCGTGCCCCGGCCTCCGGCTGAAATTGTTGTGGGAGCAACGGGCGAGGATGTGCTTGCAGGCACGGCGCGCGTGATGGAAATCAGCGGCGGCGATGTCACCGAAGGGTTTCGGCAAGCTGCCGAGAACGCCTTGACGCTCGCCAAGGAAACCGGCTGCCGCTATGCTCTGCTCATCGATGGCAGCCCGTCCTGTGGTTCGGGCTTCACCTACGACGGCACCTTTTCCGGCGGCCGGCATCCGGGCGATGGCGTCACAGCAGCCTTGCTGAAGCGGGCCGGCATCGAGGTCTATTCCGATCATGAAATCGACCGGCTGGTCGAGCGGATTGCCGCCGCCGAGTAATCCTCTTCGATATCTGGACAAAGAAAAACCGCCGGGTGTGCCCGGCGGTTTGTCATGCCCGTTGCGGCGTAGCCTATGCGGCGCGCCGAGTCTGTGCAACGGGGCGGCTGTCGCTGACGTGGAAGCCGCGGATCAGGCCGAGCAGGTCCTCGGTGTCGGCGGCGAGCGTTTCGGCCGATGCCGTCGTCTCCTCCGCCATGGCGGCGTTCTGCTGCGTGGCGGCGTCGAGTTGGTTCATCGACGACGAGATTGAGCGCAGCGTCGTATCCTGCTCGGAGGCGCTGTGGGCGATCTTCGAGACGATCTCGTTGGCCGCTTTGATCTGGTCGGAGATGCGCTTCAGCGCTTCGCCGGCCTCGCCGACAAGGCGGACACCTTGGTCAACCTGGCCGGAGGAGCGGGCGATCTGGTCCTTGATCTCCTTGGCGGCTGCCGCGGACCGTTGGGCCAGTTCGCGCACTTCCTGGGCGACGACGGCAAAGCCCTTGCCGGATTCGCCGGCGCGAGCCGCCTCGACCCCGGCGTTGAGCGCCAGAAGGTTGGTCTGGAAGGCGATTTCGTCGATGACGCCGATGATCTTGCTGATCTCCGTGGACGACTTTTCGATACCGCTCATCGCCTCGATCGCCTGGGCAACCACGGCGTCGCTGCGTGACGCCTCGGTGCTGACGGCGTGAACGCGCTTGCTGGCCTCATGCGCGCCTTCCGCCGTCTGGCGGACAGCGACGGTAAGCTCGTCGAGTGCCGCCGAGGTTTCTTCCAGGCTGGCGGCCTGGCGCTCGGTGCGCTGCGACAGTTCGTTGGAGGCACGGCGGATCTCTTCCTTGCTGACGCCGATGTCGTTGCCCTTGGCATTGACCCGACCCATGGCGGCCTCGAGATGGGAGAGCGCCTCGTTGAAGTTGTTGCGCAGGCCGGCATAGCTGATGCCGATATCGTCGCAGCGCACGGTCAGGTCGCCCCGTGCGAGTTGCTCCAGCGCCTTGCCGATGGTCGAGACGACGCGGGCCTGTTCTTCGGCCTCGTCCTGCTGTTGACGCAGGTTCTGTTGGCGCTCGGCGTTGATTTCCTCATCCTGCGCGACCTGGCGTTCGGTCAATGCATGACGCTCGCGGATCTTCTCCTGCAGCGCCAGAGTGGCCTTGGCCATCAAGCCGATCTCGTTGCGCATGCCGGCATGCGGTATGGTGATTTTCACGTCCTCGTCGGCAACGGCCTTGAGCGCAGCGTGAACCTCGGTGAGCGGTTTGGTGATGCCGCGGATCACGACAAAAGCAGCACCGAGCACTACGATGAAGAGCGCGAGGGTGGACCACAAGGTCGTCCAGATCTTCGCCTCGACCTGCGCGCCGAGGTCGTCCATGTAGACGCCGGTAACGACAACGACCTTCCAGGGCTCGAAGGCGCGGGCATAGGCGGTTTTGGGGAACATGGCATCGGCCGGCTGGCCGGGTTTGTTGGCGTAGAAGTCGGAGAGGCCGCCGCCTTGCTGGCCGAGTTTGACCAGTTCCTCACGATAATAGTGGCCCTTCGGGTCGGGTTGTCCCTTCAGGCTCAGGCCGATTTTCGACTTGTCATAATGGAAGACCATGTTGACGTCGTAGTCATAGCCGAAGAGATAGCCGTCTGGCGTATATTTCATGCTGTTGACGACGGCATAGGCCTGGGCCTTGGCTTGTTCTTCGGTCAGCTTGCCAGCCTGCTCCTGAGCATAATAGAAATTCAGCACGGAAATGCCGGATTCCACCTGCGTACGCAGCATTTCGTAACGCTCGCTATAGATCGCGTCGGCCGATGAGCGGATTTGCAGATAGGTTGCCACGGCGAAAACGGCCATAAGCACGCCCAGAAGGGCAAAGAGCTGATGTGCGATCTTGAGATTCTTCATAGTGCCTCGCAACAGGGTAAGGTGATACCGGCGCGGTTTCCTACCGCCTGTGCGATCGTCTGAGAGAGTCCCAATACGCTTGCCGCTGCTCGAAAAGACATGCTGCTGTCCGGTTCAAGTAAACTCGCGTTTTATGTCTAATAAAGATTTAATCAAAACAGCGGGATCGGCAATTAAGTGGCCTTGAGCGTGAGATATGTTGCGCCGCGATAAATAATGTTGAACCAATTTCAATATTATCTTGAGCCGCAAGCAAAGCGTCCGCGCTTTGTCCATGAAAAACGAATGCGCCCCTGCTTCTCTTCAGGGGCGCATTGGTCCGCCTTGCGGCGGACCCCGTCGACCGAAACTTTGGCCGGGCGGGGCAGGGAACTGGATCGGACAGCTATTTTACTGGCGAAGCTGGAAGCCGGAGAGGTCGAGCGGTGCAGGCTCCTGCGTCCGGGCGTGCTTGGGCAGGGCCGCGGTCTTTGCGGTCATGTCGATGCCGTCGGGCGCTGTGTTCGCGGCCGCCAGCGCCTCGGGCGTCGGCTTGGAGATGAAGACGACCGGCGAGCCGCCCATCCAGGCCTCGGTACGCACCACCTTCTTCTGGCCGTCGACGTCGCGGATGACGATGGATTGCGTGCCCGGCGTCAGTTCCGGCACCACATAGTCCTTCTTGACGATTTGCGGCTTGATGGCCGGGCAATCGGTGCAGACCTTGTCGAGGATGCTGCCGCCGCCTGTCTGCGTCTTGCTGTCGATGGGTTGGATCGACGACGCCATGGCCGAGCCGGCGGCCAGCACGCATGCCAAGGTCAGGAAGAAGGGACGCATAACTACCACTCCGTCTTATCGTGACCGAGAGATTAGCGCGTCTTTGTTTCCATCCCGTCAGGAGATTAGGTAAAAGTTTAGTGGAGACGAGAATTCGGAACAGGCTTTGCGTTTACGTTTTCAGGCTTTTTCCCGCGCGATGGCCTGCCAGCCGATGTCGCTACGATTGAAGCCGTTTTCCCACTCTACCTTGCTGGCAAGGGCATAGGCGCGCTTCTGCGCCTCGCTAACGGTCCTGCCGGTGGCGGTGACGTTCAGCACCCGACCGCCGGTCGCAACCAGCGCGCCATCCTTCAGCGCCGTGCCGGCATGAAACACCTTGGCGCCCTCGCTATCGGCGGGCAGCGCCGCGATCGGCGTGTTCTTGGCATAGGAACCGGGATAGCCCTTCGAGGCCATGACCACGGACAGCGCCACGTCGTCGCTCCATTCCGCGTCGACCTGATCCAGCGTGCCGTTGGCGCACGCCAGAAGCAGCGGCAGCAGGTCGCTCTTTAGCCGCATCATCAGCACCTGGCATTCCGGATCGCCGAAGCGGACATTGTATTCGATCAGTTCTGGCCCTTTCGCGGTGATCATCAGCCCGGCGAAGAAGACGCCGGAGAAGGGATAGCCGCTTTCGGCCATGCCGCGCATTGTCGGCTCGATGATCTCCTTCATGGTCCGCTCGACCATCTCCGCCGTCATCACAGGAGCGGGAGAATAGGCGCCCATACCGCCGGTGTTCGGGCCGGTATCGCCGTCGCCGACACGCTTGTGGTCCTGGGCGGTGGCAAGCGCCAGGGCATGCTTGCCGTCACTAAGGCAGAAGAAGCTGGCCTCCTCGCCATCGAGATAGGCTTCGATCACCACTTCGGCACCGGCCTCGCCAAATGCACCCTCGAAGCAGTCATCGACCGCGGCAAGCGCCTCGTCGACCGTCATGGCGACCGTCACACCCTTGCCGGCGGCAAGCCCGTCTGCCTTGACGACGATCGGCGCACCTTGCTCACGGATATAGACTTTGGCTTTCGGCGCATTGTTGAAGCGTTGGTAGGCGCCGGTCGGGATATTATAGCGGGCGCAGATATCCTTGGTGAAACCCTTGGAGCCCTCGAGCTGAGCGGCGGCCGTGGATGGGCCGAATACAGCAATACCCGCGGCGCGTAGTGCATCGGCGATACCCGCGACCAGCGGTGCCTCCGGGCCGACGACGACGAAGTCGATGGCCTTTTCCTTGCAGAAGGCGACAACCGCGCCATGGTCCTCGATGTCGAGGGCGGCAAGCGTCGCATATTCGGCAATGCCGGGATTGCCGGGCGCGGCATAGAATTCCGTCATCAGCGGCGATTGCGCCAGTTTCCAGGCCAGCGCATGCTCGCGTCCGCCCGATCCGATTAACAGAACTTTCATGGCTTGCCCTCTTCATTAGGTTCTTGTGCGCGGTTAAGGGGGCAGAGCCCAAAGGTCAAGCGGCAAATCCTGTGGAGGCGTGGGCAGCAACATTGCCCTGCCTTTTTATCTCGCTAAAGCGGGACGCTGGTTTTCGAATCGCGATCCCTCCCGGTTGTCCGGATCGGCGATCTCGTCCGAAACCGTTTCGTACTTTCCGGGATCACGCCTATGGTCCCGCCACCGAGTTCAGTTCAGAGAGACATATGGCCGCCGACATTCGCTCCCTTGCCGCAACTATTGCCAACGAGATCAATTCGCGCCCCGATCAGGCCAAGGCCGCGATCGAGCTTCTCGACGAAGGCGCGACGGTGCCGTTCATCGCCCGCTATCGCAAGGAAGTGACCGGCGGTCTCGATGACGGCCAGTTGCGCACGCTGGCGGAACGCCTTGTCTATCTGCGCGAGCTCGAAGCCCGCCGGTCCGCCATCGTCGAGTCGATCAACGGCCAGGGCAAGATGACCGACGAGCTGATGCACAAGATCGCCGTCGTCGCTACCAAGGCCGAGCTGGAAGACCTTTACCTGCCCTATAAGCAGAAGCGCCGCACCCGCGCCGAGATCGCCAGGGAGCGCGGCCTCGGTCCGCTTGCCGATACCATTCTTGCCGACCGCTCCAAGGAGCCGGCTACTCTGGCCGAGGGCTTTCTCACCGCCGACGTGCCTGATGTGAAGACGGCGCTTGAAGGCGCGCGCGATATCATCGCCGAAGGTATTGCCGAAAATGCCGACCTGCTCGGTAAGCTACGCACCTACATGAAAACCAATGCCGCACTGAAGGCCAAGGTCGTCGACGGCAAGCAGGAAGCGGGCGCGAAATTCTCCGACTATTTCGACCATCAGGAACGCTGGGCAACCGCCCCCGGCCACCGCGCGCTTGCCATGCTGCGCGGCTGGAACGAAGAGGTGCTGACGCTGACCATCGAGATCGACGTTGATGCCGTCTCGCCGAACAAGCCGGTCGAGCGAATGGTCGCCACGACCTACGAGATCGGCTCGAGCCGTCCCGGCGACCGCTGGCTGACGGAGGTCGCGAGCTGGACCTGGCGTGTGAAGCTCTCCATGTCGCTGTCGCTCGATCTGATGCGGGAGCTGCGCGAGCGCGCCGAGGAGGAGGCGATCCACGTCTTCGCCCGCAATCTGAAGGATCTGCTGCTGGCGGCGCCTGCCGGCTCGCGCGCGACCATGGGCCTCGATCCCGGCATCCGCACAGGCGTCAAGGTCGCCGTGGTCGACGGCACCGGTAAGGTGCTGGAGACGACGACGGTCTATCCGTTCCCACCGAGGAACGATGTGCGAGGCACGCAGGCGACCCTGGCGGCGCTGGTCCGCAAGCACAATGTCGAGCTGATCTCGATCGGCAACGGCACCGGCAGCCGCGAGACGGAAAAGCTGGTGGCGGATATGCTCGCCGACCTGCCGGCCCCGAAACCGACCAAGGTTATCGTTTCCGAAGCGGGCGCCTCCGTCTATTCGGCCTCAGAGACCGCGGCGCTGGAATTCCCAGGCCTCGACGTCTCGCTGCGCGGCGCCGTCTCCATCGCCCGCCGTTTGCAGGATCCGTTGGCCGAGCTGGTCAAGATCGAGCCGAAATCGATCGGCGTCGGCCAATACCAGCACGATGTCGATCAGCTGAAGCTGTCGCGCTCACTGGATGCTGTCGTGGAAGACGCGGTGAACGCCGTCGGCGTCGATCTGAATACGGCATCCGCGCCGCTGCTCGCCCGGGTCTCCGGCCTCGGGCCGTCGATTGCCGATGCGATTGTCAAGCATCGCGACGGCGAGGGTCGTTTCGAGACGCGGCGTGATCTCCTGAAAGTCGCCCGCCTCGGTCAGCGTACCTTCGAGCAATGCGCCGGCTTCCTGCGCATCCCCAATGGCAAGGAGCCGCTCGACGCCTCCTCCGTGCATCCGGAAGCCTATGGCGTCGCCAAGAAGATCGTTGCTGCCTGCGGCCGCGATCTGCGCAGCCTGATGGGTGATGCGACTGCGCTGAAGGCGGTCGACCCGCGCCAATTCATCGACGAAAAATTCGGCCTGCCAACGGTGCGCGACATCATCGCCGAGCTGGAAAAGCCGGGTCGCGACCCGCGCCCGAGCTTCAAGACCGCGACCTTCGCGGAGGGGATCAATGAGATCAGCGACCTCAAGCCCGGCATGCTGCTGGAGGGTACGGTAACCAACGTCGCCGCCTTCGGCGCCTTCGTCGATATCGGCGTTCACCAGGACGGCCTTGTGCATGTCTCGCAGCTTGCCGATCGCTTTGTGAAAGACCCGCACGAGATCGTCAAGGCGGGCGATGTCGTGAAAGTGAAGGTTGTGGACGTCGACGCCAAGCGGAAGCGAATCAGTCTGACGATGCGCAAGGATGGCGGCGCTGAGGCGGCCCCGGCTGCGCGTGAGTCGCGAGAGCAAAATGGCGCGCGCAACGCAGGCGGTAAGAACAATAGTCGTCCGAATACCCCTCAGCAGGGTAGTTTCGGTGCCGCTCTGGCGGACGCATTCAAGCGAAAATAAGTACTTAGCACGAATTATTGCAAGAATATCACACTCCGGCGGCGTTGTTGCCGGAGTGCCACAGAGTGCAAAAAGCTGCGCTTGCCACAATGTTCTGAGGCGCTAAAGTTAGCGCTATTGTCATGTCATAACATTCGAGGCGTCCATGGCGTCGGCACTGTTCTCTCTTGTCAAAAAACTGGTCCGTAAAGGCTCCCTGAAACTTACGCTTGCTTCCGGCGAGACGCACATGATCGGCGATGGATCCGGCGAAACAGTCGCCGTCCGCATCGCCGACCAACAGGCGGAGGACGCGGTCGCTCGCGATCCGACGCTGAAGCTCGGCGAAATGTATATGGAAGGGCGCTTCATTCTTGAGCAGGGGGATATCTATGATTTCCTCGCGCTGGTGAAGCAGAATACCACCAACGAAATCTTTGATATGCGTATGGCGACGCTGCTGATCGGCCGCATCGTCTGGCAGCAGCTCAAGAGCCGTTCGCCGATCAACCGCAACAAATACAATGTTGCGCATCACTACGATCTCTCGGCCAAGCTGTTCGATCTGTTCCTCGACGAGGATTGGCAATATTCCTGCGCCTATTTCGTGCCACCGGGTATCAGCCTGGACGAGGCACAGGTGGCCAAGAAGCGCCATATCGCCGCCAAGCTGCTGGTCGAGCCCGGCCAGCGTGTTCTGGAGATCGGCTCTGGCTGGGGAGGCATGGGCATGTATCTTGCCGAAGCCAATCCCGGCCTCGATTTTACCGGCATTACGCTGAGCGAAGAGCAGCTCAAGGTCTCGCGTGAACGCGCCGCCAAGCGCGGCCTGTCCGATCGCGTCCGCTTCGAGCTGCAGGATTACCGCTATCTGAAGGACAGGAAGTTCGACCGCATCGTCTCGGTCGGCATGTTCGAGCATGTCGGCATCGGCGATTACCGCAAATACTTCAACAAGGTTTCGGAGCTGCTCGACGACAACGGCGTCATGCTGCTGCATTCCATCGCCCGTCCGAAGCCAAGCTTTGCGACCAACGCCTTCATCGAGAAGTATATCTTCCCGGGCGGCTATATCCCCTCGGTCGGCGAGACCCTGCCGCCGCTGGAAAAGGCCGGGCTCTTGGTCAAGGATGTCGAAATCCTGCCGATGCACTATGCCCATACGCTAAGGCACTGGCGCAACCGCTTCGTGGCGCGCAAGGCCGAGGCCGTGGCGCTTTACGATGAGAACTTCTTCCGTATGTGGGAGTTCTACCTGGCCGGCTCGGAAATGGGCTTCCGCTGGGATGAGCTTTTCATCATGCAGATCCAAATCACCAAGAACCAGTTCGCGGTTCCCGACAACCGCAACTATATCGGCGAGCGTGAGGCGAAGCTCAGGGAATTCGAGGCGACCCGGGCGCCGCTTGAGAAGATCGTGTTCTGAAGGTTTGTCATCGTTTGGAAGGTTGCGCCGGCCGCATGGAGAACATGGGGCCGGCGTTTTGTCATTGTATGGCCAAACATCGAGCCGCTATTTGACCACCTTGATCGCAACATCAGTCGTCAGTCCTGGCCGGCGAAAGGTCGCTCGGTCGGAGCCGACAAACCCTGGATCGGATCGGTAGAAAACGACGGCACCTTCCACCGATTTTTGGCGGCACGCTGGACTGGAACCCTCGGTTATTGCTTTTGGGCGACCTGAGTGAACTTCAAAACTGATGTTACCATGATCTGGGTATCTGATAGTTTCCGGATAAGTGTAGTATGTATTTTTGCAATCTTTTGTTGCAGAAAACATGATTACGAGCGATGTTTTTTTGCCCGAGACGGCCGTTATCGCACGTTGTTCCTGCCTCGTTCCGCCGAACGGCGCGCTGACGCAGCCTGAAAGCGCTAGGCCAGTGACGGCGAGCAAGATACTGCCGCGGACCAGATAGCTGTTTTGCATTTTGTCCCCTTTCGAAAGCGAACACCGAACCATGGCCTCATAGTTCTGTGTTCGATTTTCGACCTCGCCGCCGCCTCACTCCTGCGGATGTGATACGGCGATGGTCCAGTTACTTGCCGACATGAACCGCGAATGTTCTGTCTTGCACTGTGCCGTCTGTATTCAGCCCTGTGAGACGGACCGTGAATTGATCGGTTCCGGCGAAGCCGGGGTTGGAGGTGTAGAAGATATTGTTTCCTTGGACAGGTTTGCCGCTGCAAAGGTAGGCGTTGCTGTCCTTGGGAAACTTTGATGCAACCGGACCATGCTCGACCTCGACCTTACCATGGGCAGGTTGCTTGATGATGCCGGTATAGGGAAAGCCTGCAAAGGTACAATCCGGCTTCACCAGCGAAGCGCCTGTGATCCGTGTCTTCTTGCCGGGCGCAACCCTGCCTGAAAACTGGCTTTGCTTGGCGCCGCCAATTGGCGCGGACACGCAGCCTGAAAGCGCCATGCCGACGCTGAGAAACGCGCCGAGATAAATCAAAGATCCGGGTTTCATTCCACTCTCTCGTTTAATCTTTATATTGGAAATTCATTGTTTATGCCTGAGCCCTGGGGGACACCCTTGATTGAGTAGCGCATGCCAAAATTAAATCGCTGCGACAGATCGGCGCAAGCTGGAAGCCAATGCAAGTCGCGTTGAAAATTGTGCCGTCGATCACGCATTCGGCAGCGCTTGGTTAAGGGAGCGGTAATGCGATCCGGATAATTTGAGACAACTCTCGGAGCGTGTGTATGGCTCCGTTGTATTGCGTATCAAGGAGTTGCATGTGTTTGCGAAGTCGCGTCTATTTTTCACCCTCGGCTTGTTCGTCGCGTCCGCTGGGGCGGCTTCGGCCGGAGACGGCCAGTACTTCTGGTCGGGTAACTGGTACCTAAGCGTCGGTGCGGCCGGTTTCTCGGCGCCCAAGTTCGAAGGCAGCAAGCACAATAAACTGCAGTGGTCGCCGTTGATCTCTGTCGGCAAGCAGGGTCCGGGGCCACGCTTCTCCTCGCGCAACGACAATCCGTCCTTTGCCTTGATCGAGAGTGACGCCTTCCGCGCCGGTATCGTCGGCAAGTTCGTGCCGAGCCGAGACAGCAGCGATGGTCGCGAGCTGAGGGGCCTGAAGAAGGTAAAGTGGGGCCTTGAGGCCGGCGGCTTTGCCGAGGCCTATCCGACCGACTGGCTGCGCGCCCGCGTCGAAGTCCGCCAGGGCATTCGTGCCCATAGCGGCATTGTTGCCGATGCCGCCGTCGACGCCTTCGTCGATATCACGCCGGAACTGCGCCTGTCCGGCGGTCCGCGCATGACGCTCGCCTCCAACGATTATTTCAACACCTACTACGGCGTCGATGCACGGACGGCGGCGGCATCCGGCCTCAGCCGCTACAATCCGGGCGGCGGGGTGAAATCCGTCGGTGCCGGCGGCGCATTGACGTGGAAACCGTCCGAGAACTGGACCACCAGTACTTTCCTGGAATACACGCGTCTTACCGGCCCGGCCGGTGACAGCAGCCTTGTGCGCGAGCGTGGCGATCGCAATCAGCTGCTGGTCGGCGTCTCCGCCAGCTACAAGTTCAATTTCACGATGAACTGAGAAAAGCGCGGGGCTGCGGCCCCGCCGCTTGACCGCGGGCGGCGGATATCACTACTACTCGCCTATGCAAAAGACAGGTGATATCAACGGGCGCGTCGCCGACGCGCCGTCCGGCAACTGGGTTTACCGCATCCTGCCCCCGGTGCTTTGGCCCTATGCGCAGCTCGCGCGCTGGGACAGGCCGATCGGCTGGCAGCTCTTGATGTGGCCGTGCTTCTGGTCGGCGGCTCTTGCCGCCAATGCCGCCGCCGCAGTGGGGCAGTCGCCCGGCTTTCTGGTGGTCTACCACCTCATCCTCTATTTCATCGGCGCGGTCGCCATGCGCGGCGCCGGCTGCACCTATAATGATCTGGTCGATCACAAGATCGACATGGAAGTGGCCCGCACACGCTCGCGTCCGCTGCCGTCGGGCCGCGTGACGCGCTTCCAGGCCAAGGTCTTTATCGCGCTACAGGCGCTGGTCGGGCTGCTGGTGCTTTTGCAGTTCAACTGGTTCGCCGTCATTCTCGGCGTCTTGTCGCTCGCCATCGTCGCGCTCTATCCGTTTGCCAAGCGCTTTACCGACTGGCCGCAGTTTTTCTTGGGGCTCGCCTTTTCCTGGGGCGCGCTGATGGGCTGGGCCGGGCTGTTCGGCAGCCTGTCGCTTGCGCCCATCATGCTTTATGCAGCCGCCATCCTGTGGACGATCGGTTACGACACGATCTACGCCCATCAGGACAAGGAGGATGACGAGCTGATCGGCGTGCGCTCCACCGCCCGGCTCTTCGGCGACAAGACCCGCCTCTGGCTGATTGGCCTCTACGGTGTCGCGCTGGTGCTGATGCTACTGTCCTTCGCGCTGGCGGGGGCGGGATGGCTCTCCTATGTCGGCCTTCTCGTTGCCGGCGGCATGTTCGCCTATCAGATCGCCGTGCTCGACATCAACAATGGGGAGCAGTGCCTGGCGCTGTTCAAATTCAACGGCAAGGTCGGCCTTATTATCTTCGCCGGCCTATTCCTGTCGTTCCTGTTTCTTGTTGCCTGATGAAAACGAGCCGGATTGCCGTCACATAACCAGCGATGGGTGCTTGCCATGGCGTGCGATGTCCGACCGGCTCGCGAAAGTGATGCGAATGCCATCAGCGCGGTGATCCTGTCCGCGCTTCGCGAAACCAACGCGAAAGACTATTCGCAGGATATCATCGCCCGTGTCACGCAGAGTTTCAGCCCCGCCGCGGTGCGAAAGCTTATGGTCAGCCGGACGGTTCTCGTCGCGATGAAAGGCGGGGATGTGGTCGGCACCGCCAGCCTCGATGGTGCTGTGGTCCGCACGGTGTTCGTTTCCCCTTCGGTGCAAGGTCAGGGGACCGGAACTCGGTTGATGGCCGAGATTGAGCGGATAGCATACATCAAGGGTGTCACGCTCCTAACTGTGCCGTCATCCGTCACCGCAGAAGCTTTCTATGCCAGGCTCGGATTCAAGGCTGTCGAGGATAGTTACCACGGCGATGAGCGGACGATCATCATGGAGCGCTCGCTGCCATAACGAAATCGGCCGCAGGGCTGATGCCCCACGACCGATGTCTGACGAATACCAGGATATCAATCCCAGCCGCTTTCAACGCCGCGCGATGATCTCGCGGCCTTCGATCTTCATCTTGAGGCCCAGCGAACCGGTCGAGCGGCGCACCAGGAAGCGCGGACGGCGCTCGGCGAAATAGGAGTGGCGGCGGCGCGGCTGGGTATCGCGGGCGGCGACCCCACCCAGATGCTCTTCCAGCGGACGGGCAACGCCATCGGCTTCGATCATCAGCATCGGAATGCGGAAGGCTTCCGACCACGAGCGCCAGTCGGCGGCGATGTCGCTCAGGTCATGGGCAACGAGGAGAGGGATGCAGAGATCCGGATCGGAATGATGCAATTCCAGCGTCACGGTGACTTCGCCGTCGCCATGATCGATGGCGCGGGCGGCAACACCCATGAAGGCGCGTTTCGGCAGGGCGACGGACAGCGGCAGGCCGCTGGACGGGAGGATCTTGCGCAGCACCGCGCCGCGCTCGTCGATCGTGATGGTGACGTCACCCTCGGCACCCCGCATGGCGTAGCTGACCTGTTGCGGGAAGCGCGCCGGATCAAGCCGCAGTGTGTTTCCAGCCCAATCGGGCTTCAGGACGGTATTTGTCATCTAATCTCTACCCTTGCTTTACCTGAGAGCCGGTTTTCCGGTCTTCTTACGGAGAACGTCATGTCCTCTCGTTGGGTTCAGATTAGGCGGCGTCCCTTCCAGACAGCTTAAAAATTGCGGTTAAGAAAACTTTGCGTCCTCAAATGGTTAGCAAAACCGAATCGATCAGGGTTTCCATAAAGTGAATGCACGGCGCAGGCAGAGCGTGCCGATCCGGCACACGCAATAGATGAAGTATTGTAAGTCTCGGGTAAGGTTTAACTGCGATACTGTGGAGAGATTCACTGGCTTATATTAGAGAATTATTGGGATCGCGCTGATGATATCCACCTATCTTGGTTACACGGTCGCGACCAGGAATATGGCGACGACGCTCAATCAGGTAGCGTCCCAGTCGCAGAGCAAGCGTCAGATCGACTACTACAATGCCAATATCGGCAAGGTAACCAATGTCGATGACTTCATGGGCGACTATCAGCTCTATAGCTATGCGATGGAAGCATACGGCCTGTCGGACATGACCTATGCCAAGGCCTTTATGAAACAGGTGCTGACCAGCGACCTCAGCGATTCCACCAGTTTTGCCAATAAGCTGACCGATCCGCGCTACAAGGAATTCGCCGCCGCGTTCAATTTTGGCACGGGCAGCTCCTCGACGGCGCAATCCAGTACCCAGGAAGACGATCTGATCGGCCTTTACAATCAGTCCTTTACGACTGAGGCAACGAATGCGCAGACCGAAACGACCTATTTCAGCCAGAATATCAGCAGCGTTAAGACCGTCGACGACCTCCTGGGCAACAGCCGCCTGAAAAACTACGTGCTGCAGGCCTATGGCCTCGATCCGACCTATACGTCGAATTCGTTCCTGAAGCAGATGCTGACGAGCGATCTCAGCGATCCCGACAGCTTCGTCAATCAGAACGGCAGCGCCGCCGACAAGGCGATCGTCGCGGAATTCAATTTCAATGCCGACGGAACGGTGAAGACCTCGACGGCTGATGCCGATACGACCTACTACGAAAACCATATCAGCACGATCACGTCCGTCAGCCAGCTCACGGCCGATCCCAAGCTGTTCAACTATGTCAAAACCGCCTTCGACATTCCGGCCTATATCACCGCGACCCAATTCAACGCCGCCGCCAAGGATGCAAGTGTTGCGGCGACGAAGGGGCTGACCGATGTCATGGCGCAGTTCAATTTCCAGAGCGACGGTACCGTCGCGAGTGGTTCGCAAGCGCAGACATCGGCTCAGATCAGCGCCACGACGGACGCCTATGCGACGAATTATAAGGGCGGCCCGCAGACGCTCGGCCAAATGGCCGATGTCATGAGCGCTTACAATTCCGCGGTTCCCTCGTACACGACGGATGTCGGCGCCAACGACAACGACCTTTATTACAAGGAGCATATCGGCTCCATCACCACCGTCGACGAACTGACGTCGGATACTCGCCTGTTCGACTATATCAAGACGGCCTATGGGATCGACGCGGATACGCCTGCGGTCGTGCTCAAGAATGCTTTTTCGAGTTCTTCGACCGCGGCCATCTTCGGTCTCACCGATGTCGTCTCGCAGTTCAATTTCCAGGCTGACGGCACCCTTGCCTCGGGTGACACGGCGCAATCCCAGACGGCGATCGATGCCGCGTCGACGGCCTATATGAAGAACTACCAGACGTCGCAGACGTCCTTGACCACCAAAGCCGTCAGCAACTACCAGACGCGCATCGCCGCAGTGAAGACCATTGACGATTTCTTCGCCACCAATGCCACGGCCGATAGCGATACCAGCAACGACAGTCTTCCCGAACTCTACCAGATGGCGATGCGCGCTTATGGCATCAGCCCGGACGAGATGACGAAGACGCAGATGAAGAAGATCCTCGAAAGTGATCCCTACGATCCGAAGAGCTATGTCAATTCGCTCAAGGACACGCGCTTCACCAATCTCGCCAAAGCCTTCAATTTCGACAGCGACGGCAAGCTGAAACCGCCGGTCCAGGCCTTGTCGCAGACGCAGATCAACAGCTATGTCTCGGAATATTCCAGCCGCAGCAAGATCGGCCTGACGGGCGCCGAGCTGACCAAGGCCACCAGCGACGCCAAGGATGCCGGCACCTATTTTGCGACGAATATCGTCAAGGTCACCAGCGTCACCGATCTTCTCGCCGATAGCAAGCTCACCGACTACATCCTGAAGGCCAACGGCATCGATCCGAAGACGGTCGACACCGCGACGCTGAAAAAGGCCTTCGCCTCCGATCCGAGCGATTCGAAGAGCTTCATCAACACGGATGACGGCGCGCAGTTCAAGAGCATCGTCAATGCCTTCAATTTCGACACGGACGGTAATCTGACCAACACGAAATTGGGGACGGCGCAAAATCAGGGCACGATTGCCGATACGAACGACCTCTTCCTGCATCAGACCCTTGAGGATCAGGAGGGAGAAACCAATACGGGCGTGCAACTGGCGCTTTACTTCCAGCGCAAGGCTCCGGATATCAGCTCCATCTACGATATCATGGGCGACACCGCCCTCTATCAGGTCATCACCACGACCTATAGCCTGCCGAGCTCGATGTCCTCGATGGATGTCGACACCCAGGCCAAGCTGCTTGCCAAATTCGTCGACGTCAGCGATCTGCAGGATCCGACCAAGGTCAACAAGCTCCTGCAGCGATTCTCGGCGATGTACGATCTGGCGAACAACACCACCTCGTCGACATCACCCGCGCTCTCGATCCTGACGAGCTCCTCCTCAAGCGTCGGCATCAGTGCCGATACGCTGCTGTCGATCGCGCAGCTTTCCTCCACCAAGTAATCAATCCCACAAAAGATCTCCGTCGATTCGCGTCGCTTTCCCGGCGACGTGGAGCCAATCGGCGTGCCTGTTGCTGTCGTGCCGCTATGGGCCGCTCCCTTGGGCCGGCGATGCGGAATAAGTGCATTCTACGACGATCAGAAGGAACTTATTAACCGTCTTTGCCCTATTCGATTTGGGAAGCCATCGGCAATATCAATGACTGGGTTGCAGGTCTCATGCGTCTTTCCCGAACGAACATTTCGAATGCTGCAAATGGCTCCCAGCCTGAAGGCGAGCTTGACCCGGAACAGGTCGCGGAAGAAGCCCGCCGTGCCGAGCAGATCGCTGCTCGCCGCGCATTCCTGGAAGAAAAAATCCGCACCGTCCGCGAAGCCAAGCGCCAGGCCGAAGAGCGCCGCCGCGCAGAAGAGCGGCGGATTGCCGAAGAGGCACGCTTGCGAATCGCAGCCGCGCCAAAGCCGGTCGTGGAGGCCCTGCAGGCGAGCACCGTGGCTGCCAGCGGGCCGATCATGCCCGTTACACCGCAGGGTATCTCGGCCGAGGAGCTTGCCTCGCCCGGCTGGCAG
This sequence comes from Rhizobium sp. AP16, assembly GCF_000281735.1. Classification (NCBI taxonomy): domain Bacteria; kingdom Pseudomonadati; phylum Pseudomonadota; class Alphaproteobacteria; order Hyphomicrobiales; family Rhizobiaceae; genus Rhizobium; species Rhizobium sp. AP16. The sequence continues at coordinate 44,373 of NZ_AJVM01000095.1, read as the reverse complement.
AACGCCTTCCTGATGGGGCCGAACGTCCGCTTCACCCGAACGCGGGAGAACGAGATCGTCAGCCGGCGCGCACCAGCGGAGCCCGTACCTGTCCTCGTGCCGCCGGCCGCGAACCATGCCGCGATGCGGGTCATGGAACCGCCGGTGGTCGAATCACCGGCGCCGATTGTCGCTCGCCCGGCGGAACCGTCGGTCGAATTCGATCTGCCGCCATGGGAGGGCGCGCCGTTTGCGGCTGAAGCCTACCAGCCCACCGTAATTCAGAACTCTCCGGCGACTGCGCCGGACGCATTGGAGACGACTGTCATCGCTACCGCATTTTATAAGGCTCCCGCGACCGCGCTGGATGCTTCTCCGTCATTGCCGAAAATTGCAGAATTCGTTGCCGCGCCTGTCGTCGAGTCGCGGCTCGCCCATCTCTCCGATTTCGCCTTCTGGGACGCCATGCCCTTCGAGGGAGAATTCGTGTCCGCCATCAAGGGGACGCTGGCCCAGCCGGTGCTCGTTCCCGAGATCCAGGCCGAGGTCGAATCAATCGTCGCGAAATTCCGCGTCGTCGAGTGCCGCCGCCCGTCACTCGTTGTTGAAGCACAACAGGAAGCCCCGGTCTCGCCGGTTGTCGCAGTCGTTGCTCCGGTCGAATCCCAGCCGACCCCGATTAATCCGTTCGTTATGGATGAGCTTGCCGCGTTAGAGGCCATTGCCCTGGCGCCCGTGGTACCGGCAGCGATCGAGGCGGTCGCTCCCGTCGCTGTGAAGCCGGCAGCGATGGAGCCCGCAGCCTTCGTACCGCCCGCCTTCGTCACCGCCGTCTTTGCCAATGAGGCCGAGGCTGCTGCTGCGCCCAAGGTGGCTCCAGCCAAGCCGGCTCCGGTCATGGTCGTCGCTCCGATGCCGGTGAAGGCATCGGTGCCGCCGGTCGCGGCAGCCGTTGTCGAAGCAGCACCCGTCATTCCCGCCGTCGAGGCCGCCAAGCAGCGCCTGATCGATCCGCCGCCGTCGCAGATCACGCCGCGCAGGCCGAACGCCATGACCCCGCCGGAATGGCGGCCGATCGCCCGTAGCGGCGAGGGCGAATATGAACTGCCGCCGCGCGAACTGCTGCAGGAACCGGTCGCCCGACCCGGCGTGATCATGACACAGGAAACGCTGGAGCAGAATGCCGGCCTTCTCGAAAGCGTTCTTGAGGACTTCGGCGTCAAGGGCGAGATTATCCATGTCCGTCCCGGCCCGGTGGTCACGCTTTACGAATTCGAGCCGGCCCCCGGCGTCAAATCCTCGCGCGTCATCAATCTCGCCGACGATATCGCTCGTTCGATGTCGGCGCTCTCGGCCCGCGTCGCCGTCGTTCCCGGCCGTAACGTCATCGGCATCGAACTGCCGAACGTCATTCGCGAGACCGTCTATTTCCGCGAGATGATCGAATCCGCGGATTTCGAGAAGAGCGGCTACAAGCTGGCGCTTGGTCTCGGCAAGACCATCGGCGGCGAACCCGTCATCGCTGAACTCGCCAAGATGCCGCATCTGCTGGTCGCCGGCACCACCGGCTCGGGCAAGTCCGTCGCCATCAACACCATGATCCTGTCGCTGCTCTATCGGATGACGCCGGAGCAGTGCCGCCTGATCATGGTCGATCCGAAGATGCTCGAACTTTCCGTCTATGACGGCATCCCGCATCTGCTGACCCCTGTCGTTACCGACCCCAAGAAGGCCGTGATGGCGCTGAAATGGGCGGTGCGCGAGATGGAGGACCGCTATCGCAAGATGTCGCGCCTCGGCGTGCGCAATATCGACGGCTACAACAGCCGCGTCGCCCTGGCCCGCGAAAAGGGCGAGACGATCCACGTCATGGTCCAGACAGGCTTCGACAAGGGCACTGGCGCTCCGATCGAGGAGAGCCAGGAAATGGACCTGACGCCGATGCCCTACATCGTCGTTATCGTCGACGAAATGGCCGACCTTATGATGGTCGCCGGCAAGGAAATCGAAGGTGCGATCCAGCGTCTGGCGCAGATGGCCCGCGCCGCCGGCATCCATCTGATTATGGCGACGCAGCGTCCCTCCGTCGACGTCATCACCGGCACAATCAAGGCGAACTTCCCGACGCGTATTTCCTTCCAGGTGACGTCGAAGATCGACAGCCGCACGATCCTCGGCGAACAGGGTGCCGAACAGCTCCTCGGTCAGGGCGACATGCTGCACATGGCCGGCGGCGGCCGCATCTCCCGCGTCCACGGTCCCTTCGTCTCGGATGAAGAGGTCGAAAAGGTCGTCGCGCATCTGAAGACGCAAGGCCGTCCGGAATATCTCGACACGGTCACCGCCGACGAAGATGAGGAAGAAGACGAAGAGGACACCGCAGTTTTCGACAAGGGCGCGATCGCCTCTGAAGACGGCGACGATCTCTACGAACAGGCAATCAAGGTCGTCATGCGCGACAAGAAGTGCTCCACCTCCTACATCCAGCGCCGCCTCGGCATCGGCTATAACCGCGCCGCCTCGCTCGTCGAACGCATGGAAAAGGACGGCCTCGTCGGCCCGGCCAACCATGTCGGCAAGCGCGAGATCATCTCGGGCAACCGGAATGGCGGCGGGCAGGCAGCGCAGCCGAGCAATGAGGATTTTGATTGATCCAGCAGGGGGATGATATTGGCCGCGGTAGTCGCGGAGAGTGTTCACCCCCCTCTGTCACTTTGTGACATCTCCCCCACAAAGGGGGAGATCGTTGAGAGCATGCTGCACCGCCTAACCAAGGGAGCATGCTTTGGTCTCTGCGGATACGATGTTCGTTTGAGGCAAGGTGACGCTGCGAGTTACCAATCTCCCCCCTTGTGGGGGAGATGTCACGAAGTGACAGAGGGGGGTATCAGAGGCTCGGCATGCTCAGAGCTAAACTCTCGGCGCGCAAAGCCTCTCACACCTTCAAAACCTTCCCCGGATTCATCACTCCCGCCGGATCGAACGCCGTTTTGATCCGGCGCATCAGATCCATCTCGATATCCGAGCGGATCGAGGCCAGCTCGTCGCGCTTCAATTGGCCGATGCCGTGTTCGGCGGAAATCGAGCCGCCGTGCTTCAGCACCAGTCCATGGACGATCTTGTTCATGTCGTGCCAACGGCTGATGAATTCTTCCTTGTCGGCGCCGACGGGCTGGGAGATGTTGTAGTGGATATTGCCGTCGCCCATATGGCCGAAGGCGCAGATGCGGGCGCCGGGCAGGGCCGCCATCACAGCCACCTCGGCTTCAGCCATGAATTTCGGGATCTGTGCGACCGGCACGGAGACATCGTGCTTGATCGAGCCGCCCTCCGGCTTCTGCGCGTCCGACATGCTCTCGCGCATGTGCCACAGCGCCTTCTGCTGTGCCTCTGAGCTGGCGATAGTTGCATCCTGGATCAGTCCGGCCTCATAGCCCTGTTCCAATAGCGTCGTCATCATCCGCTCGGCAGTCTCGGCCGAATCTGAGGTGGAGACGTCGATCAGCACATACCAGGGATGCGCCGTTTCCAGGGGATCGCGCACGCCTGGGATGTTGCGTGCGGTGAATTCGACACCGATGCGCGGCATCAGTTCGAAGCCGGTCAGCGCCGTGCCGCAGAGGCCGGACGCGTTCTTGAACAGGGTCAGCGCATCGTCGACCGACTGGATGCCGGCAAAGGCCACTTGATGGCCGAGCGGCTGCGGGAAGAGTTTTAGCACCGCGCCGGTGATCACGCCGAGCGTGCCCTCGGCGCCGATGAAGAGATCGCGCAGGTCGTAGCCGGTATTGTCCTTCTTCAGGCGGCGCAGCCCGTTCCAGATTTCGCCGGTCGGCAGTACGACTTCCAAGCCGAGGCAAAGCTGGCGCATGTTGCCATAGGCGAGAACGGCGGTGCCTCCGGCATTGGTGGAGAGGTTGCCGGCGATGCGGCAGGAGCCTTCCGAACCGAGGGTCAGCGGAAACATGCGGCCATGCTCCGCCGCCGCCTTATGCACGTCGGCGAGGATGCAGCCGCCATCGACGACCATGGTGTTGCCGATGGGATCGACATCACGGATGCGGTTCATCCGCTCCAGTGACAGGATGATGTCGGAGCTGCCCTCGCGTGGCGTCTGGCCGCCGACAAGGCCGGTATTGCCGGTCTGCGGTACGATCGCCGTACCGGTCTCGCTGGCAAGCTTCAGGATCGCCGAAACCTCCTCCACGGAGCCGGGCTTCAAGAGCATCGGCGATGCGCCATGATAGAGCCCACGGTTCTCGACCAGATGCGGGGCGAGATCCGCTGCCTCCCGCAACGCGTGCTTTTCGCCGACGATGGCGGCGAAGCGATCGAGAAGGGCGGAGGAGGGGGCGGCGCTGCTCATGGCGTGTCCTTTACCGAATTGCGTGTGGTCGGATTTACTCTCTCGGCGCGGCCGCGCGCTGCAGCCGGTCGTTGATGGCCTCGCCGAGGCCTTCGTCGGGAATGCTGGAAAAGGCGATGGTCGCAGCACCGCTGGCATCGGCGCGCTTCATGAAGTCGAAGAGATTGGCGGCGGCTTCAGCAAGATCGCCGGACGGGCTGAGGTCGAGCACGACGGCCGCCGTCTCGATCCCGGCAATATCGGGCTTGCCGAAACGGATCAGCGCTTCGCCGGAGGAAACTGCGGTCGCGTCGAGCCGCACAGCGGCACCCGGCGCATAATGGGAAGCCAGCATCCCCGGTGCTTCGATGGCTGCCGACGCACCATTCTTGCGCTTGAGCGATTGGCCCGCGACCCGCTCGATCTCGTCTGCCGCCAGCCCGCCGGGCCTGAGCAGGCGCATCTCGCCGTGCTCGACCTTGACGATGGTCGACTCGACGCCGACGACCGAAGCCCCGGCATCGAGGATCAGCGAAATCCGCTCGCCGAGATCGTCATGGACATGATCGGCACTAGTGGCGCTGATCTTGCCGGAGGTATTGGCGCTGGGGGCGGCAAGCGGTCGTCCGAAGGCGCGGATCAGCTCGCCGGCAAAGCCCTGCGGTATCCGGATGCCGACCGTATCGAGCCCGGCGGTCGCCAGCGGATGAATGTCGCTTTCCGGGCGCAGCGGTAAAACCAGCGTCAGCGGACCGGGCCAGAAGGCTTCCGCCAGCTTTCGCGAAACGGGATCGAAGATCGCGTAGCGCTCGGCCATGGCGAGGTCGCTCATGTGGCAGATCAGCGGATTGAAGCGTGGCCGTCCCTTGGTCTCGTAGATACGGGTGATGGCGGCGGGGTTGGTGGCGTCGGCGGCGAGCCCGTAGACCGTCTCGGTCGGCAGCCCGATCGGCAGACCTTCGGCGAGAGTTGCCGTTGCCGCCGCTATTGCCGCCTCTGGATGCTGGAGAATGTCTATATGTCGCGCCATGGCCTGACCGATTGCCGTTCAGGCCGTTCTTATGCTTTTCAAGTTTGGGGATCAATGATCAAAGCTGGCGAATGATGTCGCGGAGCTGTTCGTTGCGCGCGCCGAGCAGCAACACATTGCGGATGGCGATCTGCGGATCGTGTGTGTGGAAGAGCACGCCGTTGCCGCGCACCTCGCGATTGATCGTCAGCTTCTTCTTCGAAGCGTCCTCATCCGGCCTTATAGCGACGGCGAAATACATCCGCGAATATTTCAGGCTGATGTCTTCGAAGAAATTATCGTTCTGGCCGAGGCGGGCGAAGAAATTGGCGATGTAGAAAGCCCAGCTCACTTCCTCGTACTGCGCAAATTGCGTCCGCGCGGCGGTGACATGGCAATAGCCGAGATGCGGTGTGTCCCTGAGCGTGTGATGGAAAATCAGTTTCGGAAAGCGGATCGACTGGTGAAAGCTATTGAGCCGGCCATGGGTTGTCTCGCCGGCGTTTCTGAGCTTGGTTGCCGTGCGTTCGGCCACTTCCTCGAAGGTGAGGTAACGCCGTTCTTCGGCGAGCCAATGCGTCTTGTCGCGATTGATACGCCCGGTGCGCAGGAATTCCGTATACCCCGGTGCCGGCAGCGTCGGCTCCGGGTCGGCGGGTTTCTTGGCATCGAAATATCTGAGCTTTGCCATGCCGGCTCGCGATGGAGATCTGGATACCGAATGATAGATCATCTAGCTTGAGCCGGGCTTGCTGATGGATCGCTGAAGAGGACCAGAACCATGCCCGGCATTACCGATCTCAAGCTGCTGCTTGCCGGCATGAAGCCGGATCTCGTCGAGGGCGAGTTCGTCTATTGCAGTGTGCCGGCCTCGTCGCTGGCGGATTACATTCATATGAATCCGGTTGGACTGTTTCAGGAAAGGGAAGGTGTGACGCTGATCCTGCCGGTCGAGGTGGCCCGACAAGCGGGGCTCCCGGCCGAGCCTGCGATGCGGATGATCACCCTCGACATTCACTCCTCGCTGGAAGCCGTGGGTCTCACGGCTGCGCTTGCGACGGCGCTGGGAAACGAGAGGATCAGCGCCAATGTCGTTGCCGGCTATTACCATGATCATATCTTCGTGCCGGCGGCCGATGCCGGGCGCGCAATGGCGGCACTGCAGGCGCTTTCCGTCGTGTAATATCCGCTCTGAAGCCTGTTCGCTGACGGGTCTGTCGCAATTAAGACAAGGCGCCGCGGACGCAGAGAGGCCGGCGCGGGAAACGATGCTCTTCACAGGAGCATAAGGATTTGAATTATCTTCCGATATTTCGGCCGCGAGGTCTCTGCGAAACTCTTCTTGGGCCTGTCGTCAATTTCGAAGCGGATGTCGCATTGCAGCAGAGCGGCGAGAGGGGCGCAGATTATGATGGTATCAATCTCAAGGTGCCGCCCGCTAGGGGGGCGGAGAATTGGGAAGCCGGTCGAAATCCGGCGCTGCCCCCGCAACGGTGGTGGAGTAAGGCATGGCGAATGAAGCCACTGGGCTTAAGACAGCCTGGGAAGGTGCCATGGGGTCCTTTGGGGGACCGCTCCAGAGCCCGGAAACCAGCCTTGGGGAGACTGATTTACTGACCGCGGCGGGCGGTCGGGACATTGCGTTGCGGTCGTTCGCGGCCGATCGTGCATGTCCTCTGCCTGCTGATCGCTACCGCGCAAGGATAGGCAAATGGACATCAGCAGCAACGTTTTGCGGCAATTGAAGAACCGCCGCGAGGGCTTCAGCCTGGAGCAGCCCTTCTACACCGATCCGGATTATTTCAAGCTCGATATGGAAATGATCTATTATCGCGACTGGCTGTTCATCGGCCATGATTGCGAAGTGCCGCGCGCCGGCAACTATTTCACCGTCCAGATCGGCGATTATCCCGTCGTCATCGTTCGTGGCCGCGATCAGGTCATCCGCGCCTTCCACAATAGCTGTCGCCATCGCGGCTCGCGCGTGTGCACGTCCGAGCGCGGCTCTTCGGCAAAGCTCGTCTGCCCCTATCATCAGTGGACCTACGAACTGAACGGGAGCCTGCTCTTTGCCCGCCATATGCCGGAGGATTTCGACAAGAGCGAGTTCTCGCTGAAGCCGGTCCATTGCGAAAGCATTGGCGGCTATATCTTCATCTGCCTTGCAGATCAGGCGCCGGACTTTGCGCCGTTCCGCGCCATGGTCGAGCCCTATCTCGTCCGCCACCGCCTCGGCGAGACCAAGGTCGCCTTCGAAAGCACGATCATCGAGAAGGGCAACTGGAAGCTCGTCTGGGAAAACAATCGCGAATGCTATCATTGCGCGGCCAATCATCCCGAACTCTGCCGCACCTATCCGGAAGCACCGAGCGCGACCGGCGTGCAGGGCGCCAAGGACGATCCGGTGATTTCGGAGCATTGGGCGAAGTGCGAGGCGGCGAATCTTCCAAGCGAATTCCGCATGTCGCCGTCCGGCCAGTTCCGCGCCGCACGCATGCCACTCATCCAGGATGCCGAGAGCTACACCATGTCGGGCGCGCGCGCCGTGCAGAGGCCGCTCTCCAACGATGTGCTGGAAAGCCATATCGGCACCTTGCTGCTCTTCCACTATCCGACGACGTGGAATCATGTGCTCGCCGACCATGCGATCACCTTCCGCGTGCTGCCGCTCGGTCCCGAGCAAACGCAGGTCACGACCAAATGGCTCGTCAACAAAGATGCGGTCGAAGGGGTCGACTATCGTATCGACGAACTCACCCACGTCTGGACCGAGACCAACGATCAGGACCGCCGGATCGTCGAGGAAAATGCCTTCGGCATCCGCTCGCCCGCCTACCAGCCCGGCCCCTATTCGCCGGAAGATGAAGGCGGCGTGATGCAGTTCGTCGAATGGTACGCGAATTTCATGATCAACCGGCTGCAGGGCGATCAGGCCAAGCTGTCGGCGGTTGCCTGAGTTATGAACATGACCGTCTCCCTCCGCCATCAGCACCTGGACCAGATGAAGCCCTGGAGCGACAGGCAGCATCTGCTCGAATGCCTTTCGGCAACGCCGGAAGCACCCGATGTGATGACCTTCACCTTCCGCTCCGACAAGGACAACTGGTTCCGCTATCTGCCGGGCCAGTTCGTCACCCTGGAGCTGCCGGCGGCTGCGGAGCCGGTCATGCGTACCTATACGCTGTCCTCGACCCCGTCGCGCCCGCTCTCGGTCGCCATTACGGTCAAGGCGCAGAAGGACAGCATTGGCACGCGCTGGATGTTCGAGAACCTGAAGCCCGGCATGCGTGTCAAGGCTTTCGGTCCGCTCGGCGATTTCAGCCATATCCGTCATCCCGGCGAAAAATATCTCTTCGTTTCCGCCGGCTCCGGCGTCACGCCGATGATGGCGATGACGCGCTACATGTCCGATACCGCGCCGCTATCCGACATCACCTTCATCAATTGCTCGCGCAGCCCCGCCGACATCATCTTCCGTTCGGAGCTGGAATATCTCGCGCGCTTCATGCCGAACCTCGATCTCGGCTTCATTGTCGAAGGCTGTGGCCGCACCGATCTCTGGTCGGGGCTGAAGGGCCGCATCGACAAGGCGAAGATCGGGCTGCTGGCGCCCGATTTCATGGACCGCACGATCTTCTGCTGCGGCCCGGAAGTCTTCATGGACGCCGTCCGTTCCATGCTGGTAGCCCACGGCTTCGACATGACGCGCTATCATCAGGAAAGCTTCCAGCCGGCGCAGGCGGCAACGCCGCTGGCCGAAGTCAGCGATGACGCCTCGACGGAAGCGGCGACTTCGATCAGCTTCACCATGGCTGGCAAGGATGTTCCCTGTGCGCCGGGCCAGACGATCCTACAAGCCGCGCGCGGCGCTGGCGTGCGTATCGGCGCGGCCTGCGAGTCGGGCCTCTGCGGCACCTGCCGGGTGATGAAGCTCTCGGGCGAGGTCGAGATGAGCCACAATGGCGGTATTCTCGATGACGAGATCGAGGAAGGTTATATCCTCGCCTGCTGTTCGCGTCCTAAGACGGATGTGCAGATCGAAGCCTAAAAATCCTGGTAGTTCAATTCATTGATCTCGACCGGTTCCGAGCGGCGGGTAGATGCCGTGACGACGGGGTCGACCATTAATGAAATGAGTGTCTGCCGCGGACCATTGCAGCTCGGCGCCTTGGCGATCATCATGTCGGGCGCCGGCATCGGCTTGGTGGGCAGGAGATCGCCCTGTGGCCAGACCTTGGCCAGTTGCAGCTTGGTCATCGGCACGACGTTGACGTCGATGTCCTTCAGTGTTCCCGGCACCCTGTAGGGACAGCTCTTGTCCGAGCAATTGTCGGAGGAGGCAAACTGCCAGAGGGCATAAGTGTCCCAGTTGCCGAGCGGGAAAGTGCCCTTCACGTCGGATTTGTAGCGAGCATACCATAGCGGTAGCCGCGCCAGGATCGGGTAATCCTGGCGGTGGTCGGCGATGTATTGAGCGGTATTGTGGTTGGTATAGAGGATCGGATAGCGCCCGGTCCTCACCTTGATATGGCCGACGAAGACCTGCGCGTCGGAGAGCGACATATATCGCAGGACATCAAGGCCCTCGATATCGAGCACCATCAGTTCGTCCGGTTTCGGATCGGCGTAATCGAGAAAATGATTGGCCTGGTCGACCGGATTGCCGGGTCGTCCGAGATGATAGGCGCCCCATAGCAGCCCGTTCATTTTCGCCAGCATCCGCCGCGTCTGATAGAGTTCGCGGCTGACCGCATATTTGCGCCACATGGTCTTGCAGTGCGCGAAGGTGTCGCCGGCATGGTCGCCGGTGCAGCTGAAGCTCTCGGGCAGGCCGTCGGAAGCCTTGGAGATGAAGGCGGATATGCGCTTGTCCTGCAGGAGCTGCTCCCAGTCGATGGTATTCAGCTCGTAGGCATCGACGATGAGGGCGTTTTGCGGATCGGTCCAGGGTTGGCTTTCACCGGCCGCAAGCCTGGAGGCCAGTCCCAGCAATGCCAGGACCATCAGGAGACTGCAAATCAGAGGGTGAGTCTGCCGGTATCCCTTCATGAATTAAGGGTAAGGATGAGTGGTTAATCCCGGGTTAAGAATGAGATCGCTATAAATTTACCGTGGAGTCTGTGCATAAGGCCTTAAATTGGTGCATATTTAAGGTTGGACTAAATGTCCGCGCGACTTGTGGATGCGCAGAGCAGTAAGGGGAGCCGTCCCCGATACGGAACATTGTTTGCTTGAGCACAAGACAAGCCAGGGAATGGAGAAGTAAATGCTTGGTTTCCGTGCGAGAATTGCGACTATCGCTCTTTCGGCCGCCGTGGCTCTGACGAGCTTCACGCCGTCCTTCGCAATGCAGATGCCTGCCGCACCCGTTGTTGCGGCGGACAAGGCCGCGCCTGCCGGCGTCGAGCGGGTTCAATGGCGCGAGTATGGCGGCTACGGTGGTTACCGTGGCGGCTATTATCGTCGTGGCTACTATCGTGATGGTTGGTATGGCGGTCATCGTGGCTACCGGGACTATCGTCGCGGTTATCGCTATCACGAGGGCTACTGGTTCCCGCTGGCCGCATTCGGCGCCGGCGCCCTGATCGGCGGGGCGATCGCCAGCCAGCCGCGCTATGCGGCTCCGCCGCGCGCCGCTGGGGTCAATCCACGCCATGTCGATTGGTGCTACGCGCGCTATCGGTCCTACCGATCTTATGACAACACGTTCCAGCCCTATAACGGTCCGCGCCAGCAGTGCTACTCGCCCTATTTCTGAGCGAGAGATCAGGACCTGTCGAAACAAGCCGCCCGGTCATCCGCCGGGCGGTTTTTTCTTGGCCGATCGTCAGTGTCAGAGAATGTTGACCCGCTTCAGCAGCCACCAGGCGAGCACCATCGAGGCGATGATCAGGACAACGGCATATTCCGTGCCGGCGCCACCGCCTGAAAACGGCAGGCTCGATGTGTTCATGCCGAAAAAGCCGGTCACCAGTGTCGGCGGCAACAGGAGCGCCGTCATGATCGACAGAATGTAGAGGTGGCGGTTGATCTCGGAGGAGAGCTTCGAATCGATCTCTTCGTGCAGCAGGCGTGCACGCTCCTGTAGCGCATAGACGTCATGGTCGACCGATTCCAGCCGGCCGGTCAGCCGACCCGCGACATCCTCGAAGCCGAGCGGCATCTCCTCGTCGTCGGAGGCTGCTGCGCGCCGCATCAGCGTCAGCACTGTGCGCAGATGCCGATGCAGCCGCACGATCGTCCGGCGTACCGGCGCCAACCGCCGCCGCTCGTCGCGCGGCGCGTTGTCATAGACGAAATCCTCGATGAGGTTCAGCTCCTCGGTAATCTCGATGACCAGCGAGATCAGCGTGCGCTGGAACTCGACGACCAGCAGTTCGAAGAGGTCGATCGGGTTTGTGAATTTCGCGGCATTCTTCTCCACCGCCATGCGTACTCGCTCGACACTGCGCAGTGGCTGCAGTCGGGTGGTGATGAGGAAGCGGTCGGTGAACACGAAATGCAGCCAGCCGATGTCGCTCGTCTCCTGATCGAAGTCACGCTGGAAATCGACCAGCGTGCCGAACAGCATCTGCTCGTCGACGGTGATCGTCGCATGGGTTTCATGTGTGGTCAGAGCTGTGCGGGCCGGCTCGTTCAGTCCGGGGACCTCTTCGAGAAATGCGGCGACACGGGCGTCCACAAGGTTCAGGTGCAGCCAGACGAAGCCTTCGCCATCGAACAATCCCGTACGCTGCATGTCCTCGGATAGCCGTTCGGCCTTGCCCGCGCCGGGAGGGAAGCGGTAGGCCCAGACAAAACCCGGGATCCTGTTGGCTGTCGTGATCGTGTTCATGGCCGGAGGTTTCGCATTATCAAGAGGGTTGCCATAGTCATTGTTCATGACGATTGTTTATGCAAGTGCGGATGGCTGGGGGACAATCGCGCAGAATGGCGAAAATACCGCGGCTTTTATCGCCGAGACGGTCGGGCTCGTCGCAATTTTGATCCAACATCCGTTTCCTAAAATTGACGCTTACGTAAAAATCAATTAGCAATAGGCAACAAGCGGCTGATGGTCTGGGTGAGGTAGACTGTCGGCATCATCACTGCGGAGGAGATACCATGTACAAGGCGCCTGTCGAAGAAATCGCATTCACGCTGAAGCATGTCACCGGCATGGGCCAGGCCATGGAGGAGGGGCGTCTCGGCGACCTGAGCGGCGATGTCCTCGATGCCATCCTGACCGAGGCCGGCCGTTTCGCCGGCGACGAGATGGAACCGCTGGCCGAGATCGGCGACCGGCAGGGCGCCAGGCTTGTCGACGGCAAGGTGGTGTTGCCCGATGGCTGGGAAAAACTCTATCGCGACTGGATCGCTGGCGGTTGGAACGGACTGACCGCGCCGGAAGAGTATGGCGGACAGGGCCTGCCGCACATGCTCAATGTCGCGACGCTGGAAATGTGGAATTCTGCCTCCATGGCTTTCGGTCTCGCGCCGACGCTGACAATGGGCGCCGTCGAGGCACTGGTTGCCCACGGTAGCGCAGACCTCAAGAGCAAATATCTTGCAAAACTGGTGACTGGCGAATGGGCCGGCACCATGAACCTGACCGAGCCGCATGCCGGCTCCGATGTCGGTGCGCTGCGCACCCGCGCTGACCGCCACAACGATGGCACCTATCGCCTCTTCGGCCAGAAGATCTTCATCACCTGGGGCGACCACGAGGCCGCCGAGAACATCATTCATTTCGTACTCGCCCGCATTCCGGATGCGCCGGCCGGCACTCGTGGCATTTCGCTGTTCCTCGTGCCGAAATTCCTGGTCAATGACGACGGATCGCTTGGCGCCCGCAACGACTATTTCGCCCATTCGCTGGAACATAAGCTCGGCATCCACGGCTCGCCGACCTGCACAATGATCTATGGCGACGGCAAATACGGGGATGAGAGGGGCGCGGTTGCCTGGCTCGTTGGCGAAGAGAACAAGGGTCTCGCCTGCATGTTCACCATGATGAACAACGCCCGCCTTGCCGTCGGCATTCAGGGCGTGGCGATTGCCGAGGCCGCGACGCAGAAGGCCATTGCTTACGCAAAAGAGCGTACGCAGGGCAGGGCGCCGGGCACGACAGCTTTCGGCATGAGCCCGATCATCGAACATCCCGACATCGCCCGCATGCTGCTGACGATGAAGGCACTGACGCAAGGCTCGCGGGCCATCTGCTATGCCTGCGCCGAGGCGATCGACATGTCGCACCGCGATGCCGGGAAGGCGCGCTATTGGCAGGAGCGTGCCGCGCTGCTGACGCCGATCGCCAAGTCCTTCTCCACCGATGCCGGTGTCGACGTTGCCTCGCTCGGCATCCAGGTGCATGGCGGCATGGGCTTCATCGAGGAGACCGGCGCTGCCCGCCTGCTGCGCGACGCCCGCATCGCGCCTATCTACGAAGGCACCAACGGCATCCAGGCGATCGACCTCGTCACGCGCAAGCTGACCATCAGTAACGGCGACCAGGTGCGTGGTTTCATCACCGAATTGCGCGGGATCGCCGATGCCGTCGCCAAATCCAATCTCGACGGTTTCGGGCAGACGGCCGACCGGCTCAATGCCGCCATCACCGATCTTGAAACGGCAAGCGAATGGCTGCTGGCACAGCAGGCAGAGGGCCATGTGGCCGAGGCTTTGGCGGGGGCTACGCCCTATCAGCGGCTCTTCGGCCTCGTCTTGACGGGATGCTATCTCGCCAAGGGCGGCTTGGTGGATATCGCGGATGGCGACAGCGAAAAGCGCATCGCGCTCTGCCGCTTCGCCGCCGAAAACATGCTGGCCGAAACCGCCGCGCTCACCGATCGCGTCGTGACCGGCGCTTCCAGTCTTGAAGCCGCACGCATCGCTCTTGCCTGAGGACAAACATTTGACCGACCATATCCTGATTCAGCGCCCTGAGACCGCACCGCATGTGCAGGTCATCCGCTTCAATCGGCCGGAAAAGAAAAATGCGATTACCCGCGTCATGTATCAGACGATGACGGACGCGCTGCAGGCGGCGAATGAGGATCCGGATATCCGCGTCACCGCCTTTCTCGGCACCGAAGGCTGCTTCTCCGCCGGCAACGACATGGGCGATTTCCTGGCCTTCGCCATGGGCGGCAGCATGGGCCGAGAAGTGCTGGATTTCCTGGGCGCGCTTGCCACGGCAAAAAAGCCCATCGTCTCCGGCGTCGACGGCCTGGCGATCGGCATCGGCACGACCATCCACATGCATTGCGACCTGACCGTCGCCTCCGATCGCAGCCTGTTCAAGACGCCCTTCGTCGATCTCGCCCTTGTGCCGGAAGCCGCCTCCAGCCTGCTCGCCCCGCGCCTGATGGGCCACCAGCGCGCCTTTGCCCTGCTTGCGCTCGGCGAAGGTCTTTCCGCTGCGGATGCAAAGGATGCAGGCCTGATCTGGAAGGTGACGACGCCGGATGCGCTGGAAGCCGAAACCCTGTCGCTCGCCACCAGGCTTGCCGCCAAACCGCCCGAGGCGCTGCGGATCGCACGCAACCTGATCCGAGGCTCGACAGCGGACGTTCTCGCCCGCATCGACGAGGAGGCAACACTCTTTGCGGCACAACTGAAGAGCGCGGAGGCGAGGGCGGCGTTCGAGGCGTTTATGAAGCGTTGAGGCGGAGCCTCACTTCTCCAGTGCCACCACCACCTCGACATGCGAGGTCCAGAGAAACTGGTCGATCGGGGTTACCTTCGTGATCCGATAGCCGGCCTCCGTCAGGATGGCGAGGTCGCGCGCCAGTGTCAGCGGATTGCAGGAGATGGCGACGATTTTTTTGACGACGGAGCGAGCCAGTTCCTTGGTCTGGAACTCCGCGCCGGCGCGGGGTGGGTCGAAGATGACGGCGTCGTAGTTCTTCAACTCCTGCGCCATCAGCGGCCGGCGAAAGAGATCGCGGCGTTCGATCGAGACCGGCTTCAGCCCTTGCGTGTTGCGGGCAGCGTGGTCGAGGGCTGCCAGGGCCTTTTCCTCGCTTTCGACGGCGTGGACGCGACCGATGCGCGCCAGGCGCAGCGAGAAGGTGCCGCTACCGGCGAAGAGATCGGCGATGCGCTTTGCCTTGCCGATATGCGTGGCGACCAGCTCGACCATCGCCTCTTCGGCGGCCTTCGTCGCCTGGGTGAAGGCGCCCGATGGCGGTGAGATCTGCACGCCGCTGAAATCAATTATCGGCTTCGTCGTTTCGACCAGGACTTCGCCATTCAGCGAAACACGGCCAACGCCGCGAAGGGCAAGTACGGTCTCGATGGCGCTGCGCCGGTGCTTGTCGGAGAGGCCCTTGATACCATCGACGGCCAGATCGAGGCCGGTGAGCGTTTCGAGCACGGAGATGCGGAATGCCTCGGCATTGATGGCAAGCGCCGCGCCGACAGCCCTGATCGCCGGAAGTTGCGCCATGATGCCGGGCGACGCGATGGGACATTCTTCGATGGCGACGATGTGGTGGCTTTCGGCCTGATTGAAGCCGATCAGCATGTCCTTCTCGGTCTTGCGCGCGGCAAAGACGACACGCCGGCGCTCACCGGGGTGGGCTGCAATGAGGTCGTCGACCTCGGGCGTCAGCCCCTTGGAACGCAGCGCGTCGATCACCAGCTGGCGTTTGAAGGCGCGGTAGGGCGCATCGGCATAGTGTTGCAGCGTACAGCCGCCGCAGGTGCCGTTGACCCCATCCGGGCCGAAGTGCCGACAGTGCGGCTCCCGGCGGTCGGGCGAAGCCGACGCAATCGACATCAGCGTGCCTTCGCTCTTCACTCGAGCAATGGCGACAGTCTCGCCGGGCAGAGCGAAGGGCACGTAGATCGGTCCGTCCGCGCCTTGCACAATGCCGTCGCCTTGGGCGCCGAGCTTCTGGATGGTGACGGTTTCGGTGCTCATGGCTTGATCCCTGCAAGAAGAAATTCGTTGTTGCCGTCGCCACCCGCGATCGGCGAGGGGATAAGGCCGAGGCTGCGCCAGCCCATATCCTCGACAAGCCAGCGTTCCAGCTCCGCCGCAACGGCCGGAGCAGACGAGGGATCCTTCAGCAGGCCAGCCTTGCCGACCGCATCGCGTCCGGCCTCGAACTGCGGCTTCACCAATAGAGCCGCGCTCGAACCCGGCTCGGCGAGTTCAAGCGCCGGCGCCACCGCCAGTTTCAGCGAGATGAAGGAGACATCCGAGACAAGGAATGTGAAGGGCTTGCCGATATCCTCAGCCGTCAGGTTACGGGCGTTCAGCCCCTCCATACTGGTCACGCGCGGATCGGCCGATATGCGCGGATGCATCTGTCCATGGCCGACGTCGATCGCAGTGACGTGCTCGGCGCCCCGCAGCAGCAGCACCTCGGTAAAGCCACCGGTCGACGCGCCGACATCGAGACAGTGTTGTCCCTTGGGGTCGAGCTCGAAATGATCGAGCGCCGCCACCAGTTTCAGCGCCGCGCGCGAGACGTAATCCTGCGCTGGATCGTTAATCGCGATTTCGACATCTTCGGTAAACAGTGAGCCCGGCTTGGTCACAACCGTGCCGCCGACGGTCACAGTGCCGCGTTGAATGGCGTCGCGCGCCCGCGATCGGCTGGCGAAAAGCGAGAGGGCGACAAGAAGTTGGTCTAGACGTTGTGGTTCGGACATGGGCAGTCCATGCAGGGCAATGGGCGAGGTTGCAAGCGTTTTGTGCTGATGGCGGCAAATGTAGACGTAGACGCTATACTGATCCTCGATATGGCGCGGTGGAATAGGGTTTCCGTTTCGTCTCTTGCATCCCGCAAAATTAAATGAATTTAAAGCCGCGGCGTCTAACTATGCTTGTGATTGCGATCGTCCGGTTCGGGAACGATCGCCTGCCATGACGGCTTTGCGCCCTTTGCGCCCAATCATGCCTCTTCCCTGAATTTTCGAGCATCCGGCCGCGTGCTTCTCCGTGGGGTCGTCGATGCTTGCCAGGACCGGCGCTCAAGGAGGCGCTCGCCCATGTTTGCGAAGAACCTTTCTTTGAATGGCAAGCTTGCCATCACCTTTGCCGCTCTTATCGCTATTTTCGCTGGTGTCTGCGCATTCGTTTACACCAAGGAAGAGGTATCCGCCGGGGCTGCCGCCGAACAGGACAAGTCGCAGCAGCTCGTCAATCTGATCGACGATTCCTTGCAGGCCATGCTGGAGCAGGCTGTCAATCTGCGTGGCTTCCTGTTGTTGCGCAGCGATAGCACCTATGGCGGTATCTTCGAAAATCGCGACCGCATGCTGAAGAGCATCGACGCAGCCAAGGTGGTTGCGGCCGACGCGCCGGACCTGCTGCAGTCCATCGGCAGCATGCAGAAGGCGGCGGACCTCTATTTCCATCAGCTTGCCGAGCCGCAGTCGAAGGCCCGCAAGGAAACCGAGATGCCGCTCGACCAGATCGTCAAGATCGGCCAGAACGAGACCAAGGGCCAGCTTGATGGCTTCCGCGAGGCTGCGGGCAAGATCAAGCAGGCCGCACGTACCAAGGCCGGCGAGCTGGCGGCCATTCAGGACGACGCCAATGCCGACTTGCGCCTGACGCTGATCGTCGGCGGCATCGTGGCTTCGCTTGCCGCTGCCGTGCTGGCCTGGCTGCTGTCGCGCACCATCGTCCGCCCGATCGTCGGCATGACCGCTGCCATGGGTCGGCTTGCCGGCGGTGAGCACGCCATCGACGTCCCGGCCATCGGTCGCGGCGATGAAGTTGGTCGTATGGCCGATGCGGTTGTCGTCTTCAAGGAAGCGGCGGTTGAGAAACTGCGTCTTGCTGGCGAGACCGAGCGCATGCGCGGCGATGCCGAGCGCCAGCGCCAGATGAGCGATGAGCAGAAGGCGCGTGAAGACGATGAACTCCGCTTTGCCATGGGCGCCTTGGCCGATGGACTTGCCGGACTTGCCGCCGGCGATATCGCTGCACGTCTCGACCGCGCCTTCGCGCCGCAGTTCGATGGCGTTCGTGCCGATTTCAACAATGCGGTTGAGAAGCTGGAAGCGGCTCTGCAGTCGGTCGGCAGCAACGCATCGGCGATCAATGCTGGCGCCGGTGAAATCCGCTCAGCCGCTGACGACCTTGCTCGCCGCACTGAACAGCAAGCTGCCGCCGTCGAAGAGACCGCCGCCGCCCTCGAAGAAGTGACGACGACGGTTCGCGATTCGGCCAAGCGTGCCGAGGATGTCGGCCATCTGGTCGAGCGTGCGCGGTTGGGCGCCGAAAAGTCCGGAGACGTGGTGCGCAAGGCGGTTTCCGCCATGCAGCAGATCGAAAAATCCTCGGGCGAGATCAGCAACATCATCAGCGTCATCGACGACATCGCGTTCCAGACCAACCTGCTGGCGCTGAATGCCGGCGTCGAAGCTGCCCGCGCCGGGGATGCGGGCAAGGGTTTTGCCGTCGTCGCCCAGGAAGTGCGCGAGCTGGCGCAGCGTTCCGCCAACGCCGCCAAGGAGATCAAGGCGCTGATCACCACCTCGAGCGATCAGGTCAACACCGGTGTCTCCCTGGTCGGAGAGACCGGCAAGGCGTTGGAACTGATCGTCTCCGAAGTGCAGGAAATCAACCGCCACGTCGGAGCGATCGTCACCGCCACCCGCGAACAGTCGATCGGCCTGCAGGAGATCAACACCGCCGTCAACAACATGGACCAGGGCACGCAGCAGAATGCCGCCATGGTCGAGGAGCAGACGGCTGCCAGCCATTCGCTTGCCCGTGAGGCATCAGCGCTGAACGATCTGCTGCATCAGTTCCGCCTGAGCGGCCGGCCGGCCGAAGCCAAACGCCCGGTGGCCGCGTCGACGCAGTCGAGGCCCACGGTTTCGCCGGCGCGTGCGCTCGGCCGCACCGTCGCCAAGGCTTTCGGCGGCAAGGCAACCGCAGCAGCTGCTGCTCAGGATGAGTGGGAAGAGTTCTGATCTATCACCCTCCCCTTGATGGGGAGGGTCGGCACGGGCGTGCCAGGGTGGGGTGACGACGGCATACGCCGAAGTCTCGTTTCGCGGGAAATCACCCCCACCCGCCGCTTTGCAGCAACCTCTCCCCTCAAGGGGGAGGTAAACCTACCCGGCAGTCCCAACGATCCGGCTACGCCCCAATGCCTTGAACACCGTCTCGACGATGCCGCCATGGTCGAGGCTGGTAATGGCGTTCATAACTTCGGGCTTGCGCTGTTCGCCGAACCATTCTTTTCTACATCACAGCATGATCAGCGATGGAGAAAAGAATGGGACAGGTCGTCCGAATTCCGGTCAATGAACCCCAGAGGTTATTGGCTGTCCGCTCCCTGAATTCCATTCACAGCAGTCCGACGCCCGAACTTTCAGTCCTGGCCGAACTTGCCAAGGGCATTTTCGGCTCGCCCTATGCGGCAATCAATATCATCGACGAGGATTGGCAGCGGATCGCCGGCCAGGCGGGACTGAAGATTGCCGAATGTTCGCGTGGAATGTCGATCTGCACGCGGGTGGTTTTCGAGGACGAGCTGCTGGTCATCCCCGATCTGGCTGAGGATCCCGAACTGAAAGCCATGCCCTATGTCACCGGCGAGCCGCATTTCCGCTTCTACGCGGGAGCCCCGGTGCGGCTGGAGGGAGGGCTTGCCGTTGGCGCTCTCTGTATTCTCGATCACAAGCCCCGGCAGTTTTCCAAGGATGAATCGGAGAACCTCGCGCGTTTTGCGCAGGTGGCAAGTGCGCTTCTGCGTCTTCAAAAGACAAATCTGATGATGGGGATCGCCACGAGCGGCCTTCGCACCGCGGCGATGACCGATCCTTTGACCCTCTTTTTCAATCGATCGGCGCTGGTTTCGGTTGTCGACGATGCGCTCAATGCCGCAGTCGCCGTGGGGCGGGGTTTTGGTGCTCTCTATCTCGACATGGACGGTTTCAAGGCTATCAATGATAGCCTCGGCCATCACGTCGGTGACGAGGTTCTGTGCGAAGCCGCCCGGCGCATTCGCTCGGTTGTTCGCGCCGACGATATCGTTGTCCGCATGGGCGGAGACGAATTCGCGATATTCGTTCCCGATCCTCCCGACGCGAGTGCCCTGGTCTCGATGTCGGAGCGGCTGCTTTCCGCTTTCCGTGTGCCTTTCGAGATTGAGGGCAAATCCGTTGTCGCACGGCTCAGCGTCGGCGCTGCGATCGCGCCGCAGGACGGCACGACGCGAACGGAGCTGCTAAAGAACGTAGATAGCGCGCTCTATCGGGCAAAGGGAGCGGGCCGAGACCGCTTTGCAGTCTTCGCGCCCTGATGCGACGAACAGGAAATCCGGCGGATTGGTTGGTTCGGCAATGCAGAACCGATTCCTATCCAGCAGCCCCAACGATCAGGCTGCGTCCCAGCGCCTTGAACACCGTCTGAACGATGCCGGCGCGGTCGAGGCCGGCCATGGCGTTCATGACTTCGGGCTTGGCCTGTTCCACCCAGATGTCGGGCATGACCAGCGTGCGGATCTTCAGGCCGTTGTCGAGCAGGCCCTCGCTGGCGAGGAACTGCATAACCTGGCTGCCGAAGCCGCCGACCGAGCCTTCCTCGATGGTGATCAGCACCTCATGGTGGCTGGCGAGCTGGCGGATGAGATCGTGGT
This sequence comes from Rhizobium sp. AP16, assembly GCF_000281735.1. Taxonomy (NCBI): domain Bacteria; kingdom Pseudomonadati; phylum Pseudomonadota; class Alphaproteobacteria; order Hyphomicrobiales; family Rhizobiaceae; genus Rhizobium; species Rhizobium sp. AP16. The sequence goes on along the minus strand of NZ_AJVM01000095.1, from coordinate 23,447 downwards.
CGAGCGGCTTGGCGAAACGGGCGTCGGCAACGGTGGTCGGCAGGCCGGCGGCGTCGAGGTCTTCGGCGGCGGCCAGGCTGTCAGCGAGACGTGTCCCAAAGGACAGCAGCGCCACTTTCGAGCCCTGCTTGACGATACGGCCCTTGCCGATCTCGAGAATCTGCCCGCGTTCCGGCATCTCGATGCCGACACCTTCACCGCGTGGATAGCGGAAGGAGATCGGACCGAGATCATAGGCGGCGGCCGTACGCACCATATGTTTCAGCTCCGCCTCGTCGGCGGCCGCCATGACGACGAAGCCGGGCAGGGTAGCGAGAAAGGTTGTGTCGAAGGAGCCGGCATGCGTCGGCCCGTCGGCGCCGACGAAACCGGCACGATCGATTGGGAAGCGGACCGGCAGGCCCTGGATCGCCACATCATGCACAACCTGGTCGTAGGCGCGCTGCAGGAAGGTCGAATAGAGCGCGGCAAAGGGCTTGAAGCCCTCGGCGGCAAGACCTGCGGCAAAGGTCACGGCATGCTGCTCGGCAATGCCGACATCGAAACAGCGCTTGGGGAAAACTTCCTGCAGCTTGTCGAGGCCGGTGCCGCTCGGCATGGCGGCGGTGATGCCGACGATCTTGTCGTCGAACGTCGCTTCCTGCACCAGGGCATCGGCAAAGACGCTGGTGTAGCTCGGGGCATTCGGCTTCACCTTGGCCTGCGCGCCGGTGATGACGTCGAACTTGTTGACGCCGTGATACTTGTCGGCCGCCGCTTCGGCAGGGGCATAGCCCTTGCCCTTTTGCGTGACGACATGGATCAGCACCGGACCCTGCGCATTGTCGCGAACATTGCGCAGAACAGGCAGCAGATGGTCGAAGGAATGACCGTCGATCGGGCCGATATGGTAGAAACCCATCTCCTCGAACATCGTCCCGCCGGTGACATAACCCCGCGCATGTTCGACGGCGCGGGTAATCGCGCGGTCGACATTCTTGCCGAGATAGGCGGTCAGCTTCTTGCCGAGATCACGGAAGCCCATATAGGTCCGGCCGGAGGCAAGGCGCGCGAGATAGGCGCTCATGGCGCCCGTCGGCGGGGCGATCGACATATCGTTGTCGTTGAGGATGACGATCAGCCGGGCGTCGAGCGCGCCGGCATTGTTGAGCGCCTCATAGGCCATGCCGGCCGACATCGCCCCATCGCCGATGACGGCAATGACGCGGCGGTCGGTCTTGTCGAGATCGGCGGCAACCGCCATGCCGAGACCGGCGGAAATCGACGTGGACGAATGCGCTGCACCGAAGGGATCGTATTCGCTCTCCGCCCTGCGAGTAAAACCGGAAATTCCGCCTTCCTGGCGCAGCGTGCGGATACGGTCGCGCCGGCCGGTCAGGATCTTGTGCGGATAACATTGATGACCGACGTCGAAGATCAAGCGGTCGTTCGGCGTGTCGAAGACGTTGTGGATAGCGATGGTCAGTTCAACGACGCCGAGACCGGCGCCGAGATGTCCGCCGGTGCGCGATACCGCATCGATCATCTCGTCGCGGACTTCGCGGGCGAGTTGCGGCAGATCCCGGTCCTCCAGCTTTCGCAGGTCGGAGGGATAATGGACCTGATCCAGCAGGGGCGTCTCTGGCATGTGTGTCAAGGCTGGAGCCTCTTTCTTGCTATTCTTGGGCGGCGGCCCGCCTTTGCGTCAAAACAAATTGCGACGAAAGCCGACGAATTCAAGGAGTGGCCGAACAAGAAACATTTGGCACTGTTATGAACCCGTTAGCTCTCCGGCAAGGGAATGAACTCTTCCTCGTCTCCCGGTACGATATCGAAACGACCGGTGCGCCATTCTTCCTTTGCCTTTTCGATGCGCTCCTTGGAAGACGATACGAAATTCCACCAGATATAGCGCTTCGAATTGAGCGCCGCACCACCAAAAAGCATCAAATGACAGTCTTTTTCGGACGCTTCCAGCGTTATGGCGTCGCCGGGACGAAATATCAGGAGTTGATCCTGCTCGAAACGATCGCCAGCGACGACGAGCGAGCCGGAGAGAATATAGACCGCGCGCTCCTCATGGCCCGCCGCAAAAGGAAACTTTGCGCCGGGCCGGAGCTGAAGATCGACATAAAGCGTGTCCGAAAACACCGTCACGGGCGAGGTGACGCCCTCGAAGCTGCCGATCACCACGCGCCCGGTTGCGCCACCGTCATTGATCAGCGGCAGGTCGGTCTTTTCCGTATGGGTAAAGGCCGGATCGATCTCTTCCTTGTCGTCGGGAAGCGCCAGCCAGGTCTGAAGCCCGGACATTGCCAGCGGATGGCCGCGCAGATTGTCCGGCGTGCGCTCCGAATGCACGATGCCGCGCCCGGCTGTCATCAGGTTGATATCGCCGGGACGGATGACCTTTTCCGTGCCGAGGCTGTCCATGTGGCGGATTTCACCGTCGAAAAGATAGGTGACGGTGGAGAGCCCGATATGCGGATGCGGCCGGACATCCAGCGCCTCGCCGGGACGCAGCACCGCCGGTCCCATGCGGTCGAAAAAGATGAATGGCCCGACGAGCCGCCGCCGGCTGCTCGGCAACGCGCGCCGCACGGAAAAGCCGCCAATATCGCTGGTGCGCGGAATGATGAGATGCTCGATCGCATCGCAGGCAAAGGCATCGCCAGGCTGCGGATCTTTTCCGGGAAAGAAGGACATGGCGGGCGCTCCATTCGGTTGAAGCGCAACCTACCGGGAATAGGCGGGAAACTCAAATTTTCCCACGCTTCGCCTCACTGCCCGTCCAGCGGCTCGGTGCCTTGTGGCTTGCCGGCGCGGTCGAGCCTGATCTTTTCGATCCGGTTCTCCGCCGCCGAGAGCAGCGTTTCGCAATGCTTCTTCAGCGCTTCGCCGCGCTCGTAGATGGCGATAGATTCGTCCAGTGCCACGTCGCCGCGTTCCAGGCGCGCAACGATGCTTTCGAGCTCCGCCACTGCCTTTTCAAAGGAATAGTCGGACACATCCAATTTGGCGCTTTCGCTCATCGTCAACCCTTCATCATGCGCAGAATATGCAGCCCGGCCGACTCGGCCAGACCTTCCAGATCATAGCCGCCTTCGAGCAGGCTGACGACCCGGTTCTTGGCGCTGCGATCGGCGGCCTCCAGAATCCGCCCGGTCGCCCAGTCGAAATCCTCGCCGGTGAGGTTCAGTTGCGCCAGCGGGTCGCGGTGATGGGCGTCGAAACCGGCGGAGATGATGATGAGGTCGGGGCGGAAATCATCGAGCGCCGGCAGCACGCGCGATTTGAACGCCTCGCGGAAATGATCGCCGCCGGTGTTCGGCGACAACGGCGCGTTGACGATGGTGTTATGCGCGCCTCGGTCGTCCTTCTTGCCGCTGCCGGGGTAGAGCGGCATCTGGTGGGTGGAACAGAAGAGCACGGACGGATCGTCCCAGAAGATGTCCTGCGTACCGTTGCCGTGATGCACGTCCCAATCGACGATGGCGACACGCTCGGCCCCATAGGCCTTTTGCGCATGGCGGGCGGCAATCGCGGCATTGTTGAAGAAACAGAAGCCCATGGCCTTGTTCTTCTCGGCATGGTGGCCGGGCGGTCGGGCCGCGACGAAGACATTGTCGGCGGCGCCTGAGAACACGTCATCGACCGCCGCCATCGCGCCACCGACGCCATGCATGATCGCCTGCAACGTCTTCGGGCTGGCATAGGTGTCGGCTTCGAGCTGGTTGATCTCACCCTCGTCGCCCTTGTCGGGCATCGAGCGCAGGACGAACTCCAGATGCTCCTCGGAATGGGCGAGCAGCATGGCATCCTCATGCGCGGGCGGCGCCTTGCGCCGGTCCAGCCGGTCGAAATTCGGATGCTCGAGCGCGATATTCAGCGACCGCAGCCGGTCCGGCCGCTCCGGATGACCCGGCGGGACGATGTGCTCAAGAAAGATCGGATGTTCGTAAAGACGTGTGCTCATGAAACCAATCTATAGGTGAGATATGACGGTGCTACTGCACATGGACTATATCACCGCAATGTCAACACAGCATGTTGCGCAGGCCGTGTTGACGGATTGGTCGAGACGAATACGTGCGATTGGGGAATTTTGGTGTTGCGACTGCGGCTTCCGCTGCCAACCGTCGCCCCGATGCAGGGCGCCGTTTGACCCTATCCCAGGGCCGATACGACACCCACGTCACGGACGATCAATGCGGTCGATCAGGATTTCGCATGGATGGTGTCTGCGAGTTCGCCGAAGGTCTTCGCCCCGGCTAGTTCATTGAGGGGGATATCCAGCTGCAACTTATCCAGTGTGGCAATGACGATCTCGGCCAGATCGAGCGAATTGATACCAGAGCGTCAAATGAATCGGTGCGTTGGACAGAGCCACCCAAGTCGGGAACGATTTGCTGGGCAGAGCGTTCGAGGGTGTCGAAAATCTGGTCTTTGGTCATGGTATCATCTCCAATTGCCTGTCTGTTTTCTCATAAAAACATATGCTTACTTGGAAATATAAGTAGCTTCATTTCCCGCGCACAACGTCTCAAGGAGTTGATTCTGCTTTATTTTTACGGCTCATGATTGTGGAGGTTGGGTCGCGTTCGGCGGAACGTCATCGGCGGAGATGGCCGCAAGCGCGATGCTTTTGCGCCTGCAAGACTGTCGTAAAGTCGTGCCAGAAGAGAGCTTCGGATCGGGTGCAGTCATCCCGATCAATTCCGCCGGCTCCCGTTTACTTCGCGGGGCGCAGTGTTAAGCTTTCCATCAGGTGCGGGGAGCGCCGGCCAAGGTCTTTTCGTGATGACAAGTGCAGAACGATCCGATGTCGTCGAGATGCGGGTAGCACCCCGCGATGTCGACAGGCATGGGCGGATGTTCATCGCCTCCTACATCTCGGAGGCGGAAACCGCCCTGTCGAATTTCTGGCGAACACGGCCGCTGGTCGACGACGAGCCGGCCTATATCGCCACCAAGGCCTCCTGCTCGCTGCATCGGGCGCTGCGCCATGACGATCTCGCCCGTTTTTCGGTCCGGGTCAGCAAGATCGGCGGCAAGTCCATCGGCTTCAAGATCATGGTCGAAACCGGTCAAGAGCTGGCCGCCGAGGTGGAGATCCTTTGGCTTGCTGTGCGCGGCGAGCAGTATGAGCCAGTCCCGCTGCCTGAAGACACCCGCGACTGGCTCTATAAGTATCTTGATTAAGGATCAGGTCCGCTGCGGCAGCAGCGGATAACCGGCCATGACGGCGCGGCCGACGAGAGCGGCGACCACTGCCTTGGCGAGATCGCCGGGCACGAAGGCCATCGACCCGAAGAATGCCTTGCCGAAGTCGATATTGGCCACGAGGGCCAGCCAGCCGATGCCAAAGGCATAGAGGACGATAACGCCACCGATCACCGAGGCTATAAAGAAGCCAATGCCCTGGGCGATGCCGGTCTGCTCGGCCTTGACCAATCGTTCGGAGAGATAGCCGGTGATGTAGGCGGCAAAGGTCCAGCCGATGAAGAAGCCGGCCGTCGGCCCTGCGAAGACGGAAAGCCCGCCACGACCGCCCGACAGTACCGGCAGGCCGATCGAGACCAGCACCACGACGATCAGCACCGCGATCGCGCCGCGTTTTGCGCCGAGCACCACGCCCGCCAGCATGACGCCGAGCGACTGCGCGGTGATCGGCACAGGAATGAGGCCGATCGAGATCGGCGGCAGCAGGCCGAGCGCCACGATGATGGCGGCAAAAAGCGCGGAGAGAACGAGGTCGCGGGTCGTCATGACGGCTCCATTCAAAAACAATCTCTGTTCAATGCCGCCGAATGCCGCGGGCGTCAATCGCAGCCGCGATATTATCGGCATCACGCAAGGTCAGGATGATCAGCGGCACGAGCGTCGTGGCGATGCGGATCTTGATCCCGCGCGCCTCATGCGCCTCGCGGATGGCGCGGTAGCGGTCGAGAATTTCAGGCACGAAGCGGACGACCAGGCCGACCGCAAGGCCGATATCGGCGGCCTTCAAAAGACCGAGCCTTTCGAGGGGAGCGGCAAGCGCAGTGATTTCGTCCATGAAGGCTGAGATCGAGGTCGTCGCCGTGACGGTCGCCGCGAACAGCACCAGCGCGACCAGCCGCAGCACGGTGACAACAGCGACATGGAGCGGATTGAAGATCAGGCCGAACAGCGCCACGACGGCGATGGAGAGAAGGACCGGCCGCAGCCGTCTCAACGCTTCGCCCGCCGGCAGGCCGGTGCGGAAGTAGAGGGCGGCGCCAATGATGATGGCGATAGCGAGCAGCGCAATGGAGTCGATCAGGAACAGGACGATGCCGAGCGCCGCCAATACGCCAAGCTTCAGACGCGGCGATATCCGGTGCATCCATGTGTCGGCGTCGACATGCAGTGTCTGCATCAGGCGGCCAGCTCCCTGTATCGGGTGATGGCTTCGGCAGGCGGTGCGTCGACGACAAGGCGGCCCTGATCGAACAGCAGCACGCGGTCGAAATCCTCGACCAGCGGCAGGTCATGGCTGATGACGATGACGCTTTCCGGCAGGCCGGCGATGGTTTTCTGCACCAGCGCCCGGTTCTTCAGGTCGAGCTGGTTGGTCGGCTCGTCGAGAATGAGGATATCAGGCCCGGTGACGAGCACGGAGCAGAGGGCGGCCATCTGCAACTCGCCGCCCGAAAGTTCGTGCGCCCGCCGTTCCGCCAGATGCCGCACGCCGAACCGGTCGAGAATGCCATCAACCGCCGTCTCGATGTCGGCTTTCCCAAGCCCGCGAGCCTTCAGGCCAAAGGCGATGTCGTCACGGATGATCGGCAGGATGATCTGGTTCTGCGGCGACTGGAAGATATAGCCGACCTTGCCGAGCACAGCTTTGGCATCACTGAGCGTGTCGAGTCCATCGACGGTGACGCGGCCGGCGGTCGGCTTCGTCAGCCCGTTGATCAGCCGCGCGAATGTCGTCTTGCCGGAACCGTTCAAGCCGATCACGCCGATGCGCTTTTCGCTGAGCGTCAGGCTGAGCGGCAGAAGGGCTGCCCGTGTGCCGAAATCGACGCCGGCATTGTCGAAGCGGATATCCAAGCGGCTGGTCCCATTCCGTGGTGGTGTTGCGGTCCTATAGCCCATCATGGCGAATTATCAAATCAGCGCCTATTTGAAAGCATGGGAATTTATGCCTATGATCTGGTCATGACGAATCTGCTTTCCAATCGCGACGCCCGCCGGGTCTTTCTCGCCAAGCAGGGGCTTTCAAATCCACCGAACCGCGCCTTGACCAAGGCGGGGTTGCTGCAACTCATCCACGATATCGGCTTCGTACAGGTCGACAGCATCGGCACCGTCGAGCGGGCGCATCATCAGATCCTGTTTTCGCGCAACCAGACTTACCGGCGCGAACATCTGACCGAGCTGCTCGAAAAGGACGGCGCGCTGTTCGAACACTGGACGCACGACGCCTCGATCCTGCCGAGCGCCTTCTTCGTTTATTGGAAACACCGGTTCCGCCGTGAGGAATTGGCGCTGGTCGAGCGCTGGCGCAAGTGGCGCGGTGAGGGGTTCGAGTCCGCCTTCGAGGAGACCTACGAGCGCGTGCTGAAGAATGGCGCCATCATGGCCCGCGAGATCAAGGCGGAGAACCATGTCTCCGGCGGCTGGTGGAACTGGCATCCGAACAAGACGGCGCTCGAATATTTCTGGCGCACCGGCAAATTCGCCATCGCCGGCCGCACGAACTTCCAGAAGGTCTACGATCTGGTCGAGCGCGTGCTGCCGGATCATGTCCATACACCGGAGGTCGGCCACGACGAATTCGTCGACTGGGCCTGCCGCGGAGCATTGCAGCGCCTGGGCTTCGCCACCTCGGGCGAAATCGCCGCCTTCTGGAACCTGGTGACGCCGCAGGAGGCGAAAGTCTGGGTGGAAGCGCATCGCGACGAACTCTCGGAAATGCTGATCGAGCCCGCGGGCGACGGCAAGCCACGCCCTTCTTTCGCCTTTGCCGATTTTTCTTCCACACTCGACAGCTTCCCCGAGGCTCCTGCCCGCATCCGCGTCCTCAGCCCCTTCGATCCGACACTACGCGACCGCAACCGCACCGAACGCCTCTTCGGTTTCTTCTATCGCATCGAAATCTTCGTGCCGGAGCCGAAGCGGGAATATGGTTATTACGTCTTCCCATTGCTGGAAGGAGACCGTCTGATTGGACGGATCGACATGAAAGCCGACCGCAAGGCGGGAACGCTTGATGTCAAACGCCTATGGTTGGAACCGGGCGTAAAGGCGTCTGCCGGCCGGCTGGAGAAGCTGGAGGCAGAACTGGAGCGCGTCGCGCGCTTTGCCGGGGTTGAGAAGGTGGTGTTTTTGGAGGGGTGGCGGGGTTAATTACCTCTCCCTTGAGGGGGAGGTCGCGCGGAGCGCGCGGGTGGGGGTGACCCTGGGCGTGGAGAGACATCACCCCACCCCAGAGCTATGCTCCGACCCTCCCCTTCGAGGGGAGGGTGGAAATCAACAAATCTCCGTCGCAGCGATCTTGATGCCGAACCCTTCGAGGCCGACATAGTGGCGTTCGCGGCTGGTGAGCAGCTTGATCGAGCTGACGCCAAGATCCTTGAGAATCTGTGCGCCGAGGCCGATTTCCAGCCATTCGCTGTCGCGTGCCTGCGCCTCGGCATGGCTTTCGCGCTCGGCCTGGCGTGCTTTACGGCCATTGTCGAAATGGCCGACGCCGACAGAGCCTTCGCGCAGATAGACGATGACCCCGCGGCCCTCGTCGGCGATCTTCTTCATGTAGAAATCGACCGGTCGGCGTTTGCCGAACAGGTCCTCGGCGACGCTTTCCGGATGCAGGCGGACAGGAATGTCGATGCCGTCGCGGATGTCGCCGAAGACGACGGCGAGGTGCTGCATCGTGTCCCAGGGCAGCGAATAGGTATGCGCGCGTGCCTTGCCGAACGGCGTGTCGATGTCGAAGCTGGTGCCGAGTTCGATCAGCGTTTCCTTGCGCTGGCGATAGGCGATGAGATCGGCGACGGAGACGAGCTTCAGCCCATGCTGCTCGGCGAATTCGACCACCTGCGGGCCGCGCGTCACCGTACCGTCGTCGTTGACAAGTTCGCTGATGACGCCGATCGGCGGTAGATTGGCAAGCCTGCAGAGGTCGACCGCAGCTTCCGTATGGCCCGAGCGCATCAGCACGCCGCCTTCGCGGGCGATCAGCGGGAAGATATGGCCGGGACGAACGAAATCGGTCGGGCCGACATTCGGATTGGCGAGGTTGCGCACCGTCAGCGTCCGGTCGTCGGCGGAAATGCCGGTGGTCGTGCCGTGCTTGAAGTCGACGGAGACGGTGAAGGCGGTCGTATGCGCCGAATCGTTTTCCGCCACCATGGCATTGAGGTTCAGGCGTTTGGCCTCCTCGCGCGGCATCGGCGTGCAGACGATGCCCGAGGTATGACGAACGATGAAGGCCATTTTTTCCGGCGTGCAATGAACGGCGGCGACGATCAGGTCGCCTTCGTTTTCGCGGTCATTGTCGTCCATGACGACGACGATTTCGCCTGCTTCGAAAGCCCTGATAGCATCGACAACACGCTTCTGGTCATAGGGCATGAGAAAGTCCTTATTTCAGCCGGCCTGTCTGGCCACGGTCTCTGAGGTAATGATCGGCAATGGCGCATGCAACCATCGCTTCGCCGATCGGCACGGCGCGGATGCCGACGCAGGGGTCATGGCGGCCCTTGGTACGGATATCGACATTCTTGCCGTCGGCGTCGATCGACTGGCGTTCGGTCAGGATCGAGGAGGTCGGCTTGATGGCGAAGCGGGCGACGATGGGTTCGCCGGTGGAAATGCCGCCCAGAATGCCGCCGGCATGGTTGGACAGGAAAATGCGATTGCCGTCATTGCCCATACGCATCTCGTCGGCATTTTCCTCGCCGGTCAGTTCGGCGGATGCAAAGCCTTCACCGATTTCGACGCCCTTGACGGCGTTGATCGACATCAGCATCGAGGCGATATCCTGGTCGAGCTTGGCATAGATCGGAGCGCCAAGGCCGGCGGGTACGCCCTCGGCGATGACCTCGACCACCGCGCCGATCGAGGAGCCTGCTTTGCGAATGCCGTCGAGATATTCCTCCCAGACCGGTACGATCGCTGGATCGGGGGCGAAGAACGGGTTCTGGTCGACCTGTGCCCAATCCCAGTTGGCGCGATTGATCTTGTGCTTGCCGATCTGCACCAGCGCGCCACGCACGGTGACGCCGGGCACGACGAGGCGGGCAATGCCGCCGGCAGCAACACGCGCCGCGGTCTCGCGGGCCGACGAACGCCCGCCGCCGCGATAGTCGCGAATGCCATACTTGACGTCATAGGTATAGTCGGCATGGCCGGGGCGATAGCTGCGGGCGATCTCGCCGTAATCCTTGGAACGCTGGTCGGTATTTTCGATCAGCATGGAGATCGGCGTGCCGGTCGAAATCATCGTCTCGCCGTCCTCGTCCAGCATCACGCCGGAGAGCACCTTGACGAGATCGTCCTCGCGCCGCTGCGTCACGAACCGCGACTGGCCGGGCTTGCGCTTGTCGAGCCAGGCCTGGATGTCTTCCAGCTTGAAGCGCAGGCCGGGAGGGCAGCCATCGACGACGCAGCCGAGCGCCGGCCCGTGGCTTTCGCCCCAGGTGGTGACGCGGAAGAGGTGACCGAAACTATTATGCGACATGGGAACAACCGGATTGCGGCGGCCCGGCGGCGGGCCGCGTCTTGTCTCTTGGAATTGCGGCACACTCATAGGCCAAAAAGCCGCCGAGGCAAATCTTTCTTTCCACAATGACGGCACAAGCATGAGGGGGTGAAAGCCCGCCAAGCACCTGATATGGTAAACAAAGATTAGGCCATGCTGTGGATTGTGACGATACATTCATCAATTGGGCGGCGAAAGCCATTGTTGCGGGCAACTTCCGCCATATTCAAAGTATTATCTATGTCAGATCAAAAATTGGCACTGAAATGGAATAAAAGGGTCCCTCTAATGCGCTTCTTTGTTGCGACGCTCCTGGCCACGGCAAGTTTTCTTGCCCCTGTTGCCGGTTTTGCCGAAAGCGCCGACGTCCAGTCCACGATCAAGAAGGTCGACGCGAAGAATTTCAGCATTACGTTGGATGACGGCAAGAACTATCAGGCGCCGGAGGATTTCGATTTCAGCGGCCTGAAACCCGGCGTCAAGGTCGACGTTTTTTACACCGAAGTCGACGGCAAGCGCGTCATCAACGATCTCGATATCGTTCAGTGAGAATTGACAGCCGCTAGCCGAACACGCGGCTGCTTCTAGATCCAGCCGATGATCTTCATCTGCGGATCGACCTTCAGGATACGATCCTGCGGGATCTCTGCCTCCGAGGCATATTCTTTCGATACATCGCCGACCAGCCGGAACAACGAACGGATGACGCCGCCATGGGTGACGCAGACGGTCGGCTTGTCGACGGATGCCAGCCATGAGCCGACGCGCCAGGAGAGAATCTCGTAGCTCTCCGCATCCTCGCCGGGCGGGATGAAATCCCATTTTCCGGCATTGCGCTCGGCAAGACGTTCGGCCTCGGTCGCCTTCAGTTCCTTGATAGTGAAGCCTTCCCAGGCACCGAAGGAGACTTCGACCAGCCGCTCGTCGGTGTGATAGTTCTTGGGCGGCAGGCCCATGGCTTCTCGCGCGATCTCCATGGTCTCGCGCGTGCGGCGCATTGGGCTCGCAACAAAGTCGAAGGGCTGGTTTTCGAAGGCGAGAATTTCGGCCAGTTCAAGGCCGTTCTGCCGCGCCTGCGCGCGACCGATGGCATTGAGGTCTATGTCCTTCTGGCCTTGCAGTCGGCGCTCGGCATTCCAGTCGGTCTGACCGTGGCGGATCACATAAAGGATAGGCGGCACGGTTCAGACTTCCTGTTGCTTCAGTCCTTGAGGACCGACATGTCGGGCGCATCCACAGCCTTCATGCCGACGGTGTGGTAACCGGAATCGACGTGATGAATTTCGCCTGTGACGGCGGTGGAGAGATCGGAGAGCAGGTAAAGTGCGGAATTGCCGACCTCATCGATCGTAACCCCACGCTTCAGCGGCGCATTATATTCGTTCCACTTCAGGATATAGCGGAAATCGCCGATGCCGGAAGCGGCCAGCGTCTTGATCGGGCCGGCCGAAATCGCATTGACGCGAATGCCGCGGCCGCCGAGATCGACGGCGAGATAGCGAACGCTCGCTTCGAGAGCGGCCTTGGCAACACCCATGACGTTGTAATGCGGCATGACCTTTTCCGCACCATAATAGGTGAGGGTGATCAGCGAGCCGCCGTCATTCATGATTCGCTCGGCGCGCTGGGCGACGGCGGTGAAGGAATAGACCGAGATGTCCATCGTGCGTGCGAAGTTATCGCGGCTGGTGTCGACGTAACGGCCGGTCAGTTCGTCCTTGTCGGAGAAGGCGATGGCATGCACGACGAAATCGATCTTGCCCCATTTCGCTTCCAGCGCGTCGATGACGGCGTCGATCGTCGCGGGTTCGGTGACGTCGCAATGGCCGGCCATGAAGGCGCCGAGTTCCTGAGCAAGCGGCTCGACGCGCTTCTTCAAAGCGTCGCCCTGCCAGGTCAATGCGATTTCGGCACCGGCGTCCGAACAGGCCTTGGCAATGCCCCACGCTATGGAACGGTTGTTTGCAACGCCGAGAATGACGCCGCGCTTGCCTGCCATGAGGCCAGTGGCTTGAGCCATATTATGCTCCCTTGAATTACAATTGAACCTGCCTATGGCATAGGCCGATCCCCTGTTCAAGCATTGTCAAGATCATCAACTGTTAGGGAGCGTAACAAAGGGTGCGGTTGTCACTGAAATTTCACAGAAAAAAGCCCTCGCGCATGCTGCGCATCAAATCCGTGACTTTGTCGTCCGGCTTTTCCCAGAGCATCAGGCGCAACTCCACCACCAGGTCGCCTTTTCCGCCCTGTCCGTCCGGAAGACCTTCGCCGGAGATTCGGATGACTTGATCCGAACCCGACCAGGCGGGAACCGTCAGTCGGACCTGACCGTTCAATCCCTCGACCTCCGTCTCATAACCGAGCACGGCATTTTCGATGGTGACCGGAAGCGTCGTGCGGACGTCGAAGCCGTCGAGTGTGAAGCGGCTGTCGGTGGAAAGATGGACGGTGATTGCCACATCGCCGCGCAGCATGCCCGGCAGTTTCAGTCCCTGATTCTTCAGGTGCAGGACTTGTCCGTTGCCGATATCCGTTGTCGCCTGGAAGCGTGCTTCCCGCCCTTCGGGGAGCGGAACGGTGATCCATTGTCCCTTGAGCATGTCGTCGAGCGTAATGGTCGCCTCGGCGGCGATCTCCGGCGTTTTCTCCGGAGGCTTGTCCTGCGCGACGCCGGTGATGCGGCGCACGAGCGAACCGAGGATACCTAAAGGGGAGCGCACGGCGCTCGAGCCGGTTCCCGTCGCAAGCTGTTCCTCTTCGACGAAAGCTTCGCCGTTCGTGTCGCGTTGCTTCGCAGTCTCCGTGGCGCTGGTATCGGCCGCAGCCTGGTTCTGTGCCATTTGCGCGGTCTTCACGCCAAAAATGCGCTCGACCATATCTTCCGGCGATTCGCTCGCGCCGGCGGCCTGCGGATTGGCGGTCGCAGCTGCCTGCGCCTTGCGGGCATTGGCGCGGGCGAGTTCTTCCATGATCTTTTCGGCGTTGGCACGCGCTGCCTTGGCGCGCTCCTCGGCTTCTCGCGCCGCCTGGCGCTGCTGCATAATGGTCTGCTCGCGGCTCTGCGCCTTGGCTTCGGCCATGTGCGCTACCTGATCGTAACGGCTCCGCTTCTGCGGATCCTTCAGCGTTTCGTATGCGCGGCCGATTTCGGCAAAGCGCTCCGTTGCGGTGGGATCGCCAATATTGTGGTCGGGATGGACAGCCTTCGCCAGGTTGCGCCACGCCGTCTTGATTTCGTCTGGTCCGGCATCCCTCTTAACGCCAAGTAGCTTGTACGGATCGCGCATCATCTCAACCACCGATTTGGACGGCGCCAGGTCTCGTTGGGGCGCCCAAAAGGAAACAATAGAATGGATCGCGCTCCCTCCGTGGTCCCCGGACGCGAAGAGGGTCAGCGCGCATGTGGTGTGATCCTGCGGGAACAGTTGCTAATCAGTTGTTACGTCTGGTGCGCCCTGCTCAGGCGATCTGCCGGAATGGTTAGCCGTTCGCTAAGCCTCGGCGCTGCCGGCCGGCGCGCATTGCATCGCGTCCACCGGTCCAGGGGGCACTTGATGGGAATAACGAGGAGAACGAAGTGGTCAGCCGGCCTGCTGGAAGCTCAGCAATTGCCATTCGCCCTGGCCGAGAAGGCAGGTCCTGCCGGAAAAATTGGCGATGCCCTGATAGGAATGCCGGGTGGTGCGGAACTGGCGGCAGACTTGGCCCGAGGCGCTGTTTTCGACGATCGTGTCGATGACGCCGGCGCTGCCCGTCGATGCATTTGCCCAGGGAACGGGCTGCCCATTGAGTTTGTGGAGATCCGCCGAGGTCACGGCATTACGCACGGTGGTCTCGTCTGAAACGCTGTCGGCGGTGACGGGAGCCGTCGGTATCGTGCCCGTGGCCACGCTTCGATCCACCTTCGCAGAACTCAGGATATCCATGCCGCCGCTGACACAGCCGCCAAGGGAGAAAAGGGAGAGAATGGCAACCGCCATCGCTGCGCCTTTTACAAGCTTGCGCTTTGTATGAACCGTCGACTTTGCTATGACTTCCACCCGAGTGTCTTGGCCAGCATCAGGGCTGGCGATTTTTAGGAATTGCGGAGCATTTGAGCTAATATGTCGGAAAACGAGTTAACAAGCGGTGACTTCACCGAACAGAATGAACCCTTCGCGCTTTTCGCCGCCTGGCTGCGCGAAGCAGAAGCCACTGAGCCGAATGATCCGAATGCGGTTGCCCTGGCAACGGTTGATAAGGATGGATTGCCGAATGTCCGCATGGTCCTTCTGAAAGGTTTCGATAGTCAGGGATTCGTATTCTATACAAATTTCGAGAGCCAGAAAGGCCAAGAAATTCTTTCCCAGAAGAAAGCGGCCATGTGCTTCCACTGGAAGTCGCTGCGACGGCAGGTACGGCTGCGCGGTCTGGTTGAGGTGGTGAGCGACAAGGAAGCCGACGAGTATTACAAGACGAGGGCTCGCGGCAGCCGCATCGGCGCCTGGGCTTCAAAACAGTCGCGCCCGCTTGAGGGCCGTTTTGCGCTGGAAAAGGCGGTCGCCGAATATACCGCGCGCTATGCCCTCGGCGACATTCCGCGCCCGCCGCATTGGTCTGGTTTCCGCATCAGGCCGCTGTCGATCGAATTCTGGCACGATCGTCCATTCCGTCTGCATGACCGCGTCGAATTCCGCCGCGAGGTGCCGGAAGGCGCCTGGGAAAAGGTGCGGATGTATCCGTAACCGATTATGCCGGCGCCCGGCGCCCCATCAGCCGCATGGGGATGCCGGAGGCAAGCGCCGAGGCGTAGCGTTCTTTCTGATAATGGCCGTTGAGAGATAGCCGGGGCAGGAGGGTGGTGGCGGCAGCATTTGCGGCAGCAATCGTCCCGGGCCGGGTCGTAACGCCGACCGCAAAGCCGAGCTCCGCCGCAAGCCGGGCCTCGCGCGGTGAGGCCGCTTCAGTCGTACCGTAAGGATAGGCGATTGCCGCCGGCCGTCGACCGATGATCTCGGCAACATAATCCGCCGACAGCGACATTTCCGCCGCCGCTTCCGCTTCAGGCAGCCGGGCAAGCGCCCGGTGGCTCACCGTATGGGCGCCGAGCGAGGCGAGCGGATACGCAGCAAGCCGCTTCAACTCCGTCCGGTCCATGATCGACGCGAGCACGAGATCGAGCGGCTCGATGCCGTTCTGGCGCGCAAGCGCGTCGATCCGGCCGACGGCTTCCGTCTCGTTGTGGCCATGAACATAGGCCGCGAAGCGTGCGAATACGGTTTGCCGTTGACTGGCTCTATTAAGAGCGAAGCTCTCCGCACCTGTACCGAAATCGAATGTCAGCCGGTCCAGCCGGTTAAGCAGCTCGGCCAGTGTTTCCCACCATAGGCTATGCGTCCGCTCAGACAGCCCCTGGGCGACAAAGACCGTGAAGGGGACTCCGTGGCGGGCAAAGACCGGTAGTGCATGGTCGAAATTGTCGCGATTGCCGTCATCAAGGGTGAAGGCTGCAAAGGGCTGCCTGTCACCCTTGCTTGCCATTCGCTCCGGTAGCGCATCGAGAGCGATGAAATCGTAGCCGTCCCGTTTCAACCGGGTCAGCGCGCGATCGAGGAATTCGGGTGAAATTTCCAGATGTGCGTTCGGCGCAAAGCGGTGGGGCTGCGGCGGACGGACATGATGCAGGGTGAAGATCACGCCGAGGCCGGCGGCGTCGCGCATCAGCCCGAGGCTTTTCAGAATTGTGGCGGTTTCCAGCCCGCCGGAGATCGCGGCGCGCTTGAGACGGTCTCTGATGGCCTGCTCCATGGGGATTGACCCGGTTGACGAAGACCCATGCTGTAGCCCGAGTGCCGTTAATCCTTGCTGAATCTGCGCCATATTTTCAATATGTTAACCGTTATTTTACCAGCAAAGGCAAAATTGGGAATCTCTTGAGGGTGTTGCCTCAATATCGCACCGAATATCAGGCTTCTGTCGCAAAAGCGCACAATGGGTTGACGCGGTGTATTGGCATTTGTTTCGTTTGGGGACGAATATGAAAAAATTTCTGATGGCCCTCTCTGCGGCCGTCGTGCTTCTGGGTGCGCCCGTCGCAAGCTTTGCGGGCAGCGCCTATTTCATCATGGATGCGAAGACAGGCGCGGTGCTTGCTTCGAGCAACGCCGATGATCTCAATCATCCGGCGTCGCTGACCAAGATGATGACGCTCTATATGACGTTCGAGGCAATTAATCGCGGCAAGCTGAGCTGGAACAGCAAGATACCGGTTTCGAGCAATGCCGCCGGCAAGCCCCCGACCAAACTCGGCCTGAAGCCCGGCGGTACTGTCACCGTGCGCGAGGCCGTCGACGGCATGATCATCAAGTCCGCCAACGATGCCGCCGCCGCGATGGCGGAAGCGCTGGGTGGCAGCGAAAGCGGCTTTGCCCGCCTGATGACGCAGAAGGCTCGCGAAATCGGCATGCGCCGCACCGTTTTCATGAACGCTTCGGGCCTGCCGAACATGCAGCAGGTGACCACCGCCCGGGATATGTCGACGCTGGCCGTCGCGCTCATCAACAATTACCCCCAGGAATACCGGCTGTTCTCGCAGACCGGCTTCACTTACCGCGGCCAGCGCGTTCGCGGCCACAACAATTTAATGTATCGCTATGAAGGCATGGACGGCATCAAGACCGGCTACACCAATGCGTCCGGCTTCAACCTTGTCAGCGCCGTGCGCCACGGCAATCGCCGCGTCATCGGCGTTGTCATGGGTGGCGCGACGGCCCGTGGCCGCGACGCGCTGATGGCTTCGCTTCTCGATCGCTACGTGCCAAAGGCCGCAT
The DNA here is from genome assembly GCF_000281735.1 of Rhizobium sp. AP16. Taxonomy (NCBI): domain Bacteria; kingdom Pseudomonadati; phylum Pseudomonadota; class Alphaproteobacteria; order Hyphomicrobiales; family Rhizobiaceae; genus Rhizobium; species Rhizobium sp. AP16. The sequence continues at coordinate 5,924 of NZ_AJVM01000095.1, read as the reverse complement.
CCAGCTCGACATCGCGCCTTGTGGCGAGCATCGGCGGCGGCAAGGTCAAGCAGGTCGAAGTGGCTTCCGCCTCGAACGATGTTGCCATGGAGGTCGACACGCAGACCACGGCAACGACCCGCAAGCGTACGGACACCGCTCCGGTATCCGCACCGCTCGCCTATGCGGCCGTCCCGAACGTTACCGTGCCGATGGATCGCCCGGTGGCAATGGATGAGATCCTGAATGCCGGCAAGCCGGCGACTGGCCGCTGGCAGGTGCAGATCGCCGCGACCCCGACCGCGCAGGCGGCCAAGGACCTGCTCTCCGCGGCCCAATCCAAAGCCGGCAATGCGCTCGCCAATGCCTCGCCCTATACCGAAGCCGTAGGCAAGGGCAGCGGAACCGTCTACCGCGCCCGTTTCGTCGGTTTCGGCAGCCGTGACGATGCGAATTCCGCCTGCGCCGCGCTGAAGCGCAACGATTTCGACTGCCTGCTTCTGCCGCACAAGAGCTGATCGAAAATCAAAATCTGGAACGATCGAGACGGCGGGGCGCAAGCTCCGCCGTCTCGACATTTGGGGAAGAATCGTTCACTGATGTCTGGAACATACAGGGAACGATATCGATGCTTTCCGACCTGATCCAGCAATTCGAAAAAGCCTCCGCCACTTACGCCGCTGCCAATGGCGTCGAGCGCGACGACGATTGGTTCGTGCTCAAACTGCAGGAAGAGGTGGGCGAGCTTACCCAGATCTGGAACAAGAAGACCGGCCGTGGCAGGCGTAAGGGCATGACGGATGAGGAGCTGGCGACCGCGCTGGCGGACGAAACGGCCGACGTGCTCGGCCATATCCTGCTCTTCGCCCACCGCAACGGTCTGGATCTAGCCGCCGCCGTGGAGCGGAAATGGCGCTTTCGTCCGGAGGAGGGGTGAGCGGCAGACAGGTCTTACGTCTTCGTCCCGCCGACCGTGACCTGATCCATCCTGAGATGCGGCTGGCCGACGCCGACGGGGACCCATTGACCGGCCTTGCCGCAATTGCCGATGCCGGTGTCGAGTTTCATGTCGTTACCGATCATCGAGACCCGCTTCATGGCGTCCGGGCCGTTGCCGATCAGCATGGCGCCCTTGATCGGCGCGCCGACCTTGCCGTTCTCGATCAGATAGGCCTCCGTGCAACCGAAGACGAACTTGCCGGAGGTGATATCCACCTGGCCGCCGCCGAAGGAAACGGCATAGACGCCCTTCTTTACCGAAGCGATGATTTCTTCCGGCGTCTTGTCGCCGCCGAGCATATAGGTGTTGGTCATGCGCGGCATCGGTGTGTGGGCATAGCCTTGGCGGCGACCGTTGCCGGTCGCCTTCATGCCCATCAAGCGGGCATTCTGCCGGTCCTGCATGTAGCCGACCAGCTTGCCATTCTCGATCAGGACATTGTAGGCCGAAGGTGTGCCTTCGTCGTCGACCGTGATCGAGCCGCGGCGGTTTTCGATCGTGCCGTCATCGACGACGGTGACGCCGGGCGCGGCGACCATCTGGCCCAAAAGTCCGGCAAAGGCCGAGGTCTTCTTGCGGTTGAAATCGCCTTCCAGCCCGTGGCCGACGGCTTCGTGCAGCATGACGCCCGGCCAGCCGGAGCCGAGAACGACATCCATCGTGCCGGCCGGCGCATCGATCGCTTCGAGATTGACGAGCGCCTGGCGCAGCGCCTCGTCGGCACCACGGCGCCAGTTCTCTTCCGTGACGAAATCGCCGAAGCCGACGCGGCCGCCGGTGCCGAAGGAGCCGGATTCCTGCCGGTCGCCATCGCCGACCATGACGGAGATGTTGATGCGGGTCATCGGCCTGATGTCACGGACGCGATGGCCGTCGGCGCGAAGAATATCGACCACCTGCCAGCTCGCGGCGACGGAGGCCGTCACCTGACGCACCTTGCCGTCCTTGTCGCGCAGATAGCTGTCGATCTGCTGCAGGAGCTTCGCCTTGTCCTCGAAGCTCGGCGCTCCGATCGGGTTCTCGTCGCTATAGAGCACTTTATTGGTGCGCTGGGGCGCCGCTGCATAGGAGCCGGCATAACCGGAGGTAACCGCACGCACCGCGTCGGCGGCGCGCTTCAGTGCCGCTTCCGAAAGATCGCCCGCATGAGCATAACCGACCGCTTCGCCGGCGACGGCGCGCAGGCCAAAACCCTGTTCGGTGTTGAAGCTGCCGCCCTTCATCCGCCCGTTGTCGAAGGTCAGCGATTCCGCCTGGACATGCTCGACGAAAAGCTCGCCGTCGTCGGCGCCGGCAAGCGCCTCTGCGACGATGGCGCGCAGCTTGGTTTCGTCGGCATCGAACAGGGTAAGCAGATCGGTATTCATGGGTCAGGTGCTCCGTTCAGAGCCGATGTAGGCGTCGCACGACGAGAGGGCAAGCCCTGCCGACTTACGGAAGCGCGTCGTAGCCGTCGGCAAAGCCCTTGAGGTCGACGGGAATGCCGATGCCTTCTTCCGGCGATTGGAAGACGATGAAGGTCGCCGTGGCACCGCTGCGCAGCGTCTTCAGCAATTCGTCCTCAAGCACCACTTCGGCATAGCAGCCGTCGGAGAAGCAGCGGACGAAATAGGCGCGGCCGATATCCTTGCCATCAATGTTGAGGCCAAGGCCGTTCGGCAGCAGAACGCCGAGCGGGGCGAGCACGCGCAGGATCTTCGATTTGCGATCAGCGGTCTTCAGCACGACGACCGAGAGGCCGACTTCCGGCCGGTCCTCGGCGATGACATTCTGCATCAGCGCGCACTGCTCGGTGGCGGCACCCGCCGGCTTGTCGCAGACCACGGACCATGCGCCATGGCTCGAGCGCACCGTACCCGGCGGTTGTGGAACCTGGGTGGTGGGGACTTGCTGGGTATGCGTCGGCGGCTGCTGACCCTGCTGCGGTTGCAACTGTTGGGCCTGCGGCGCCGGCTGTGCCTGTTGCGCTGAAACGGGCACGGCAACCGCGACAGCGATGCTGGCGGTGGCAAACCAAAGCCGCGCGAGGGAACGAAAACCCATGGAAACCTCTAGATTCGAATCAGTGCCGCTATTGTTGAAGCCCAGCCCGGCAAATGAAAAGCCCCGCCTGCTGAATTCCAATCGAGTGCGGCGGAAATACGACCTCCATCCTATTTTGTCACGGCGATACGATGGACCGTCATGCAATTTTTCGTATGATGATGAAATGCTTGTCATGTTTAGACGGGTCGGGGGAGTATATTTCGCGCAAAAATGCCGCACGGACAAATGTTGTGAGTTGTTGCGGTGTGCCCCAAACTGTGGTTTGAAGCGCAGAGGACTGTAGGGATACTGCGTTTGAGGTTGATCTGGGATCAAACGCTGGAGGGAGAGACATCGTGATTAAGAGGGCTTACGCAGCTCTGGCGGCTATCGCCTGTCTGCTTTTTGCGACCGGCAGCTATGCCGATCAGCCAAAACCATGGGAAACCGGTCTGCAGGAGGCGGCGACCGGCAACATGCATGAAATTCGCTGGTTCGAAGCATACACGCTTTGGTTTATCATTCCGGTTACATTGCTGGTGCTCGTCCTTCTGATCGTCGTCATGGTCAAGTTCCGGGCCTCCAAGAATCCGGTGCCCTCCAAGACGAGCCACAACACGGTGATCGAGGTGATCTGGACGGTGGGTCCGGTTCTCGTTCTCCTGTTCCTGGCCGTTCCGTCCTTTGAACTTCTGACCAAGCAGCTCACCTTTCCGCAGAATCCCGACGTGACCGTCAAGGCGACGGCGACGCAGTGGCAGTGGAACTACGAGTATGAAAACAGTGGAAATAACCCGCTGGCTTTCGATTCCTTCATGCTGAAGGAGCCCGATCGCGCGGCGGCCGGCAAGGAAGACAAGTCTAAATATCCGCGGCTTCTCGCCGTCGACAACGAGCTGGTGCTGCCCGTCAACAAGGTCGTGCGCGTTCTCGTCACCGCGGCACCCACGGATGTCATCCACTCCTTCGGCATGCCGTCCTTCGGGCTTAAGATCGACGCCGTTCCGGGCCGTCTGAACGAGACCTGGTTCAAGGCCGACCGTGAAGGTCTGTACTACGGCCAGTGTTCCGAGCTCTGCGGCAAGGACCATGCGTTCATGCCGATCGCCATCCGCATCGTCTCCCAAGATCAATACCAGCAGTGGCTGACCACCGCCGCCGGTGATCTGACCAAGGCGAACAAGGCCCTGATGGCCGCCGTCGATCAGCCGGCTACCGTCAATGTCGCTGAAAACGTCGCGAAGTAAGAGGGATTAGGGACAATGGCTGGATCCACGGCACACGACGATCACTCGCACGATCATCACGACGCCCACGCGCATGACGATCACCACTCTCACAAGCCCAGTTTCGCAAACCGCTGGCTTTTCTCGACGAACCATAAGGACATCGGCACTCTCTACCTGATCTTCGCGATCTTCGCCGGCCTTATCGGCTTCCTGCTGTCACTTGCCATCCGCATGGAATTGCAGGAACCCGGCATCCAGATCTTCAGCGGCCTGGCCTCCATGGTTTATGGCTATTCGGGCGATGCTTCCATCGATGGCGGCAAGCAGATGTATAACGTCTTCGTCACCGCCCATGCGCTGATCATGATCTTCTTCATGGTCATGCCGGCGATGATCGGCGGTTTCGCCAACTGGATGGTGCCGATCATGATCGGCGCGCCGGACATGGCGTTTCCGCGCCTGAACAACATCTCCTTCTGGCTGATCGTTCCGGCCTTCCTGCTCCTGATCCTGTCGATGTTCGTCGAAGGCCCGGCCGGTGCTTATGGCGCGGGCGGCGGCTGGACCATGTATCCGCCATTGTCAGGCATAGGTGGGCATCCGGGACCAGCGGTCGACCTGGTGATCTTCGCGCTGCATATCGCCGGCGCATCCTCGATCCTCGGCGCGATCAACTTCATCACCACGATCCTCAACATGCGCGCTCCGGGCATGACGCTGCACAAGATGCCGCTCTTTGCCTGGTCGGTGCTGATCACTGCCTTCCTGCTGCTCCTGTCGCTGCCGGTTCTGGCGGGCGCCATTACCATGGTGCTGACCGACCGTAACTTCGGCACGACCTTCTTCGCGCCTGAAGGCGGCGGCGATCCGATCCTTTACCAGCACCTGTTCTGGTTCTTCGGTCACCCGGAAGTCTACATCCTGATCCTGCCCGGCTTCGGCATGGTCAGCCACATCATCTCGACCTTCTCGCGCAAGCCGATCTTCGGCTATCTCGGCATGGCCTACGCCATGGTCGCGATCGGCGCTGTCGGCTTTGTCGTCTGGGCCCACCACATGTACACGGTCGGCCTGTCGCTCGACACGCAGCGTTACTTTGTCTTCGCGACGATGGTCATCGCCGTTCCGACCGGCGTGAAGATCTTCTCCTGGATCGCAACGATGTGGGGTGGCTCGATCGAGTTCCGCACGCCGATGATCTGGGCGATTGGCTTCATCTTCCTGTTCACGGTTGGTGGCGTCACCGGCGTGCAGCTCGCCAATGCCGGCCTCGACCGCGTATGGCACGACACCTATTACGTCGTGGCACACTTCCATTACGTGCTGTCGCTCGGCGCCGTCTTCGCCATCTTCGCCGCCTGGTACTACTGGTTCCCGAAGATGACCGGCTACATGTACAATGAGAAGATTGGCAACCTGCATTTCTGGGTCACCTTCATCGGCGTCAACATGGTGTTCTTCCCGCAGCACTTCCTCGGTCGTGCCGGCATGCCGCGCCGCTACATCGACTATCCGGATGCGTTCGCCGGCTGGAACTTCGTTTCCTCCATGGGCTCCTATGTCGCAGCCGTGGGTGTGGTCATCTTCCTTTATGGCGTTTATGACGCCTTCGCCAAGAAGCGCGTTGCCGGCGACAATCCTTGGGGCGAGGGCGCGACGACGCTCGAGTGGCAGCTGTCATCGCCGCCGCC
>NZ_AJVM01000094.1:0-2805 GCF_000281735.1 Rhizobium sp. AP16 | reverse complement strand
TTGGAGCCGGTCAGACCGGCCGTGATGCTGGCGCCCTGACCAAGGACGGTGGAGTTGGCCACGCCATTGTCGGTCGCACCGTTGCCGATGACCGACGAGGCAGCACCCGTGGCGGAGGCTCCGAAGCCGCCTGCCAGAGCATTCGCCCCTGACGATACCGGCTGCGTCGAGGTCACCGAGCTATCGGAGACGAACGGACCGGCCTTGCCGTTGGTGATGTTGGTAACGGCTGTGCCGATCTTGCCGACTTCCGTGTTGGTCGCAAACAGCTGGCTGCCGTTGATGGCATCCGTGCTGCTGGCGCTGACACGACCTGCAGCCACATTGGTGATGGTGCGTTCAGCTCCAGGAGCACCGACGCTCAAGGTGCTTGTCGGTGTTGTCCCGGCGTAGGTGTAGGCGTTGCCGTTGATGGTGTCGCCGGTCGTTGCAACCGCCGCTGCCGTGGTGCTACCGGAGCCGAGCGCGATGTCGCCGGCATTGTTGGCGACTGCGTTCGGGCCGATGGCCACGCTGTCCGTGCCCGTTGCTGTCGAGTCCGGCAGCGTCGAGTTCGAGTGGAAGTACTTGATCCCACCACCATTGTTGATGTTGGTGATGGCGGTCGTGTTGCTGGTGACCTGCTGGTTGGTGGCAAAGAGCTGTGAGCCGTTGACCGCGTCCGTCGAGGTGCTCGAGAGCTGGCCTGCCGCGACGTTGGTGATCTGCCGTTCGTTGCCCGCCGTTCCGACCGAGAAGACACCCGCCGGTGTTGCGCCGGCGAAGGTGTATGCCGTGCCGCCGATGGTGGCGCCTGCGGTCGGGACCGCCGCTGCCGTCACCGCAGAACCCTGGCCGATTGCAACGTTGGAGCCGGTCATGCCGGAAGCGATGCTGGCACCCTGGCCGACCACTGTGGAGTTGGCCACGCCATTGTCGGTTGCGGAATTGCCGATCACTGAGGATGCGGCACCCGTCGCCGAGGCGCCGTAGCCGCCGGCGAGTGCGTTAGCACCCGAGGAGACCGGTTGCGTTGCCGTCACGGAATTATCCGAGACGAACGGTCCGGCCTTGCCATTGGTGATGTTGCTGATGGCGGTGGTGTTGCTGGTGACCTGCTGGTTGGTGGCGAAGAGCTGCGAGCCGTTGACCGCGTCGGTCGAGGTGCCCGAGAGCTGGCCTGCCGCAACGTTGGTGATCTGCCGTTCGGCACCGGGAGCACCGACACTGACCACGCTGGTCGGCGTTGCGCCGGCGAAGGTATAGGCCGTGCCGCCGATGGTGGCACCGGAGGTCGGGTTGGCAGCAGCCGTCACCGAGCCCGAGCCGAGTGCAATGTCGCCGGCGTTGTTGGCAACGGCGTTCGGGCCGATGGCCACGCTATCCGTTCCCGTCGCCGTCGAGTCCGGCAGCGTCGAGTTCGAGTGGAAGTACTTGATCCCACCGCCGTTGACGATGTTGTTGACCGTGGTGCCGACCTTGCCGACTTCCGTGTTCGTGGCGAACAGCTGGCTGCCGTTGATGGCATCCGTGCTGCTGGCGCTGACGCGACCCGCAGCCACGTTGGTGATGGTGCGCTCGGCGCCCGGAGCACCGACGCTCAAGGTGCTGGTCGGCGTCGTCCCGGCGTAGGTGTAGGCGTTGCCATTGATGGTATCGCCAGTCGTTGCAACCGCCGCTGCCGTGGTGCTACCGGAGCCGAGTGCGACGTCGCCTGCATTGTTGGCGACGGCATTCGGGCCGATGGCCACGCTATCCGTGCCCGTTGCCGTCGAGTCCGGCAGCGTCGAATTGGCATGGAAATATTTCGTGCCGCCATTGGTGATGTTGGTGATGGCGGTGGTGTTGCTGGTGACCTGCTGGTTCGTCGCAAAGAGCTGCGAACCGTTGATCGCGTCCGTCGAGGTGGCCGAGAGACGGCCGGCCGCGACGTTGGTGATGGTACGCTCGGCGCCGACAGCGCCGACGCTGACCGTGCTGGTGGGCGCGGTGCCGGCGAAGGTGTAGGCCGTGCCGCCGATGGTTGCACCCGAGGTCCCGACCGCCGCTGCTGTGACGGATTTCGAGCCGAGAGCGACATCGCCGGCATTGTTGGCGACCGCCGTGTCGCCGAGGGCGACTGCGCCTGCTGCGGCGGCATTCGACGTGTTGCCGAGCGCGACCGAGCCCTGGCCGGTCGCGGTGTTGGAATTGCCGAGCGCAACAGCGCCCTGGCCATTGGACGTATTGTTGGCACCGATTGTCACTGCGCCGGTACCGGTCGCCGAGTTCGGATCGCCGATGGCAACGGCGCCGTCGCCGTTGACTGTCTGCCCGTTACCGATGGCGACCGCGCCGGTTCCGCCGGTCACGCTCGAATTGGCGCCGATCGCCGTTGAGCCCGGTCCCGCCGCTGCGGCAACCGAAACCGTGTCACCGATGGCAACCGTCGAAGCCGCGCCCGTGGTCGCGCTGTTGCCACCCGCAAACGAGTTGTTACCCGTCGCGGTGGTGCTCACACCCAAGGCCACGCTGTTGGCGCCGTTGGCCTGGACCTGGCTACCCAGGGAGGTGGAATTGCCGCCGATCGCAAAGGCCTTATAGCCGATGGCCGTGTCGTTCACGATGGTTGTCGAACCGAGGACGCCGGCCTTGGAATTGGTGCCGAGGGCGGTGGCGTTCTGGCTGAAGGCGCGGGCGTTGAAGCCGGCCGCCTGGGAATTGAGACCTGTCGCGGTGGCAAGGTTGCCGAGGGCTAGACCCTCGTCACCCGAGGCAACGGCACCCACGCCGATCGCGACGGAGGCAGCGCCGGAGGCATTGGCAGCACCCGCCGCAGTGGCGGGG
>NZ_AJVM01000093.1:0-807 GCF_000281735.1 Rhizobium sp. AP16 | reverse complement strand
GGCGATGTCACGTTGTTCGCTTAATCCCCGTCAAGGTGTTTGCCGATGAACTTACGCAGTTGCGCCGGTCACGGCTTTCCAATGCGCCATTGCGCGGATGCGATGAATATGGGTGGCGAGGGCTGAGCGTTTCTGGTGCGACGGGACGAAAAGATTTCTGATTGCTGAAAAGACCGAGATGAAATATTGCAAGCCGCCGACGGATCGAAATCCCTGCATCATCCGTTCTCGTTTCCGAAGTGGTGCGTGAGAATTTTCCGCGCGATTGTTCAGGCCCTTGTGGGATCGATGTTCGACGCCGGGCATGACATTGCGTCTTGCTGCTCCGTATGAGCGCAGTTTGTCGCTGACGATGCGCTTCGGCGACAGGCCTTGCTTCTTTAACAGTCTGACCAGCAATCGCTTGGCAGCCTTGGTATCGCGGCGAGCCTGGACGATCTCGTCGAGACCGTAGCCGTCCTGGTCAACCGCGCGCCAAAGCCAATGTTTTCGGCCACCGATGGAAATCAGGACCTCGTCCAAATGCCAGATATCCTTTTGCGACGGCTTCTTTCTGCGCAACTGCTTGGCGTAAGCCGCCCGAATTTGAAGCCCCATCGCCGGATCGTTTCGTACGATACGACAATGCCCCGCTCCAACAGCATTTCCTCGACCAACCGTAGGCTCAACGGAAACCGGAAATACAGCCACACCGCATGGGCGATGATCTGCGGTGAAAAGCGGTGATTCTTGTAACTGATCGTCGTCGAGCTCATCCTCGCCCAATTATCCCTCAACCGTTAAGCTGTAGACAACGTGACATCGCCC
>NZ_AJVM01000092.1:0-1113 GCF_000281735.1 Rhizobium sp. AP16 | reverse complement strand
TGCCGACTTCCGTGTTGGTCGCGAACAGCTGGCTGCCGTTGATGGCATCCGTGCTGCTGGCGCTGACACGACCCGCCGCCACGTTGGTGATGGTGCGTTCTGCACCCGGAGCGCCAACGCTCACCGTGCTCGTCGGCGCGGCGCCGGCGTAGGTGTAGGCGTTGCCGTTGATGGTGTCGCCCGTCGTTGCTACGGCCGCTGCCGTGGTGCTACCGGAGCCGAGCGCGATGTCGCCTGCATTGTTGGCAACGGCGTTCGGGCCGATGGCCACGCTATCCGTGCCCGTTGCCGTCGAGTCCGGCAGTGTCGAGTTCGAGTGGAAGTACTTGATCCCACCACCGTTGTTGATGTTGGTAATGGCGGTGGTGTTGCTGGTGACCTGCTGGTTGGTCGCAAAGAGCTGCGAACCGTTGACCCCATCCGTCGAGGTGGCCGAGAGCTGGCCCGCCGCAACATTGGTCAGCTGGCGCTCGGCGCCCGCCGTTCCTATGCTGACGACGCCGGCCGGCGTTGCACCTGCAAAGGTGTAGGCCGTGCCGCCGATGGTGGCGCCTGCGGTTGGTACCGCTGCCGCCGTCACCGCCGAACCCTGACCGAGTGCCACATTCGAGCCGGTCAGCCCTGCCGTGATGCTGGCGCCTTGACCAAGCACGGTGGAGTTGGCCACACCATTGTCGGTTGCGGAATTGCCGATGACCGACGAAGCCGCGCCTGTTGCCGAAGCACCGAAGCCGCCTGCCAGGGCATCAGCCCCGGACGATACCGGCTGCGTCGACGTCACCGAGTTGTCGGAGACGAACGGGCCGACCTTACCGTTGGTCATGTTATTGACGGCGGTATTGGTGGCGAAGAGCTGCGAACCGTTAACCGCGTCGGTCGAGGTGCCCGAGAGCTGGCCGGCCGCGACGTTGGTGATCTGACGCTCCGCACCGGGAGCACCGACGCTGAGAACGCTGGTCGGCGTAGCACCGGCGAAGGTGTAGGCCGTGCCCTGGAGGGTCGTGCCTGCGGTCGGGTTGGCAGCAGCCGTCACCGAGCCGGAGCCGAGTGCGATGTCGCCTGCATTGTTGGCGACGGCATTCGGGCCGATGGCCACGCTATCCGTACCCGTTG
>NZ_AJVM01000091.1:0-5421 GCF_000281735.1 Rhizobium sp. AP16 | reverse complement strand
AACCTGAAGGGTGAGGCGCGCTCGAGCAAAGCTCGGTCGGACAGCCCACTGGACTGTCCGAAGCAACGAACGGGGAAAATCCTGCCCCCGCAACCAATCTTTCCAAAGTGCCAGTGTCCGAAAGCCCGCATCGCGGGCTTTTTGCGTTTTTGTCCTTCAATCGTCCTGGCTCGGCCCATCAGTGCTTCCAGGATTGCCTTCTCGTTGAGAAACTCGAGTTTCTTCTTGCCAGATGCGAAGGTAAGGATCGCGGCAAGATCGCCGCGCAGTACGATCACCAGTTCTGTCCTATCGGGTATGAGATCGATACGGCTTACCAGCGTGCGAAGTTTATCGGCGGCTTGTGCCCGAGTTTCTTCATCACCGAGCTGGTCGTGGAGGGCAGCAATCTCCTCATGATAATGCTTTGCCAGATTGGGATGGAGCAGGGGAGGTGGTTCTTCCGCACCGTCGAGGAAGCCGGCCAGTTCTCAAGCGTTGGCAGAGAGCCAGAAGCAGCTCTCGGACCTCATGAATAAGTGGGAGGCAGCAATGTCCGTCGAACGCCTTTTCAGGAGGCGGAGAGACGTTTGGAGGGCGTGGAGACTGAACGACGTGCCCAGCTCACGGAACGTCTCGCGTTGGCGAGAGCCATGCTCGGTACGCTGGATCCCTTCGACTATCTTGAAGAGTGGCTGGTACCCGAGGAGCGATATAAGTCGAAATACAGCCAAACTTGAGCCTTAGGGGCATAGATGTGGGACGCACGGAGCTTGGGTCGCATATCTGACGCGGCGCTACTTGCCTCGAATGACCGACTGGAGTCTAGGCGCCGCGTTGGGATGTATGGTAGAGGCGCTCGATTGAAAAGTTGCTGCTTGCCAGAGCTTCCCTTGATCGTTGGAATTTGATACGAATCCTCGGACTATACGTCCTTAGTTCCGAGCTATCGTATCAATGCCCGAATCTATCTCCCAGCGCCAAATCGCCCACGCCTTCCTGACGGCGCGTGGGATCGCGCGTCTTGTAGAGCTGCGCGATGCTGGCGTAACGGCCGCCACGATGAGCCGCATGGAGCGGGATGGGGAGGTGCTCCGGCTTGCACGGGGCCTTTATCAGCTCTCCGACGCGCCGCTCGACGCCAACCACAGTCTGGCCGAGGCCGCTAAACGCCTACCCAAGGGTGTTGTCTGCCTTGTGTCGGCCCTCGCGTTCCACGGCCTGACCGACCAGCTTCCGAAGCAGGTGTGGCTGGCGATAGGGCGGAAGGATTGGGCTCCCAAACCCGACAGTACGCCTATTCGGATCGTGCGCTTCACCGACAGACTGCTCAATGAAAGCGTAGAGACCCATGTCGTCGAAGGTGTGCCCGTAAAGGTCTTTGGGATCGTCAAAACAATCGCGGACTGTTTCCGATATCGCAACAAGATCGGTCTGTCGGTGGCGATTGAGGGCCTCCAAGAAGTGCTCCGTCAGCGTAAGGCCACCCCCGGTGAAATTGCCAGGCAGGCCGAGCGTGGCGGTGTCGCCACGGTCATCCGGCCGTATATCGAGGCGCTGACTGCCAATGGCTAAAGAGATCAAGAACATCGGCGCCTCGGTGCGCGCACGTCTGCTGCAACTCGCCAAGGCAAGTGGCCAGAGCTTCGACCTGGTTCTGACCCGCTTCGCCCTCGAGCGGCTGCTCTTCCGGCTCAGCCGGTCAAGCCATGCCGACCGTTTCGTGCTGAAGGGCGCCATGTTGATGATGAGTTGGTTCGACGACCCACACCGCGGCACGCGCGACCTTGATCTGCTGGGTTTCGGTGATCCGAGCGCGGAGCTAATGCTGGCGACGTTTCGGGAGATCCTGGCGCAGGACGCCAGCGATGGCGTCGAGTTCGACGCTGACGCACTTCGCGTCGACCGCATTCGCGAAGAGCTGGAATATGGCGGGCTGAGGCTGAGGACGACAGCTTCGATCAGCGGCGCCCGGATCAGCCTGACGATCGACATCGGCTTTGGCGATGCGCTGGAGCCTGGCACCGAGGAACTGGACTATCCTTCGATGCTGGACTTTCCCATGCCCCGGCTGCGGGGCTACGCCCGGGAGACTGTCATTGCCGAGAAATTCCAGGCGATGGTGGCGCTGGGGCGTGCCAACACTCGGATGAAAGATTTCTACGACATCTAGATTCTCAGCAGGTCGTTCGATTTCAGCAATGACAGGTTGGTGCGGGCAATTCCGGCACTTTCGAACGGCGTGAGACGCCGATCCCAACGGTGCTACCGGATGCTTTAACGGAAGCATTTGCCCAGGATCAGCAAAAGCAACGGCAATGGCGAGCGTTTGTTGAAGACGTTGCCCATAATCCGGGTGAATTGACGGATGTCATCACGGATATCGCCGCATTCCTGATGCCTCATGCCTCATGCCGCAGCCGCGAACCGGGGCAAATGAGCGGCTTGGTGTCTACCATCGAATATATCGTGCCATGGAGCGCTTCGGCGAGGATGACTGTCTGGGGGGATTCGAACCGGGCTTAGGTCGACAGCCTAAGCCGCTAGCCTTGGGATGGGCCGTTCAAACAATCGTAGGAATCGTTGGTTGCGAGCCCCCGCAACCAGTCTTTCCAAAGAACATCACCAAGACCGGTAGCTCGGCAGGATCAGAACCTGAAGGGTGAGGCGCGCTCGAGCAAAGCTCGGTCGGACAGCCCACTGGACCCTCCGAAGCAACGAACGGGGCAAAGCCTGCCCCCCGAAACCAGTTTCTTCATAACGCCATCAATGTAATGATCTAGGCGGCGTTGGACGGGTGCAGCGCGCGGAGAAACGGGCTAACGACCGATTTCTATGCCGTCGATCGTAGAATCTGACCTTCCCAAACTAGACTCGCTGTGGGCTACAAAGAAATAGCGAAGCTGGCCGACATAGTATCCTCTCATTTTGCTATCGCCTTTCCGATCGCATTCGAGAGGCCACGCGTGACCTGCAAGGGACCTGTGAATGGTGTTTGCTTCGATTGGTTCACCGATCTTGCACGACATTTCGAACTTCTTCGGCCCAGCGGTGGCGGGCATTTCAATCTCAAAGGAGAGCTCCTGACCTGCAGCCCAGGTTCCTGAATTCACCGTCAGCGATGTGGTAAGTGTAACGTCACTGGGTTCAGCCATGTTCGAGTTCATTTTGGATTTCAACTGGACTGGCCCCAACACTTCACGGTCGACGGAGACCCCCCGATCGTAGATTTCCTGAACGCGTGTGGTTCCATCCTTCTTAGGTTTGATAACGACAATCACCTGTTTGCTGGTCTGCACTAAGCTGCTTTTGCTCGTTTGAGTGATCTTGGCTTCCGATACAACAGGTTCGTCAGGCAGAATGGACAGCAGCCTCGCGACTGTTTTGGCGATTTCCGTGGGGATCGCCACATCTTCTATTCCGCGCTTAGGTGGAAGCGGCGGTTTTGGCCTGCTCGTAATTCCACCTATTCCGGCAAAGCTTTTCAGATCCATCGATGTATTGCATGCAATTTCTTTGGCGGCAGCATAGCTGTCTGACGGTGTCAGCGCCGTGTCTTCCTCCGGAGCGATCATCCCGTCGGTCACTGTTCCATCGGGCATAAAGTCGTATCCCACCAGGGTGCTATACCGGCTCGTATCGCAATTCAGCCGCACGAACTCACGCTTCGAGTCAAACGGAGCATTGTAAGGAGGATCGAAATTGATCGTTGGATAGTCGTGACGCATCCAAAGGGTTGCCACCGCTCCTATTCGTTTCACACTGCTGATATCGACCTGGGTGAGCGCTCCCTCTTGCTCGGTCCTCACATTGACTAGACGTTCTGGTTGAAGAGGCAGCTTGCAGGCCCAGTCGTAGAAGACCTGGTCGGTATCAGCTGCTTTGAAATCGACCGACGCATAACGGTCCTGCGACTTGCCGTTGTTGTAATAGCGGCCTGTGACCTTACCGAGACTGCCATTCGCCCAGGAAATGCGCAGTGCCTGATTTTGGCAATCAAGGTCATCGGCAATCACAAAGTTTGCCGCACCTTCACGAGGGGTATTCCGATGTATGAGATAGACACGGTCTCCAATCCGGTGGGCGGATTCAGGCAAATACTCGAGGCCTGGCATTGTAGCGATCGTTTCCCACTGGCCTGCAATTGCTGAAGGGCCAAAAAGCAAAAAGCAAACAAGAGCAATTTTACCAACAACGTGCGCTTCCGACGACATGGTTACCCTGTTCCTTTCGATTCGATATCAAATTCTTAGATTGGAGATTGAACGTACGACTGATGAGAACTGGATCAGGGGCTGGCCTGCCAATACGGCGTGCTCCCTGCAGCGCGCAATCTTGCCGATCGGGAACAAATCCCTGGCTGGTTAGAGAGAGTCAATGCCGGTGGAGACTTGGAATGTTTGCATTTTTTAGAATTATACGACAGCTAGCGCAATCGCGTGAGCGAGACACATCGTTTGCTCCATGTGCGTTTCAGCATCAAGAATTGCCGCGAACATCTGCGTGTTGAACCCCGCCGTGATTTGATCCGCCTTTCTGCTTGGTGCTGACCAGGATCGACTTGAGACAAGGCAATGAAGACATTACGCTTCATGACGGTCGCTGGGTCACGGCGAGATGGCAAACTGGGCGAATTTTGCGCGGAATTCAACAGGTGCCTGAGGTGCCACCGTATTGTCCTTGTTGCAGCGGCGACGAGACGGTGTTGTCCGCGCGCGCGGCCCATCCGAAGCCGGTCTCCCCGTCTTCCGCTGCCTCGCCTGCGATGTGCACTTCCGCCGCACCACCGGCACGCCGCCGTCGGGCCTGAAGTTCAGAAAGCTGGAGCTATTCGTCCGGCTGCTGTCGCAGCAGCGGCCTATCACCGATGCGGCCGAGATGATTGACGTCAAGGTGGTGACAGTCATCCGCTGGGTGAAGCGCATGCGCCAGTGGATCCCGGAGCTCGATCCCTCCGGTTACTGGGAGGCAAGGGTGCGGCTCGGCCGACACGATGCATTATCGCGGCTTTGCTTCGGACACCGGCGAGCGGAAATGCCGTTGCGACAACTGCGGCCGATATTGTCGCCTATCGGAGGCCCTGCGCGAGGGCGAGGCGATCTCCGCCGTCGAGCACCGCGTGGTGAAGCGCCCGCCGTCGTCACGACGGAAACTGCAGGCTCAATAGCGATCGCCAATCGAAGGAGGCGGCTGCGACTAATTATGTCAATTAGTGAAGGTGAATGTTGTAGAATTAACACGCCTCCCTAAAAACGTGTGATAATTGGTGCGGTGCACCCACTACTTTCTGATGCATAGATTGGATTTCTGCTATCCAACAGCCAGGCTGATGATCAGCCGCACATGGTATTGAGTGCTGTTTCAGAAATTTGATGATCGATAGACGGGCGGGCTTTTCCGCTCGGCTGAATGACGTTGCTTTCAGGAAGGTTTGCATGACGT
>NZ_AJVM01000090.1:0-44535 GCF_000281735.1 Rhizobium sp. AP16 | reverse complement strand
GGGGGGGGGGGGGGGGGGACACCCCGAGATTTCGAAAGATCACTCCACCCCGGAGCTGCGCTCCGACCCTCCCCCTCAAGGGGAGGGTGGATCAACAAAGAGCCGAACATGACCCTGTCCGAAGCCACCACGATCATCCAAACCGAACCGCGCAAGCGGCCACTGGTCGTCATGGAGCAGGTCTCGAAGGTCTTCTCCAACGGCACGCTGGCGCTTTCCGGCATGTCGCTCAACGTCGAAAGCGGCGAGTTCATCAGCCTGCTCGGCCCCTCCGGCTGCGGTAAGTCGACGGCACTGCGCATCATCGCCGGCCTCGGCGGCGCCTCCAGCGGCCGGATCGACTGGCCGAGCTCGCGCATCAATTCGAAGGGGCT
The DNA here is from genome assembly GCF_000281735.1 of Rhizobium sp. AP16. Classification (NCBI taxonomy): domain Bacteria; kingdom Pseudomonadati; phylum Pseudomonadota; class Alphaproteobacteria; order Hyphomicrobiales; family Rhizobiaceae; genus Rhizobium; species Rhizobium sp. AP16. The sequence goes on along the minus strand of NZ_AJVM01000090.1, from coordinate 44,161 downwards.
TCCGGATGGCGATATCAGCTTCGTCTTTCAGGAGCCGACGCTGCTGCCTTGGAAAACCGTCTTCGGCAATGTCCACCTGCCGCTGAAACTGCGCGGCGTCTCCGAGGCATCAGCCCGTGACCAGATCATGGCGACGCTCGCGACCGTCGGCCTGCAGGATTTCGCCGGGGCCTATCCGCGCGAATTGTCGGGCGGCATGAAGATGCGCGTCTCCATCGCCCGCGCGCTGGTCACCAAGCCGAAGCTGCTCTTGATGGACGAGCCCTTCGCCGCCCTCGATGAGATCACCCGCCAGAAGCTCAACGACGACGTACTGCGGTTATGGCAGACCACCGGCATTACAGTGATCTTCGTCACTCACTCCGTCTACGAGTCTGCCTATCTTTCCAACCGCATCGTCGTCATGAAGGCCCGCCCCGGCCGCGTCCACATGGATTTTCCCCTGCAGACCAGCGGCGAACGCGATCCCCTCTACCGGTCCTCCGAGGAATATCGGCAGGTCTGCGAAAAAGTGTCCCGTTCCCTGATCGAGGCCATTGGCTGGCCGGAGGCCCACTGATGAGCGACAGCACCACCCTCTCCGCAGCAACGGCCGATGCCCCGCCGAAGCCGGCCGTCCGCACCAGAAATGCCGAACGCTCCATCGGCATCATCGTGCCGATCCTGACCGTCGTCGTCCTGGTCGTCCTCTGGCAGCTTCTCGTCGTCACCGCCGATATTCCGCAATATATCCTGCCGAGCCCCCTTGCCGTCGCAAAGGCGCTGGTCTCCGACTGGGGAATTCTCTGGCCGGCGCTCTGGGTTACCACGCAGATCACCTTCATATCCCTGATGCTGGCGCTGATCGGCGGCGTCGGTTTCGCCATCTTCCTGGTGCAGTCGCGCTGGATCGAGCTTGCCTTCTATCCGCTCGCCGTCATCCTGCAGGTGACGCCGATCGTGGCGATCGCGCCGCTCATCCTGATCTATGCGCCGACCCGCGAATCCGCGTTGTTGATCTGCGGCTTCCTCGTCGCCTTCTTCCCGATCCTTTCCAACATGGTGCAGGGCCTGAAGAGCGTCGACCACAATCTCCTCAACCTCTTCGATCTCTACGGCGCCTCGCGCTGGCAGATGCTGCTGCATCTGAAGCTGCCGGCGGCCCAGCCTTATTTCATGACGGGCCTTCGGATCGGCGGCGGCCTGTCGCTGATCGCCTCCGTCGTCGCCGAATTCGCCGCCGGTTCCGGCGGCCCCAATTCCGGCCTCGCCTTCCGCCTGCTGGAGGCGCAATACCGCCAGAACATGCCGCGTCTGTTCGCAGCCCTGCTACTGCTCTCGGCACTCGGCGTCGCGATCTTCGCCCTTACCTCCTTCATCTCATGGCTGAGCCTGCATCGCTGGCACGAAAGCAGCCTCAAGCGGGAAAACTGATGTCCTATTCCTTCATGTCCCCGCCAAACGCCGCACGCTTCGTGCTGAGCAACGCCACCGTCCCCACGGTCACGCTGACCGGCTTTACCGGCCCGTCCAGCGAAGGTCTGATGAAAGCCGACATCGTCGTCGCGGATGGCCTCATCAAGGACATCCTGCCCGCTGGCACAGCCCCTGCGGAATTCGCCAAGGCCGACATGAGAGACGGCATGGTCTGGCCGACCTTCGCTGACATGCACACGCACCTCGACAAGGGCCATATATGGGAGCGCCGCGCCAACCCGGACGGCAGCTTCATGGGCGCGCTTGACGCCGTCCGTTCCGACCGCGAGGCCAACTGGTCAGCCGCCGATGTGCGCAAGCGCATGGAGTTCTCGCTGCGCGCCGCCTATGCCCACGGCACCAGCCTGATCCGCACGCATCTGGATTCGCTGGCGCCACAGCACCGCATTTCCTTCGAGGTATTCTCGGAGGTGCGCGAGGCCTGGAAGGACAAGATTGCGCTGCAGGCCGTCGCCCTCTTCCCGCTGGATTTCATGGTCGATGATGCCTTCTTCACCGATCTGGTGACGGTTGTCCACGAAGCCGGCGGCCTTCTCGGCGGTGTCACGCAAATGAGCCCCGAGATAGATCGCCAGCTCGACAAGCTGATCCGCGCCGCCGCCGACAATGGTCTCGACATCGACTTGCATGTCGACGAGACCGAGGACAGAGAAGTGCTGACGCTGAAGGCGATCGCCGAGGCCGTGCTGCGCAACGGCTTCACCGGCAAGGTTACCGCCGGCCATTGCTGCTCGCTCGCCCGTCAGGACGAAAACGGCGCCGCCGCGACGATCGATCTCGTCGCCAAGGCCGGCATCTCCATCGTCTCCCTGCCAATGTGCAACATGTACCTGCAGGACCGCCATCCGGGCCGCACGCCGCGCTGGCGCGGCGTTACGCTGCTGCATGAACTGGCCGCCGGCGGCGTGCCCACCGCCGTTGCCTCGGACAATACCCGCGACCCCTTCTATGCCTATGGCGACCTCGACCCGGTCGAGGTCTTCCGCGAGGCCGTTCGCATCCTGCATCTCGACCATCCGCTGGATACCGCCGCCCGCGTCGTCACCACCTCGCCGGCCTCCATCCTCGGCCGCCCCGAGATCGGCCGCATCGCCGTCGGCGGCCCGGCCGATCTCGTCCTCTTCAGCGCCAGGCGCTGGAGCGAATTCCTCTCCCGTCCGCAGTCCGACCGCGTCGTCCTTCGCAAGGGCAAAGTCATCGACCGCAGCCTGCCGGACTATCGTGAACTCGATACCGTTATTGGAGCCTGACATGCCGGATTATCAGCTCATCAAGAAAGAACTCGAAGGCATCGCCATCGAAGACAATCCGGCGCTGGTGCGCCAGAAGAGCCGCGATTTCTACTGGTACTCACCGATCCTGAAGGCGCAGCTCGACAATGTCACCGCCGACCTCGTCGTCACTCCGAAGACCGAGGAGGAGGTGATCCGCACGCTGAAGGTGGCCTATGCCCACGACGTGCCCGTCACCCCGCGCGGCGCCGGCACCGGCAATTACGGCCAGGCCATGCCGCTCTCCGGCGGCATCGTGCTCAACCTTGCCGCCATGAACAAGGTCAAGGAAATCCACACCGGCCGCGTCATCTGCGAACCCGGCATCATCATTGCCGAGCTCGACCGCCAGACCAAGGCCCATTCCGGCCAGGAACTGCGCTTCCATCCCTCGACGGCACAGACGGCAACCATCGGTGGCTTCATCGCCGGCGGCTCCGGCGGCGTCGGCTCGATCACCTGGGGCGGCTTGCGCGATATCGGCAATATCCTGCGCCTGCGCGTCGTCACCATGGAAGCAGAACCCCGCGTTCTTGACCTCACCGGCTGGGACCTGACCAAGGTCAGCCATGCCTACGGCACCAACGGCATCATCACCGAGATCGAAATGCCGCTCGCGCCGGCCTACGACTGGGTGGACGTGCTGGTCGGCTATGACGACTTCATGGATGCCGTGCGCTTCTCCGATGCGCTGGCCAAATGCAACGGCATCCTCGTCAAGGAAATCGCCCCGATCGCAGCTCCCATCCCGCACGAGTATTTCACCCGTCACAAGCCTTACATCCGTCACGGCCAGTCGGTCGTGGCGCTGATGATCGCACCGCATTCCATGGAGCCATTCGTCGCCTTTGCCAGCCAGCAGAAGGGCGAGATCACCTTCCGCTCCGACAAGGTGCAAAGCATGAAGGGCATCCCGCATGCCTATGAACTTGCCTGGAACCACACGACGCTGCGCGCCATCAAGGTCGACCCAAGCATTACCTATCTGCAAGTGCAGTATCCGGGGCCGGACCATGTGGCCAAGGTCCAGAAGATGGTCGAAATCTTCGGCGACGAAGTGCCCGGCCATCTCGAATTCATCAAGTTTGACGGCCAGATCCAGTGCGCCGGCCTGCCGCTGGTGCGCTATACCTCCGAGGCCCGTCTGGAGGAGATCATCAAGATCCACCAGGATCACGGCTGCCCGATCTTCAATCCGCATCGCTATACGCTGGAAGAAGGCGGCATGAAGCAGACAGACACCGTCCAGCTCGCCTTCAAGAAGGAGACCGATCCGAAGGGCCTGCTCAACCCCGGCAAGATGATCGCCTGGGACAATCCGGACTTCGATTTCAAGGCCGGCAAGAACTATCTCTTCCCCGGTCTCGCGGCGCTGATGGAGGCCTCATGAGGGTTCTCGTCCTTCATTCGCATCCCGTCGAGGAGAGCTATGGTGCCGCGCTGCACCGGCAGACGATCGAGAGCCTGCAAGCCGCCGGCCATGAGGTCGACGACTGCAATCTCTATGCCGAGGGCTTCGACCCCGTACTCACTAGGCACGGGCGGATGATCTATCACGATTACCCCGAGAATACCGAGGCGGTGAAATCATATGTCGAACGGCTCCAGCGCGCCGAGGGCCTTGTTATCGTCACCCCCGTGTGGAATTTCGGCTTTCCAGCGATCCTGAAAGGCTATTTCGACCGCGTCTGGCTACCGGGCGTCACCTTCGAACTGGTGAACGGCAAGGTGACCTCGAAGCTGAAACACATCCAGAAACTTGGCGCCGTGATGACCTATGGCGCCGATCCCTTCCGCGCCTTCATCGTCGGCAACCCGCCGAAGAAGATCATCAAGCGAATGATCCGCGCCATGATCAAGCCCTTCGCCCCCGTCGTCTTCCTCGCCCATTACGACATGAACCGCTCGACCGACGAGACGCGCAAACGGTTTCTGGAGAAGGTGAAGCGGGAGATGGAGCGGTTTTAAGCGCTTCGGAACTCGGACTTAAGCCGGGATGAGCCCGTGGCGCAGCATGACCTCCTGCGCCTTGGCGAGGTCAGGTTTGCCGGGCACATTGACCACTTCCGCAATCTCTTCGAAGTAGCGGCGTCGAATGGAGCCAGGCGTGATGACGACCAAGGCCCGTGCGCTGCCCTCATGCAGGTTCTCATGATGATGGATGCTGCCGCGCGGGATAAAGACAGCGTCGCCAACACCCAGTTCCTGCTTTCGACCATCCACGGTGATCGTCACAATACCCTCGATCCCATAGAGGATTTCGTCCGCATCCTTGTGATAGTGGGGCGCGGGTACCCGGGCGTGGGACGGAACAATGAACTCGAATACCGTAGCGCCTTTGTCGTTCACCAGGAAGCGCAGTTCCAACTCCCCGATGCGTACGACATCATGTCCATTCGCTTCCATTGGGCTGATCCTTACTGTAAAGTGACTTTACAAACCAAACGTAAAGCGACTTTACAAACATGTCAATATTCGATGAGCTGACAAAGCAACCCAACACGAGCGAGGAATTGCAACCGCCTTTCTTCGGCGCTCTGCTACGCATCGTCTGGCAGGACGTTCGCAATCGGATGCACAAAGCTATTCACGACGCCGGTTTCACGGATTTTCAGGACGCTCACTTCGCCGTGTTCTCCTATCCCCTGCCGGACGGCATCAGACCATCCGAATTGGCACGGCAGAAGAGAATGTCGCGGCAAGCGATCAATTATCTAATCATCCAGCTCGAAGAGCTGGGATATGTCGAGCGGCGGGCTCCTGAGAGCAGCGATCGGCGTCTTATATATCTCAGTGCGCAGGGACAGGAGATAGCCGAAACGATCTTCACCTGCCTACGCAAGCTGCACGCGGAATGGGCCGAAGAGATTGGTCACGAACGGTTCGATGTCTTCCTTGACGTGCTGAAACAGCTGTCCCTCAAAGCGCAGGAAAGCACGCCAGAGGCTGGCCCATAAGCCATCCGCACGTCACTTCGTCGTGGATATCAGCAGGAACATCGGACGCTCGCGCTCGATTGCCCAATCCGGATGCGCGGCCAGATCGCCATCCGTAGGCGTCCACTCCTCGACATGCGCGATCGTAAAGCCCGATCTGATCAGCAGGTTGAGCGTCGTCCCCATGGTGCGATGCTGTTTCACGACGCCTTCGGCGAGCCAGTTCGTCACCCGTGGCCCTTCCATCTGATAGCTGTCGAGCGGCCATGTCCGGCGGCCTTCAGCATCGACCAGCCAGTCCGGCCGTCGCGGCGCCATGTAGATCGGATGCTCGATCGAGAAGATCAGGCGTCCACCGGGCTTCAATGCCTGATGGATCGTCGCCAGAAGCCCGGAGACATTCTGGATGTAGTGAAAGGCGAGCGAACTGTAGACGAGATCGAAAGCGGCCACCGGAAGCTGGAGATCTTCCAGATCGGCCTTGCCGTAGCGAATTGCCTTGTCAGCCGCCTCAGCCTCGGCGCGGGCGAGCATATTGTCGGAGACATCCAGGCCCAGCACATTGGCTGCGCCCTGCTCCCTCGCCCAGCGGCAGAACCAGCCGAAGCCGCAGCCGAGATCGACAATATCCAGACCGTGCAAGTCGGGCAGCAACGCCCGCATCGACGGCCATTCCGCCGCACCCGCCAGTCCATCGATCGATCGTTGCAGCTGGCTGTAACCTTGGAAGAAGGCAGGATCGTCGTAGATATTCTGCGTCATGCTCGCCTCCCAATGCTCGATACAGCTTGTCCCGGTCAGATCGTGGGTTTCGGTCGCGACAGCCATTGCGAATAGGGCTTAACACCAAAGCTCGGATCGGCCGCATCCTCAAGTACATGGATATACTCGATCGAGTGCCCATCCGGGTCCAAAAAATATTGCGAAACTGCTGGCATCCAGCCGAGGACGACGGGTTCGTCCGATGGATTATCGTTCAAATCGAGCGGCTGAACACCATGCGCCTTCAGCGCGGCGGCAGAGCCGAGAACGTCCTCCAGCGTAACCCGAAAAGCAATGTGAAGCCGCATGCGCAGGGGCGCGCTGCCTATTGCCCAGAGGCCGAGCATGCCCTTCCTCTTATCGTCGATCCAGAAGAATGCGACGTTCCTGTTCTCAATGACGGTTGCCAGCTCCAGCCCGATGACATCGCGATAAAACCGGATCGAACGGTCAAGATCGACGACCGTCAGATGGGTCTCATACAGACCCAGGATTTGCGGCATCGGCACATCTACCATCTCTTTTGAAGCTCCTGTCATCACACTACCTTCGCTGCGGTCACTTCGACCTCTACTAAGAATTCCGGCCGCGTAAACCCGCCGACGATGATCAGGGTCGAGACCGGCTTCGGATCGAGCGTATAGCGGTCACGGACAGCCATGTAGGCGGGGAAATCCTCGCGCCTGGTCACAAAACCGGAAATGCGGATGACGTCGGCAAGGCTCATGCCAGCCTCCTCGAGGATCGCCTTAATCGCCTCGAAGCAAAGCTCCGCCTGGCCGGTCACGTCGGAGGGGATGCTCTCATCGAGAGCGATCCCGACCTGACCCGAGGTCACCAGCAGGCTGGCGCCCGGCGGCACCAGCAGGCCGTGATTGTAGTTGCCGAACGGGCGGCGGACGGAGGGCGGATTGAACGTCTTCTTCATCGGCATCGGTTCCTCGTTTGTAGGGCCGATTTCAGCATTTCGACAGTCGGTGGACAAGCCGCTCAGAGCACTTGAACCGGCTCCTTCACCCGATTTCTCCGCACTTCCAGGAGGATATGCCCGAAGAGCGCGGCAAGCACGATCGGCCCGCCGGCCAGCGTCGCCTTTGAGGGCAGTTCGGCCAGAAACATCCAGGTCCACAACGGCGTCAGCGGCACTTCGAGCGCCGTCAGCAGGGTGGCGTCGGCAGCCGGGATCAGCCGCGAACCGAAGGTATAGAGGCTGAGACCCATGGCGCTCTGGACGAGGCCGAAGGCGACAATCAAGCCCAGATCGTGTCCCGACACCATAGACGGCGAAGCAAACCAGAAGGTGACGAAGGAGCAGAGCCATGCGGACAAGGCCATCGCCGGCAGCATCGGCACATCGCGGTGCTGGCGCATGATGACGGCAAGACCGGCAACAGCCAGGGTCATGATGACGGCAAGCCCCTTGCCGAGCCAGCTTCCGTCACCGGCGGACTCACCGGAAAGCATCACCAGCACCCCGGCCAAGGCGACGACGCTGGCAACGAGCGTCGTGGCACTCGGACGCTCCCGGATGAAGACATAGGCGACGCCGGCCGTAACGAAAGGCACGGTCGCATAGATCACCATCGCATCGGCAATCGAGGTGTAATAGATCGAACCGATACCGCCGATCATGGCGGTCGTGGAGAAAACCGTCGCGGCCAGCGACGGCCAGCGCATCGAGCGAAGAATCCGCCAGCCATTGCCGCGCTCTATGTAGAAAAACAGTGCGAAGACGCCAAGGCCGGCGACGATGCCGCGGCAGAAGAGAATGGTCATCAGATCCGCATGGATCGAGCGCACGAACAGGCCGGATGTCGACCACGCCAGGGCCGAAAGCGCCACATAGGTCACGCCCAGCCGATACTGCTGCTGCTCCGCCAGCGTCACGACAAATCCTCCCAAAACTTCCTTATGTTTTATGGCGCGACTATTAGCGAGTGCAGGAACAGCCTACAAGCCATGCTTGCGACGTGCATGTCGCGAACGCGAGAAGAAAATGCAGCGGTTGCAGAACCGCCACGCCTGCTTCACTCCAAACCGGCCCACCCGTCTTGCGGATATTCCATCTGTCTTTAGGGTATGGATGATTCGGCAGAGGGAGAAACAATGCAGCTATTGCTGGCAGGCCTGTTTGCATGCGGCTGCGTGAGCCTGATCGATGCCGTGCCGTGGCCTGTTGCCGAGAGCTATATCAACCCCGCCGTGGAATGCAGCCAGAGCGCCAATCCAGGGGCCTGTCGATATACGCGCGACACCTGGAAGACAGAGTACAGCGATGCCATCGCGGGGAAATATCAAGGGCAGCGGAACGTCGCAATCTGCCTGAGCACTGGCTGCGATAAAGCCATCCAGCCCGACAAGATCCTCGGCTGCGCCTGGCGCATCGTCATCGCGAAATCCGGGCACGCGGAGTTCGATGACACGGATGTTGCGAACCTCAAGCGCTTCTGTGGGCCGGACTATGTTGCCCAGGCGGACAGGCGAGTGGCCGAGACCCAGGCAAGAGCCATGGTAATGATGATCGGGAAATAGGTGGGCGTCTTACGGCCTATTGCGGACGCCTCAGATGACCGTCATTCTAATGGTTGCACCCGCCGAGCTTGCCAGAGGTTTTCTATATGCTCTCAAGCGACGATACATTGATCGCCTCTATCACCGATCCAGCCTCTGGTTGCCGTATTGATTTCGAGGACGACGGTCGGGTCGCTTATGCCTACCTCGTAGCGGCGGATGGGCAAATCATTGCCGACGTTTGGCTCTATAATCGAGGCGAAGCACCTGCCAAACCAGAATGGCACGATAATGGAATTATGCCATTCGCAAACCCTGCAGAATTTGTCCGGACAGATAAACCCTTCGATTTCGCTAAGCAGCCGTCCGATATTACTGTGCTTTGGGAAGCATCCGAACAATATGGCCTCGTCGCTTGCATTTATATCCACGACGAGTTTTTTGGCATTTTGACGCCGGGAGCAAAACCCGGCTGGAGCGTGTTGGCTGCAAGGAACGGCCCACTTGCCCGAACATTTACATCGAGTTTTGGAGGATCGCCCGACTGATGGACAAGCCCTCACTTTGGCGGCATCAGCCCAGAGGAACGTTGACAGGGCGACGTTCTATTTCCTTAAAGTACGCGACAGTAGGAATTGCCTGGTGATCAGCAGGAATTAAACTGAGATGGAAATCCAGATCGATCTGGCCCAGCACGCGGATATAGCGCCATGGATGATGCTTTCGGAAGATGTTGTTGACCTCTTCGGTCCGATGACCGACTTCGCTGCCGTTCTCACACGAAAGATCAATCGGAGGCAGGCTTTCTGTGCCCGGACAGCTGGTCGAAGATCGCTCATAGGCGGCATGTTGATGGGAGGATCAGACGACACCTTCTGGATAAGGTGGTTGGCTGTCTCGCGGGAGCATCGGCGGTCTGGCGTTGGCCGGGCGCTGGTGGAGAGGGCAATTGCTACTGCTCCCCTTCAATCCCGTCTTCAAGTGGACACTTTCATTGAAGGTAGTGTCGGAGGGGCAGCGGCTCGCCGGCTATATGAGAGCACGGGATTTACGCCAGGAGAGATCTGGCAAAAGGACGGTGTCGTTCGGCAACGCTACGTTCGGATGCGGCTTAACAGTTCAGGTCCTGGTGACCGCTAACCGCGGTTTTGAGCCAACCGCCGATCTTCCGCCATCGGCCCAAAGCGGTCAAAGGATCGCTCACTGGATTACTGAGATATCCAGACTTGAAGAGGACCAAGTTCTGCCAACCCCATCTCTTCGCCGCTAAGATCATCCGTAGACCAGCATACGATAGGTAGCCCTTGAGAAGCCGATCCTGCAGCTTTCAACACTTCCATCTGCGCGAATGATTGGCTTTTGAGGGAGAACCAATTGGATAATCCAAGCGAAAATCCGGTGTCAAAGCTGATAAAGCCAGATTCGATTGCGCCAAGCTCACCCCTGAACCAAAAGTTCGTTCTATGATCTTCAAGTAAGGTGCTTGGAAAAATGGTGCCGTCAGAAGCCCCCCAAGCTCTTTCCCATAGATGCAATTCGGCTGGGGAGGTCACGGTCTTCCAGCCGGCAGACTCGCTGTTCAAAACCGTCCCACCGTACCAATGCCCAGCGAGTTTCCGTTCGAAACCCTGCTCGGTAAGAGTGAGATCTCCGAAGCTATCTTTGACCCCCCATTTTCGAGACTGATTGGCTTCACGAACTTTGTGAGCGAGTTCAGCAACTTCGTTCTGAACGCCCTTCTCGCGAGTTATGATGTTCGGATAAAACGGCGGCGAAACAGCCAAATTCGCCCAAGCCCCCGAAGACCTCGTTTCGTTCGATCCATGTGCAGAACAGACCCTACTGCACCAAGCGATGTTGTCTTCCACGGTGATACGAAGCAGTCGGGAAGTATCAGTCATAAGAAGCACCTCGATACACGGGAAGGATAACCTATTCGGTCAAGACCGCAATTGGCGGCATACTTGCCGTCAGAAGCACTTTGAAAAAGCCGGCGGCATTTGCCACCGGCTTCTTTCTTTACGCGTACGGCGCAAGAAACTCACGGATCGCCTCGATCTCGTTCGGGCGAATATCGTGGCCGCCCGGATGCCAGTCGAGCGTGACCTCAGCCTTCTGCCGCGTGAAATAATCCGCCAATGCCTTGGTCACCGGCGCCGGCGAGATCGGATCGCGTTCGCCGGCCGTTATCAACACACGCTTGCCGTCGAGCTCGGCATTGTCGCGCGGCTGGAACGGGATCAGCGGATGCATCAGCACGGCGGCGTCGAAGAGATCGCCGTGCTCGATCAGCACATTGGCGAGAATATTCGCGCCATTGGAAAAACCGAGACCGAGTACCTGCGAGGCACCGTGGTCGATGGCGAGACCTTTGACATAGGCCGCCATCTTTTCCGTGGCGCGCGCAAGGTCGGCCATGTCGTAGACGCCCTCGCCGGTACGGCGGAAGAAGCGTGCGGCGCCATGTTCCGAAACGTCGCCGCGTGGCGAGACAATGGTCGCGTCCGGCAACAGGCGGCTGCCGAAATCGAAGAACTGGTTCTCGTCACCGCCGGTTCCGTGGAAGGTGAACAGGATGGGTTTGCCGGGTGCACCGGGCTTTACCCGGTGCACATAGGTCGTATCCGTCATGATCTTATCCCTCGCTTTAGGCGTCCAGCGGCTCAAGATGCTGCTCGAGCAGCGAACGCAGACCTTCATGCTGTTCCGGCAGCTTCAGCGCCTCGCCGAGATGAGCCGTATCCTCGTCTCGGTTGAAGCCGGGCTCGTTGGTGGCGACTTCGAACAGCACGCCGCCCGGCGTACGGAAATAGATCGCCCAGAAGTAGTCGCGGTCGATGACCGGGGTCACCTGGTAGCCCGTATCCATCAGCGCCTTGCGCACTTCCAGCTGCTTGGCACGGTTCTCGACGGCGAAGGCGACGTGGTGGACGGAACCGGCACCGGGAAGCGCGCGATTGATGTTCGGCATGGTTTCGAGATCGACGACATCGGCACCATTGCCTCCGGGAATGGCAAGCCGCTTGACGCCTTCATGCGTGTCGACAACTTCATAGCCCATATATTTCAGCAGTTCGGCCGTGGCGCCCTCGTCCCGCAGCCGCATCGCGACGGAATGGAAGCCCCTGATCGCATGTTCGGCATCGACGCCGCCATGGGTCCAGGGGGCACGCTTGTCATCCTTGACCTCGACGAGCGCGAAACCATCACCATCGGGACCGGAGAAATGCAGGCGCTTCTGGCCGAAGGATTCATCAACCTTCAGCCCCTCGACACCCTGCTTGCCAAGCCGGTCTGTCCAATAGCCGATCGCACCTTCCGGAATGGAATAGACGGTATTGCCGACTTCGCCGGTGCCCGGACGGCCACGCGCCATTTTCGGGAACGGGAAATAGGTCATGATGGTGCCGGGTGTCCCGATCTCGTCACCATAGTAGAGGTGATAGACATCAGGCGCATCGAAATTGACGGTCTTCTTGACCCGGCGAAGGCCGAGCGTGTTGGTGAAGAACTTGTTGTTGGTACGGGCGTCTTCCGCCATCGATGTAACGTGGTGAAGACCCTTGATCTGATTGAGCATCTCTAACCCCTTGTCTCGCCCGCAACGGCAGGCGTTTTCCATGAGCAGAAGATGGTCCGAGAGCGTGCGTTTCGATAGCCCTCAAGTGCCAAACGGATTGTCTCCAATTATTGAACGATGATGGAGCGTCGTTCAATATGGGACTAGTTATTGCCCGGATTACTCGGCAGAGCCCATTCGATCGGCTCCCGGCCATGCTCAACCAGATAGGCATTGGCCTTGGAGAAATGCCGGCAGCCGAAGAAACCGTTATGGGCGGAGAGCGGCGACGGGTGCACGGACTTCAGCACCAGATGCCGATCGGTGTCCACGAAAGCGGCCTTCTTCTGCGCGTAGGAACCCCAGAGCATGAAGACGACGCCGTCGCATTCGTCGTTCACCTGACGGATGACGGCGTCGGTGAAGCGCTCCCAGCCCTTACCCTGATGCGAGGCGGCTTGCGATTCCTCGACGGTCAGCACGCTGTTCAGCAGCAGCACGCCCTGCTTCGCCCAGCTTTCGAGAAAACCGTGACGCGCCGGCGGAATGCCGAGATCTGTCTCCAGCTCCTTGTAGATATTCACCAGCGACGGCGGAATACGCACGCCTGGGCGGACGCTGAAGCACAGTCCATGGGCCTGCCCGGCGCCGTGATAGGGGTCCTGCCCGAGGATCACCACCTGCACTTCATCCAGCGGCGTCAGGTCGAGCGCCCGGAAATATTCGCTGCCGCGCGGAAAGATCACCTTGCCGCGCTGCTTCTCCTCGACGAGAAAGGATTTGAGCTGCTGCATGTAGGGGCTCTCGAACTCCGGCGACAACGCCTCTTTCCAGCTTTCCTCCAGCTTGATGCTCGCTTCCGCCATTGGCTTACGCCTCCATCTTTTATCAGCATGCCGATTGAGGATGAAAGCGACGGCGTGTCAAGAAAATGGCGGATGCTGCGACAAGGAGATCACAGTTTTTAGGCTTCGCCGAACCATCGCGACGCGGCCTGCGCAACCTCCTCCTGGTTGGGAGCATCCTCACCAACCCAGGCGACGATGCCGTCAGGCCGCACGAGCAAGGCGCTCAGGCCAAGCCTGTCCTTGGCATCGCTTGCGACATAGACGATACGACCCTTCCAGCGGCTCGCCAGCGCTTGAAGCGGCGTATCGGCCTCAAAGTCCAGCAAAAGGCCCTTCCCACGTCTGAGGTGATCACCAAGCTTCGTCCCGTCGGCCAGCTCGAAATCGGGAGCGCTGCGGCCGACAAGCGGGTGACTGCCTTCAAGATCATAGCGGAGAGACACTCCCCAGACGCGCTCGGCGAAATAGGTCGCGCCATCGCGTGTGTCGATGAGATCACGAATGACGGCTTCGAGCGCGCGCGAACTCCTGCTCGGCCGCATGAGCGCCACCTGGGCGCGCGACCAGTCGAGAACCTGCACTCCGACCGGATGACGTTCGCTGACATAACTATCAAGCAGATCCGCTGGCGCGTTACCGTGGATCGTCGCAGCCAGCTTCCATCCCAGGTTCATTGCGTCGCCAAGTCCGAGGTTAAGCCCCTGACCGCCCAGCGGAGAGTGGATGTGGGCGGCATCGCCGGCGAGCAGCACCCGCCCGTTGCGATAAGCCGTCGCCTGATAGGCGCGATCCGTCCAGGTGGTCGCAAGCCGGAGGGCCGTCAGTGTGACCTCGGTGCCGGAGATATGGCGCAATACCGCCTGCACATGTTCGAGCGTCATCGGCTGCGCCCGGTGGAAAGCACCCCCGTCGAAATCGACCATCGCGATGGTCCCCGGCTTTTGATAGGTATACATGCCCGTCGGCGTGTAGTGACGGCCTACGCGGAGCTTGTCAGCGTCGGCCATCTCGACGTCAGCGGAATAGCCGGTGAACTCGGGATCTGTGCCGACGAACGCAAATCCGGCTGCCTTGCGTACAGTGCTGCGGCCGCCATCGCAGCCGACGAGCCAGCGTCCGCGAAAAATCTCACCACCGGCGCAAATAGTCACACCGCCGCCCGACTGTTCGAGGCCCTCGACGCCAAGGCCGCGCCTGATCTCGACGCCCATCGCGCTTGCACGAGCGGCCAGGACGCTTTCGAGATACTCCATCTCGACCGCCATGCCGGTGCCGGCCGGACTTGGCAGACGATACGGCCATTTCGAGGTGTCGACGTTGTCCAAATAGAACTGAATTCCGGCGAAATGGCCGCCCGGGCGGCGCGACTGTTGCATCCAATGCGGGGTAGCCGAAGCACTGCCGTCAGCCGTTTGATCTTTCGTGCGCTGCGGTTTCGTGATGTCGTCCAGCAACCCGCGACGGTAAAAAGCTTCGATGGTGGGCGCGGAAAGGCCACGCATGCCAAACGGAAGCCGCTTCAAGGGTGAATGCGGGTCTTCGGCTTGCTCCAGCACCAGCACCGAGAGATCTGCCATGCGCAGCTCACAGGCGAGAAACAGACCTACGGGGCCTGCACCGGCAATCACAACATCATGGATCATAGGAAGGTCGGTCATGAACTACTCCTTGTGGCCGTTCGGCCGGAGCGGTTCGTCGATTTGAGAACCACACGGACGAACAATATGGACGCGCGAGCATCCGTTGTTCGTCGTGGGACTCATGCATTGCGCATGGACAGAGCTTCCGTTTCCGAAAGGACTTGGGCTAGACCACACCAAGTCGTGCCTTTTTCGACAGAGGCAACATAGCGTCTGGCCGGCCGATCGGCAAGAGAAGACGTTTTGTCGAAGACCACGTCGCGCCTTTCGGCGTCACGCTTTGATCCGCACCATCTGCGGATCGTAAAGCGGCTTCAGCGACACCTGACACGGCACGCGGCGCTGCGCGACATCGAGTTCATAGCGGCCTCCAAGCACGAAACCCTCGGTAACTCCGCCGGCGTCGCGAACATAGCCATAGCCGATCGGCTTGCCGATCGTGTAGCCGTAGCCGCCGCTCGACAGCCAGCCGACACGCTGCCCGTCGCGGTAGATCGTCTCGCGGCCGAGAAGCACGGTCTCGGGGTCATCCGGCACAAAGCAGGCAAGCATCTTCCTCACCCCCGACACCAGTTGCCGCTCGATGGCCTCACGGCCCCGGAAGGAGGTTCCCTTCTTCATCTTCACCGCCCATGCCAGTCCTGCCTCGACCGGCGTATGGTCGGGGCCGATATCGGAGCCCCAGGCACGATAGCCTTTTTCCAGCCGGCAGCTTTCGATGGCGCGATAGCCGGCATTGACGAGGCCATGGTCGCGGCCGGCGACCATCAGCGTGTCATAGACCGTGGTGGCATATTCCACCGGCACATGCAGCTCATAGCCAAGCTCGCCGACATAGGTGATGCGCAGCGCCCGGACCGGGCAGCCGTCGATGCCGATGGTCTTGACGCGACCGAAGGGGAATGCGGCGTTGGAAACATCGGCCGACGTCACCGCCTCCAGCACGGCGCGAGAATGCGGCCCCATTAAAGACAGTACGGAATAGGCGGATGTGACATCCACCAGCTCGGTATGCATCTCGGCCGGGATGCTTCTCGCGATCCAGTCGAAATCATGGGTGGCAAAGCCTGTGCCCGTCGTGATGTAGAATTCGTTCTCGGCAACACGCGCCACGGTGACATCGCATTCGATGCCGCCCCGGTCGTTGAGCATCTGCGTATAGGTGAGCGCCCCCACCGGCTTGGCAACATCGTTGGCGGCAATCCACGAAATTGCCGCCTCGGCATCGCGGCCCTTGAGCACGAATTTGGCAAAAGAGGTCTGGTCGAAGATGACGGCCGCCTCGCGCACCGCCTTGTGCTCACGTCCCACAGCATCGAACCAATTCTGCCGTCTGTAGGTATAGACGTCGTTCGGCTCCTCGCCGGCAAAGAGGTCGGCGAACCAGTTCGGCCGTTCCCAGCCGAGCTTTTCGCCGAAGCAGGCGCCCTGCGCCTTCAGCCGATCATAGAGCGGCGACTTGCGGCAGGGGCGGCCGCTCGCATACTCCTCGAAGGGCCAGGCCATGGTGTAGTGCTTGCCATAGGCTTCGAGCGTGCGGGTGCGTACCCAGTCCGTGTCGAAATGCGGACGACCGAAGCGGCGGATATCGACCGGCCAGAGATCGTATGGCGGCTCACCCTTCGCCACCCATTCGGCAAGCGCCATGCCCGCTCCACCGGCGGACGCAATGCCGAAGGCGTTGAAACCGGCGCCGACGAAGAAGTTCTTCAGTTCCGGCGCCTCACCGAGAATGAAATTGCCATCGGGCGTAAAGCTCTCGGGACCGTTCAGAAGCTGCTTCACGCCCGCCGTTTGCAGGCCCGGCACGCGCGCAAGCGCCTGCTCCATGATCTGCTCGAAATGATCGAAATTGCTGTCGAGCAGCGTGTAGTGAAAATCCCTGGGAATTCCGTCGATCGCCCAGGGGACAGGGTTCGGTTCATAACCGCCCATGACCAGCCCGCCGACCTCTTCCTTGTAGTAGGTCAGCCTGTCGGGATCGCGCAGCGTCGGCAGGTTCGAGGGAACGCCGAAGGATTCGGTGATGAGATATTGATGCTCGACGGAGACGAGCGGCACGTTGACGCCGAAGCGCGCCGCGAAAGCCCGCGTCCATTGCCCGGCGCAGACGACGACGCGCTCGCATTCGACGCGACCCCTATCGGTGACGAGGGCACGGATCCTGCCCTTGTCGATCTCCAGATCGAGAACTTCGGTATCCTCGAAAATCGAAACGCCGGCCATGCGGGCGCCCTTCGCCAGCGCCTGGGTGATATCGGAGGGATTGGCCTGTCCATCTGTTGGGAGAAAAGCTGCGCCGACCAGATCGTCTATGTCCATCAACGGCCAGAGGTCGAAGGCTTCCTGCGGCGTCAGGAGATGCATTTGCAGCCCGAAGGATTGCGCGGTCGTCGCCTGCCGCTTGACCTCCGTCCAGCGCTCCTCGTTGCAGGCAAGGCGCAACCCGCCATTCATCTTCCAACCGGTGGCAAGCCCCGTCTCGGCCTCCAGCCTCTTGTAGAGATCGACGGAGTAGCCGAGCATCTGCGTGATATTGGCGCTGGTCCGCAATTGTCCGACCAGACCGGCGGCATGAAATGTCGTGCCCGACGTCAGCTTCTTGCGCTCCAGTAGAACCGTATCGGTCAGCCCGAGCTTGGCGAGGTGATAGGCCGTAGAGCAGCCGATAATGCCGCCGCCGATGACGACCGCCTTGGCTGTTTTGGGCAGTTCCTTCATCGCATCACCTCAAGAATTCCGGAATGATTGATAGGCGCATTCAAACCGCGCCAGATTTTCGCTCGTATAGGCTGAATAATCAAAGTCGATGTCGGAGTGGATTTCTGAGACCATGCTCCACATCGTCTCGCGCAACAATGACGCGCATTTCATCGCCTGATAGCGCCGCCGGAGATCGTCACGCACCGGCGCCTCGAAATAAGCCTCCAGCATCGCGGTTTCCTGCCCCTCGGAGAAAGCATTGTTGGAGGCGAGACCGCCGAGATCGAAGAGTGGCGTGTTAAAGCCGGCATAGTCCCAATCGATCAGCCAGAGCCTTTTGCCATCGTCGAGGAAATTGGCGGCGAGCAGATCATTATGGCTGAAAGCGATTTCGAACGGACCGGCCGCCTGCTCCAGCCGCGTAGCCGCTTCGAGGAAGGAAGGCAGCAATTCCCGATGCCGGCTTCCTCCTTCGTCGAGAAGGGCGGCATAGTCACGCACGACATGGAAAACCCAGAAGATAGCGGCCGCACCACGAAAATGCTTGGAAACATCCCGGTGGCAGGAGCGGACGAGCGGCACGATGCGCGCCAGCATCGACGGCGCGCGGATATCCTCGGCCGTAAGCGCCTTGCCGTCGACATAGTCGAGCACGAGGATGCCGGGCTCATGATGGATCACCGCGGGCGACAACCCGGCCGCATGCGCGGCCCTGCTCGCCGCCACCTCATTGGCCCGGCTGATGTGATGAACCGGAATATCGGTTCCGAGCCTGACGACGAAACGCCGCCCGCCGTCCGTGACCAGAAAATTGCGATTGGTGATGCCGCCCACCAGCGGAGCGATCTCGATCGGCCCGCGCCAGATGCCAAGAGCATGTATTCTGTCTTCGGGTATTGCGGCCATCCCTACCCCAGCGCGGCGATTGCGCATCTCTTGGATGCAAGAGGTTCCCCACAAACGGAGAACTGTCAAGAACCGGCCACAAAATGAAACGGCCAAGAGGCTTTTTGTTGGGTTATGTCAGCCAAGAAAGTTTGCCGCATATTAGGTTATGGACGGCGACAATAGAAAGCTTCATCGCCAGCAGGATTTGGCCTAAAAATTAAATCTCGGGATGATTGCAGCAAGAGCGCTTGTCTTCGCGGCATTATCCCGCTCTAGATGTTCGCAGGCATGGCCTCCTCCGCAAGCCAGTTTCAACGTTTTCGGATCATGCCCCAGATAGGATCGAAACCATGACGGGCATCTCGCCGACGCCGCTTCATTCGAACCATCGGGAACGCGAGATCCTGGAGGAGCTCCGGCTCGCCGGCGGGGCTAGCCGCATCCAGTTCCTCGCCGAGCGGCTGGACGTCTCGGAAGAGACCATCCGGCGCAATATCCGCAGCCTGGAGGCCCATGGCCTCGTCACCAAGGTCCATGGCGGCGTCCACATCAAGGACTCGTTCATCGAGCAGCCTCTGCATTTCCGCATGAACGAGAACGCGGAAGCCAAGCGCGTCATCGCAGCCCGTGTCGCGATGATCATACAGGACGGCGACACGATATTTCTCGATATCGGCTCGACCACGGCCTTCATCGCCGTGGCGCTGCAGAAGCATCAGAACCTCTTCATCGTCACCAATGCGGTCTCGGTGGCGCATGCGCTGGCAACCCGCAACGGCAACCGCATCTTCTTTGCCGGCGGCGAACTGCGCAGCCACGATGGCGGCGCCTTCGGTGCTGAGGCGACCAACTTCCTGCGCCGCTTCAATGTCCGTCATGCAATATTATCCGTCGGCGCCGTCAACGCCACCTCCGGCTTTATGCTGCACGATCTGGAGGAAGCGGAATATTCCCGTGAGGCGGCGCGGCGTGCCGAAAACCGCATCATCGTCGCCGACAGCGCCAAATTCGGCCGCAGCGCGCCCATCATCATCGACGATCCCTCCATTTACGACATGATGGTCACTGACGACGTGCCGCCGCCGGATATCCGGGCCATGCTCGAGCGCAACAACATCGACCTCGTCGTCGCCGGCCAGCGCCGCGCTGAGTAGCGCGGAGCGGAACTGACCCGGCGACCCTAAGCCATTTCCATCGAAGGCGCTGCGATGACGGAAGCGTCAGAAAACGCCGGCGGAATCCAACGCGGCACGGCGGGGCCGGCGAGATCGATGGTCAGGGAAAAGGACTCGCGGCAACCTTCCCATAGAGAGGAAGGCAGGCGCGCGCATCCGTTGGTCCAGCGGCGGCAACCATCCTCGACGTGATGGAAGCCATCGGTCAGCCGGCTATCGTCCGGGGGAACATCCCTGGGCTCGACGAATCCATCATCGATGACCATTTTGGAAGCGCAGACACCGAGCCGGCGGCCATCGCCGGAGGAACCGATCAGGTTCGGCGCACCCCATTGCGAGGCAAGCCATAGCTCTGATACCGATGCCGGGACACGAAACTCCGCACGCCAGTCGTTGATGACGGGATCGATGCGTTGTCCGTCGGCAATCAGATGCACATCGGCAAAGGGATCGTCACTCAGGGTCCAGCCCATGTCGAGGGCGCGCACATGAAGCTGCATCCGAACGGCTTCGACGAGAGGCCCCTTTGAGACATAGGTTAGGCATCTTTGAGCGCCATCGTTTGCCGCCTGAATAGAATTATCCGTCGTCCGGGAAAAGAAAACACGATTCCCATGGTCGATGTAACTCTCGGTCGGCAGTCCATTCGTCACGAGGATGTCGTGCTCATCCAGCTCAACATGCCAATATGTCACCGTCGCACATTCCGCCTGGACGATCGTTGAACCATTCACAAGAGCAGAAGCGGGTATCAGAACATCGGTCACGACCGTAGTGCATATGCCATGTGCTGGAGAGACATAAAGGTCATGCGCAGGCTTGTCCGGCCCAAGGGCTCCGGCGGCGACACGGATCGGCCAACATGCCTGGCCGTCTCTCACATTGGCGCAATCGAGCTCGCTGCTTCCGATCCATCGGATGGGGCGGTGTTGTGAGGATGCCGTGACGACAACGTCTCCCACCCGCAAATCCTCGACGGCGATGTCTCCTCGTGTCGTGCGGACCAGCGTCCCCGTGACAAGGCAAACGACGATCGTTCCGGTCGCGGCATCCAATATGAAACCCGAAGGGTTGAGATCGCCAGCAAAGTTGAGTGTCAAGTTACCGGCGGTCGTGACGAATGTCGCAATCTGACCGTCGACCGAAATGCTCGAGACCGTTCCCGGGCCGTTATATGCGATGGTTGTCGCACCAGTGCCTTGCTGATAGATAGTTCCGCCGAATTGTGTTGAAAAATTGAAGTGTGCGCCAGCGGCTAGCGTAACCACCTGAGAGGAGCCCGATCCGCCCCATTGATAGCTCCCCGCAACCCATACCCAACCGACGGCGGAGGTTACTCCGCTGCCGGCTTCGAGGTGGGACAGGGCGCTAACGGAGATACCGCCGCCGCCGGTAATCGGTCCGTCTATCTTTATCCAGGTTTGGGCCAAGCCGGCATAAAGGCTGAGAGTGCTTGTGGGCGAAAGAAAGAGGCTGCCGATATCAGGCTGATGTCCGCGTGGAGGGCTAATAATGTCGCCATTATTTATGACGATAGAGTCTCCAAAGTCCGGAAGACCGTTCGGGGACCAATTGGCGGGATCTATCCAAATAGTGTTGAGGTCGTGGTTTGTCCAGGTGTAGGTTGTCATCGATATCCCCTCGGATCATGATGCCATCCGGATAAGCCGCAAAAGCGCCTAGCGGCTACCGAGTAAACGGTAGCATGCAACTATCGTATTAATCGAATCGAATATACAAATATTTAAGCTGTTCAGCCCTTGCACATGGCTTCCAGCGTCAGCGCCGCCTTGCTGGCATGGCGCTCCTTGTGGCGCAGCAGGCGAAAACTGCGGACGGGCAGGTCGAAGGCTGCTTGCACCAGCAAACCCTGTCCGAGATAGGCCCCGGCCGCAGCGCTTGAGATCGCCGCGGCACTCTGCCCGGAGCAGACTGCCGACAACACGGCCTCGTTCGACGGCAGGACGAGCGCCACGCCGAGATCTCGCGGCGAAGCACCAAGCTTTGCCATGGCATTTTCGAATTCGGACCGCGTGCCCGACCCTTCCTCGCGCATCACCCAGGACGTGCCGCTGGCAAGATCAGAAGCAGAAAGTTGCCTGCCGTCCGCCCAGGGATGAGCCGGCGGCACGACGATCACCAGCGCATCCTGCGCGACCACCTTCATCGACAGGGCCGGCACATCCACCTCGCCTTCGACGAAGCCCAGTTCGGCAGTCCCCTCGACCACCGCTTCGGTGACCGTGCGCGTATTGCCGATCGTCAGATCGAGCTCGATGCCGGGGTATTCCTTGTGGAACCGCATCAGTATGGGCGGCAGCCAGTAGCTGGCGATAGTTTGGCTGGCGCAGAGGCTAAGCCGGCCGCGTTGCAGGCCACCGAGTTCGGAGAGCATGAGTTCGGCAGACCGCACGCGTGCCAGCGTCGCCCTGGCCTCGCCGAGAAAGGTGCGGCCGGTCTCCGTCAGCTCGATGCGCCGGCCGACACGGTGAAACAGTTCGACGCCATAATAGGCTTCGAGGTTCTTGATTGCCGAGCTGACCGCCGACGGCGTCAGGTGGATGGCCTCGGCCGCATGCGTCAAATGCTCCCGCTCGGCGACGGCGACGAAAATGGCGAGTTGCTCGAAGGTCATGGGAAATCATTCTAATTTATCGAACGAAACATAGGATAATATTCGATGGATGTCGACATCAGGAGATGAGACTTTCCCGGCACAACAATTCTTCATAGCCGAATGGCGGTGCCGCATGCCCCTTTTTCAACGAACCGCGATCATCCTTCCAGGCCTCGCCCTCACCAGTGCAGTCGCGCTTCTCGCCTATGCCGGCGAACGCGTGGAGATCGGTATCTTCGGCGGCAGGTGGATCGAGAGCCTGGTACTCGCCATTGCGCTCGGCATCGTCATCTGCACCGTCAGCCCCCTGAAGCCCGCCTTGCGCCCCGGCATCGATTTCAGCGCCAAGATCCTGCTGGAAATCGCCATCGTGCTGCTGGGCGCCTCGATCAGCCTCTCGGCAATCGACCAGGCCGGTGTCTGGCTGATCGCCGGCATCGCCATCGTCGTCGTCATGTCGATCGCCGCGACCTATGCCATCGGCCGGCTGCTCGGACTGCCGCCGAAACTCGCCACACTGATCGCCTGCGGCAACTCCATCTGCGGCAACTCGGCCATCGTCGCCGTCGCCCCCGTCATCGAGGCGGGCTCCGAGGAAACCGCCGCGGCCCTTGCCTTCACCGCCGTGCTCGGCATCGCCGCCGTCTTTCTGCTGCCGCTTCTCTATTTCCACGCCGGCATGAGCGTGGGGCAATATGGCGTGTTGGCGGGGCTGACCGTCTATGCCGTGCCGCAGGTGCTTGCCGCCACCGCGCCGGTCGGCCTGCTGGCCGTGCAAACCGGCACGGTGGTCAAGCTCATCCGCGTCCTGATGCTCGGCCCGGTCATCTTCCTGCTCGGCATCATCACCAAAACCGAGACGGCAGCCACGGATAGCCATCCGAGCCACCGCCGCTCGCTGGTCCCCTGGTTCATTTGCGGCTTTCTCGGGCTGATGGCCTTGCGCTCCTTCGGCCTGATCCCGGACACGCTGGTGGCGCCGATGGCACTCGTTTCGAACATATTGACGGTGATTGCGATGGCAGCACTCGGCCTGTCGGTGAATATCCGCTCCGTCGCCCATGCCGGCGGTCGGGTGATCGCGGCAGCCACGCTGTCACTGATGGCGCTCGGCCTTATCAGCTATGCGCTGATTGCCGTCCTGCAGATCCACTAACGCCGCCCTTGCCTTGGGCGGCAACAGGGCTCCGCGCCGCAACCGGCCTCTGAGCCGACGCCAGCAGCGCGGCAATCTCACTTGCGGGCGAAGGATATCCGAACGCGTAGCCCTGAAGTCCGTCGCAGCCGGCATCCGCCAGGAGCTGCGCATGTTCCTCGGTCTCCACGCCTTCGGCCATGACCTCGACGTTAAGCGCTCTTGCTATCTCGACGATCGAGCCGACAAGGCGGCGCTGCTCGTCGGAGACGGTAATTGCCGTCACCAATTGCCGGTCGATCTTCAGCCGTTTCGGCTTCAGCTTCACCAGTCCGATGAGCGAGGCATGGCCGGAGCCGAAATCATCGATCTCGATATCGATATCCATCCTTTTGATCGCATCGACATTAGCGAGCACCCTGTCGTCGGGATCGTCGAGGAAGATCGTCTCGATCAGCTCGAAGACGATGGCATGGCGCGGTATGTTCAGCGTCTGCAACCGCTCGACCAGGCCTGGATCGGCCAGGCGGCTTGCGGAAATATTGACGGAGATGCGTGGTGGGGTCAGGCCTTGCAGAGCCCAGGCAGCACGGTCGGAGAGCGCACGATTGAGGATGGCCGCATCGATCTCGGCCGTCAGGCCGTATTCTTCGGCCACCTTCAGGAAGGCTGCCGGCGGCAACAGTCCCTTCCCCGGATGCCGCCAGCGGGCCAGAGCCTCAAGCCCAACGATCCGCCGGCTGCGCGCATCCACCTGGATCTGGTAGAAGGGCATGATTTCGTTCCGCATCAGCGCCAGCCGCAATTCCTCCGCCAGCCGCCGCTCGCCCTGCAGATCGGATTGCAGCTTCGGCGTGAAGAACTCGACACGATTGCGGCCTAGTTTTTTGGCCTGATAGAGGGCTATGTCGGATTCCGCCAGCAGATTGGCGGCACCGTCGGCGACGCTCCAGGCCGCACCGATCGAAGCGCCCACCTGCAACATCTCGTGGCCGAAGCGTATATCGCGCCGCAGCCGCCACAGAATATCCTCGGCAATGGTTCCAACTTCGTCTGAAGTCGCAATATTGACCAGCACCGCAACGAACTCGTCGCCACCGACGCGGGCGACCATGTCGCCGGCTGCGATCCCTCCCAGGATCCGCGCCGCAGCCGTCTGCAACGTCGCATCGCCAGCCGCATGGCCCCATTTGTCGTTGATCTGCTTGAAGCCATCGAGATCGATATGGAGGATGGCCAGTGTCTCCACCGCCTGATCCGCACACAGCTCCGCCAGCCGGCGGTCGAAGTAGCGGCGGTTGGGAAGGCCGGTCAGATAATCATGATCAGCGGCATGCTCGATGCGCGCGCGGCTTTGCTCCAAAGCGATCGCGCGCGCTTCGGCAACAGCCTTCTGCTCCGTCAGCTCGCGGTTGAGCAGGACATCGGCGGTGACGTCCCATTCCGCCCCGATGAAGGACGGCGCGCCATCTGGCCCCTCAAAGAAATGAGCGCGCGAGCGCAGGTAGCGAACATCGCCGTTCGGCAGGAAAATGCGAAACTGCGAATTGTAGAAGCCTTTCTCCGCGATGGCCGCGTCGAAATCGGCAACGGCCTGCGCGACATCATCGGGATGCAGGGCATTCAACCAGACCTCCGATGACACTTTACGGTCGCGGAGGCCCGTCTGATAAAGCTTGTGCATCTGCAGATCCCAGAGCATTTCCTCCCCGTTGAGATTATGCTCCCAGACCCCGATTTGCGACGTCTCCAGCGCCAGCTCCAGCCTCCTCAAAAGGTTCTGGAACTCCAGCTCGGATCGCCCTGATATCGCCTCTCCCACCGAGTTCGGCCCCCCTGCGGACACATGGAAAGCTTGCATAGTCTCGGCGATATCCTGGCAGCACTCCCTTTCGCGTTATTTAATAACGTCCGCCTGGTTGCGGACTTTTGCCCGCAACCATCATTGCGATGGTTTTTTGGTTAATGATTGTGACGTGGCGGATTGGCCGCAAGATCGCGGAAATCCGCAGCGCCATCGAGCACCGCACCGTCGGAAAGCTGCGTGACCGAGCGGCGGTAGATGCGCTGCCAGGGCGTCGCGTCCGGCGGGACGGCGGGAATGCCGTCACCCTTGCGCCTTTCGATCTCGGCCTCCTCCACCAGCATGTCGCAGCGGCCATGATTGAAGTCGATCCGGATGGTATCGCCGGTTCTCAACCAGGCAAGCCCGCCGCCTGCCGCACTTTCCGGCGAGGCATTGAGGATCGACGGACTGTCGGCGGTGCCTGACTGACGGCCATCTCCAATCGTCGGCAGGCTGCGGATGCCGCGCTTCAGCAGCGCATCCGGCGGCTGCATGTTGACGACTTCGGCCGACCCCGGCCAGCCGATCGGTCCTGCGCCACGGATAACGAGAATGGTATTCTCGTCGATGCCGAGGTCCGCATCGTTGATGCGCTTGTGGTAATCTTCCGAGCCGTCGAAAACCACCGCCCTGCCCTCGAACACGCCCTCGCGTCCCGGTTCCTGCAGATAGCGGCTGCGAAAATCCTCCGACACGACGCTCATTTTCATGATGGCGAAATCAAAGAGATTGCCCTTCAGCACCAGGAAGCCCGCCCGCTCCTTCAGCGGCGCGGCGAAGGGAAGGATGACTTCACGGTCCGTCGCCTCGCGCCCCTTCAGGTTCTCCGCCACGGTCTTGCCGGTCACCGTCGGACAGTCGCCGTCGAGCTTGCCGACCTGCAGCAGCTCCCACATGATGGCCGGTACGCCGCCGGCACGGTGGAAGCGCTCGCCGAGATAGGCGCCCGCCGGCTGCACGTTGGCGAGCAGCGGAATGTCGAAGCCATGCACTTGCCAGTCCTCGGGATGAAGCTCGACGCCGGCATGTTTGGCCATGGCCGCCAGATGCGGCTGCGCATTGGTCGAGCCGCCGATCGCCGAATTGACGCGGATGGCATTGAGGAATGCCTGCCGGGTCAGCACGTCGGACGGCTTGATATTCTCAAGCACCAGTTCGACAGCCCGCCGTCCGGTGCGATAGGACATCTGCCCGCGCTCCCGATAGGCGCCGGGGATGGCAGCGCAGCCGGTGAGCGACATGCCGAGCGCTTCCGCCATGGCATTCATGGTCGAGGCCGTGCCCATGGTGTTGCAATGACCGATCGAGGGCGCCGAGGCGAGCGACGCCTCCATGAATTCCTCTTCGTCGATCTCGCCAGCCGCGAGCTTGCGGCGCGAACGCCAGATCACCGTGCCGGATCCGGCCAGTTCGCTGTCGTGCCAGCCGTCCAGCATCGGACCGCCGGAGAGCACGATTGCCGGAATATTGACGGTGGACGCCGCCATCAGCGCCGACGGCGTGGTCTTGTCGCAGCCGGTCGTCAGCACGACGCCGTCGAGCGGATAGCCGTAGAGCACTTCGACGAGGCCGAGATAGGCGAGATTGCGGTCGAGCGCCGCGGTCGGGCGCTTGCAATTCTCGAAGATCGGATGGGTCGGGAACTCGATCGGAATGCCGCCGGCATCGCGAATACCGTCGCGGACGCGCTTGGCAAGATCGATGTGGTGACGGTTGCAGGGCGTCAGGTCGCTGCCGCTCTGGGCAATGCCGATGATCGGCTTGCCGGAGCGCAGCTCCTCCGGCGTGATGCCGTAATTCATGAAGCGCTCGAGATAGAGCGCGGTCATGTCGATATGATCGGGATTATCGAACCAGTCCTGCGAACGCAGACGACGTTTGGATGGGCTGTTGTCGCTCATGTCTTTCTCAAGCCTTTCCTCGGCCATTCTTGTCTTCCAGATGCAGCAACAGGCCGCTGTGATCGCTCTCCGCGCCACCATTTTCGACGAATTCGGCGAATTCCGTCCTGACGGTTTCGGTCAGCGGCAAATGAAGCGACAGGCTTCGAGCAGCGGCCAGAACCGCATCGAGATCCTTCAGTTGATTGCGGGAGGTGCCCCCAGGTTCGAAATTGCGGTCGATCATGCGCTGGCCGTGCAGCTCGAGAATCCGGCTTTCGGCAAAGCCGCCGCGAATGGCAGCGCGAAAAGCCTCGCGCGAACCGCCGCCGGCCTCCACCAGCAGCATGGCCTCGGCGATCGCGCCGATGGTGACGGCGACAATCTGCTGGTTGCCGAGCTTGGCGAGCTGGCCGGTGCCGCTCGGTCCGACATGGGTGACGCGGCCGAGCGGGGCGAGCACATCGCGGACGCTATCGATGACATCGGCGTCGCCGCCGGCCATGATCGCCAGCGTGCCTGCCGCCGCCCCGACCACGCCGCCCGAGACAGGTGCATCGATATGGCGAAAACCGCGCTCGGCGAGTTTCGCCGCATGTTCGCGGGCGATCGGCGGTGCGATCGAACTATTGTCGATGACGACGGCGCCAGGCGCCAGCGCGTCCGTCACCCCGCTCCCAAACAGGACCTCGCTCACCGCGCCGCCATTGGTCAGCATGGTGAAAAGCACCGATGCGCCCTTGGCCGCATCCGCCGCCGTCGCGGCAACGGTCGCTCCGTCGGCCGCCAGTGCATCCGCCTTGTTCCGGTCGCGGTTCCAGACGGTGACGGCAAAGCCGGCGCCAAGCAGACGCCGCGCCATCGGAGCCCCCATCAATCCAGTCCCGAGGAAAGCGATCTTCCGACCGGTCATGGTAGCTGTCCTCCCAATTCGTCTTCGATATGAACACGAATGATTTCATCAAAGGATTTTTCGGCCACGAAGCCGAGTTTCTTCGCGCGCTTGGCGGTAAAGCCCTGTGCCCAACCGGAGACGATCCGCATCACCAGCTCGTCGGGCTCGCGGCGGATGAGCTTCACCGCCTTGTCGCCGGCGATGCGGCGGAGCGCGTCGATCTGCTCGCCGACCGTGGCGCTGACGCCGGGCATGGAGAGGCTGCGATCCGCGCCAAGCGGCGTCAGATCGACCGTCGCACCGTGAATGAGGAAGCCGACCGCCGAACGCGGCGAGGCATGCCAATGCCGCACCTCTTCCGGCACCGGCAACATGGCCTCCATGCCGACGAGCGGCTCGCGCAATATGCCGGAGAAGAAGCCAGAAGCGGCACGGTTCGGCTTGCCTGGACGGATGCAGATGGTCGGCAGGCGAATGCCGATGCCATCGAGAAATCCGCGTCGCGTATAGTCGGCCAGCAGCAGCTCGCTCATCGCCTTCTGCGTACCGTAGCTGGTGAGCGGCGCCAGATGGAAATCGTCCGGAATGGGCGTCGGGAAAGGTGAGCCGAAGACGGCGCAGGACGAGGTGAAAACGACGCGAGGCCTATATCCATCCTCGCTATTGGCAGCCCGGATCGCTTCGAAAAGCTGTCGCGTGCCGTCGAGATTGATGCGGTATCCCTTGTCGAAATCCAGCTCCGCCTCGCCCGAAACGATGGCGGCAAGATGGAAGATCACATCCGGCCGGCGGGCCACGATCTTCTCGGCGGCACCGGGCGCAGACAGATCCCTGGCGCGCGCCTTGACCTTGCCTTTGAACCCTTCCGGTTGCGGCGGCTCGATCACATCGACCAGCGTCAGCCGCGTGATCTCACGGCCACCGAGGCCGCCATCGGCCACGAGCCGCGCCGTCAGTTTTCGGCCGATCATACCGGCTGCTCCGATCATGGCGATATGCATGCGTTCTCCCTCGCAATGACGCTCATCAGGACAGCTCCTCCGGCCCGATGTACGTCAGTCAATATGACTATGTGCTTGATAAACCCATGGCGTCCGCATGCAAACGAAATTGGCAGACGAGCGGCAAAATCTTCGAAAAACAGATTGGCCGAAATGGAAAATATCGAAGTGGCGCAAGCACAGAAAAGGGCGGGACCTTGCGGCCCCGCCCATGTCATATCGGGCACTGGGGGTGCTACCCGATACGGCAGTCCTATTCGGCGGCGATAGGGAGAACCTCCGCCGAATGGTTATTGTCGTTGCTGTGATGCTGCTTCAGCGGACGGTTGCCCGCCATTCTGCGAATCAGCACGTAGAACACCGGCGTCATGAAGATGCCGAAGAAGGTCACGCCGATCATGCCGGCGAACACCGCGACACCCATGGCAGCGCGCATCTCCGCACCGGCACCGGTCGAGGTGACCAGTGGCACGACGCCCATGATGAAGGCCATGGAAGTCATCAGGATCGGGCGCAGACGCAGGCGGCTGGACTCGATGGCGGCCTGGACCGGCGTGCGGCCCTCGAATTCCAGCTCGCGGGCGAATTCCACGATCAGGATCGCGTTCTTCGCCGACAAGCCCACCAACACCATCAAGCCGATCTGCGTGAAGATGTTGTTGTCGCCCCCCGTTAGCCAGACACCCGTCAGGGCAGCGAGCACGCCCATCGGCACGATCATGACGATCGCAAGCGGCAGGGTGACGCTCTCATACTGGGCGGCCAGCACGAGGTAGACGAGCAGCAGGGCCAAGGGGAAGATCAGGATGCCTGAACTGCCGGCCAGGATCTGCTGATAGGTCAGATCGGTCCATTCGTAACCGATGCCCTTCGGCAGGGTTTCGTTGGCGATGCGCTCGATGGCGGCCTGGGCCTGCCCGGACGAGAAGCCCGGAGCCGGGCCACCGTTAATATCGGCGGCGAGGAAGCCGTTGTAGCGCGTCGTCCGTTCCGGACCGGTGCTGGCCTCGACCTTCAGGAGCGCCGATAGCGGGATCATCTGGCCCGATGCCGACCGGACCTTCAACTGGCCGATATCGCTTGCATGCGAGCGGAACTTGGCGTCCGCCTGCACACGCACGCTGTAGGTACGGCCGAAGGCATTGAAGTCGTTGACATAGAGCGAACCCAGATAGATCTGCAGCGTGTCAAAGACGTCGGTCACCGAGACCCCCAGCTGCTCAGCCTTGGCGCGATCGAGATCTGCGAAGAGCTGCGGCACGTTGATCTGGTAGCTCGAGAAAATGCCGGCTAGTTCCGGCGTCTGATAGGCCTTGGCAATGAACGCCTTGTTGGCCTCGTCGAGCGCCTGGTAACCAAGACCGGCACGGTCCTCGATCTGCAGCTTGAAGCCGCCGGTCGTGCCGAGACCCTGGACGGGCGGTGGCGGGAACATGGCGATGAAGGCATCCTGGATCGCCCCGAACTTCTGGTTCAGCTGCATGGCGATGGCGCCGCCCGAAAGGTCCGGCGTCGTGCGCTCCTCGAAAGCCTTCAGGGTCACGAAGACGATGCCGGCGTTGGAAGAGTTGGTGAAGCCGTTGATCGACAGGCCAGGGAAAGCGATGGCATGTTCGACGCCCGGCTGCTCCAGGGCGATCTTGCTCATCCGCTGGATGACGTCATCCGTGCGGTCGAGGGTCGCGCCATCAGGTAGCTGCGCGAAGCCGATCAGGTATTGCTTGTCCTGCTGCGGCACGAAACCGCCTGGTACGGTCTGGAACAGGAAGTAGGTCGCGCCGATCAGCGCAAGATAGACCACCATGACCAGGCTCTTCAGCGACAGGATGCCGCCGACGCCCTTGCCGTAAGCATGGGAGCCGCGGTTGAACACCTTGTTGAAGCCGCGGAAGAACCAGCCAAACACCGCGTCCATCACCCGCGTCAGCATATCCTTCGGCGCATGATGGTCCTTCAGGAGAAGGGCCGCCAGAGCCGGAGACAGCGTCAACGAGTTGAAGGCGGAAATGACCGTCGAAATCGCGATCGTCAAGGCGAACTGACGATAGAATTCGCCCGACAGGCCGGAGATGAAGGCGAGCGGCACGAAGACGGCGACCAGCACCAGCGCGATCGCGATGATCGGGCCGGACACTTCCTTCATGGCGCGATAGGTCGCATCGCGCGGACTGAGGCCGTTTTCGATATTACGCTCGACGTTTTCGACGACCACGATGGCATCGTCCACGACGATACCGATTGCCAACACTAGGCCGAAGAGGCTTAGCGCATTGATCGAGAAGCCGAAGACATACATCACGGCAAAAGTGCCGATGATTGAGACAGGAACGGCGATCAGCGGGATGATAGAGGCACGCCATGTCTGCAGGAACAGGATGACGACGATGACGACCAGCGCGATCGCTTCCAGCAGCGTATGCACAACCTTGTCGATCGACGAGCGCACGAACTGCGTGGTGTCGTAGACGATCTCGTACTTCACGCCGTCGGGCATCGCCGCCTGCAACTCGTTCATTGTCTTGACGACATCGTCCGAGATGGTGATGGCGTTGGAGCCTGGAGCCTGGAAGACCGGAACAGCCACGGCCGGCTTGCCGTCGAGCAGTGAACGCAACGAATAGTCGGCGGCACCGAGCTCGATACGCGCGACATCGCGCAGGCGCGTGATCTCACCGTTGCTGCCGCTCTTGACGATGATATTGCCGAACTCCTCCGGCGTCGTCAGGCGGCCTTGCGCGTTGACGTTGAGCTGCACATCAATGCCGGGAACGCTTGGTGATTGGCCGATGATGCCAGCGGCAGCCTGGATATTCTGTGCACGAATGGCATTTGCGATGTCGCTTGCGGCAAGGCCGCGTTCCGCGGATTTCTGCGGATCGACCCAGACGCGCATGGAATAATCGCCCGATCCGAACACGCGAACCTGGCCGACACCCTCGATGCGGGCGAGCCGGTCCTTGATGTTCAAGGTCGCGTAATTGCGCAGATAGGTGATGTCGTAGCGGTTGTCCGGCGAGATGAGGTTGACCACCATCATCAGGTCAGGCGAACTCTTGACCGTGGTGATGCCGAGATCGCGCACGTTCTGCGGCAGGCGCGGCTCGGCCTGCGAAACGCGGTTCTGCACCAGCTGCTGCGCCTTGTCCGGATCGGTGCCGAGTTTGAAGGTGACCGTCAGCGTCATCAGACCATCGGATGTGGCCTGGCTGTTCATATAGAGCATGCCTTCGACGCCGTTGATCTGCTCTTCGATCGGCGTCGCCACGGTTTCGGCGATAACCTTGGGGTTGGCGCCGGGATATTGCGCGGTGACGACGATCGAGGGCGGCACGACTTCCGGATACTCGGAAATCGGCAGCAGCCGAAGACCGATCAGGCCGGCGACCACGATGAGGACCGATAGCACTCCGGCAAACACCGGACGGTCGACGAAAAATCTTGAGATGTTCATGGCAGAACCCTCTCCAGGGGTGAATGTAAGAGGACACGGAGTCCAGGCCCGTCCGCGATATGCGCCACGAGCATTCCAAAATCAGAGCATTGGGACGACCGCCGGGAGAGTTGCCTCCCGGCAATGTCGATTACTGAGCGGCCGCGACTTTTTCTTCCAGCTTCGGATCGACCACGGCGCCCGGGCGAACCCGCTGCAGGCCGTTGACGATGACACGATCGCCGGCGTTGAGGCCGGATTCGACGATGCGCTGGCCATCGGCAGTGTCGCCAAGGCTGATCTGGCGATAGACCACCTTGTTGTCGCCATCGACCACGAAGACGAACTTCTTGTCCTGGTCGGTGCCGATCGCCCGCTCGCTGATCACCAGCTTGCTCTCGGCCTTCGGCTGACCCATACGGACGCGCACGAACTGGCCGGGGATGAGACGTCCGCCCGGATTATCGAAGACGGCGCGCACGGTAACGGTGCCGCTTGCCGCATCGACTTCATTGTCGATCAGTTGCAGCTTGCCGTTGATCGGCGTGCCGTTGTCACTGGTGGTGCCGATTTGCACGGGTATCTGCTCGACCGGGGGTGCTGCGCCATCGGTGACCGGAAGCTCAGCCAGCGCCTGAGTGACGGTCTGTTCGCTCGCATTGAAGCTGGCATAGATCGGATTGACCGAGACCAGCGTCGTCAGCGCCGGCGAAGCCGAACCGCCGGCGACAAGGTTGCCGACCGTAATAGCGATCTTGCCGACACGGCCGGCGATCGGAGCGTGAACCTCGGTATAATCAAGGTTCAACTGCGCCGTCTGGAGCGATGCCTGGGCAGCCTTCAGATTGGCTTCCGCTTCCGCATAGTTGCTGGAGCGCGTATCCATGTCGCTCTGCGAGATCGTCTTGTTGTCGAAGAGCTTCTGGCCGCGGTCGACTTCGACCTTGGCGAGATCGAGCTTGGCCTTTGCCGCGCCGACTTGTGCCTGCGCCTGGGCGACGGCCGCCTGGAAAGGCGCCGGATCGATCGTCACCAGCAGGTCCCCCTGCTTGACCAGAGCGCCTTCACGGAACTGCACCGACTGGATGGCGCCGGCCACACGGGGGCGGACCTCTACCCGGTCGATGGCTTCGAGCCGGCCGGAAAATTCCTGCCAGGCGGTGATATCGCGCGCCTGCACGGCCGCGACGGTGACTGGGATCGCCGGCATTGCCGCCGCTTTCTCCGTCGCTTGCGCGCCGCGCGGCAGATCCAGATAGAAGGTAGCCCCTGCAACAGTCGCAGCAACACCCATGCCGGCGCCCCACAGGGCCCAGCGCTTACCGTTGGACGTCATGTTAGTCTCTCCTTGTGGTCCCGGCTTGGGACACGGGACCGAAAATTCCTATCGACTCGCTATCGTCAGGCTCCAGGCATCGCAGGTTCAAACGAACGCCCGCGGTCGCTCTCATTTCTGCGCCCAGAGCATTCTATCCGCTTATGGCGGCTCCACTCGAAAGTGGCATGCTCTGATCGATCAAGCCTGCACGTCTTCGACAAAACCCTTGAAGGAACAGCAGACATCCTGCTGCCACGACGGCTTGTCCTTCGACTGCCCGCCGTAGAGGGTGGGCCAGCCTGTCCCGGCGGGGAGGACGTGCTGGCGAACACGGACGCCTGCCTCCTTGAGGCGGCGGCCATATTCCATGCTCTCGTCGCGGAGCGGGTCGTCCTCGGCCGTGAGCACCAATGCCGGCGCGAGGCCCGAAAGCCGCGAACAGTATCGAGGCGCCGCATAGGGATGACAGACACCACCTAGGAAACCCAGGTAGCGATTCCAGCCTTCCGTCCAGCGCTCGCGCATGCCGCTTTCCTCCGCCTGGAGGAAAGATTTCGATCCCATGAAGGGATCAAGAAGCGGCGATATCAACACCTGTCCGTCCAGCGAACCGGGCATCTGATCGCGCGCCTTTAAAGCAACACCCGCTGCGACATTGCCACCCGATTCCTCACCGGCCACAAACAGCAGCGACTTTTTCGCTCCGCCCAGCTCAAGCATGTTTCGCTTGTTGCTGAGGTAGGCGAAAATCCCGTAGGCGCATTCCAGCACCTGCGGGAAGGCATTCTGATTGCCGCTGGTATAGTCGGCGGCAACCACAATCACACCGGCCTCCGCAAGACTGGCGGCGACGGGCCGGACGGTTGCATGCTCGGTATCGAGAAAGGCGCCACCATGCAGATAAAGCACGATGGGTGCTGCCTTCTTGAGACCCTCGCCGTTATAGATCCGCGCTGCGACCGGTCCCGTAGGCACGTTTTCCAGCACAACATCTTTCCACGGCGCGCTCATGAACCCATATCCTTGTCTATTCTGTCGAACATGCCCCTTTCCTAAAGCCATTTCACAGGCTTGGCGACCATGTTCAGGATAATGCGGCTTCTAGCGCCCCGTGCCGCATTGCAACAATCATGAAGACAACATATTGTTATTCCGTTCTGAGAATAAGTGGCCTATATTCGACTAGACTATTCACGAATAACAAACAATCGACCGCTTTCTCTGTGGTCGAAGGGCACCCTGAAATGGACCAGCTATCAGCAATGCGGGCATTTGCACGCGTGGTGGAAACGGGCAATTTCACCCGCGCCGCCGCAACCCTCTCCATGCCGAAGGCGACGGTGACCACGCTCATCCAGTCGCTCGAGGCGCATCTGCACGCCAAGCTTCTGAACCGCACGACCCGGCGCGTCATGGTAACGACCGACGGCGCGCTCTATTACGAACGTGCTATCCAGATCCTCTCCGAGATCGATGAACTCGACGGCAGCATCAGCAATTCGCAGAGCCTGCCGAGCGGCCGCCTGCGTGTCGAAATGGCCGGCGCCTTCGCCGAAAAGATCATCATGCCGGCGCTTTGCGATTTCTACCAACGCTACCCGGACATCCATATCGATCTCGGGGTCGGCGACCGGCTCGTGGATTATCTCGCGGAGAATGTCGACTGCGCGCTGCGCGCCGGCATGCCGAGCGACCAGTCGCTGATTGCCCGGCGGGTGGGCGAGATATCTCTCATCACCTGTGCCGCTCCCCTCTATATCGAGAAATTCGGCCTGCCCGAACGACCGGACGAACTGGAGAGCACGCACTATGCCGTCAGCTATTTTCGCGCGCAAACCGGGCGGGTCATCCCGTTCGAATTTCAGCGCGGCAATGAATCGCTGGAAATCAGCCCGCGCTACATCCTCTCGGTCAACGACAGCCGCAGCTACGTCAACGCCGCGATGGCCGGCCTCGGCATCGCCCAGGCCCCTGCGTTCATGATTCGCGACGAGCTCGCCAGGGGCGACCTCATCCCGGTCCTCCCCGGCTGGACCCGCAGCCCCATACCGCTGCACATCGTCTATCCCCCGAACCGACACCTGAGCAACAAGGTGCGCGTTTTCGTCGACTGGCTGGCAAAGCTGCTGGTGACGTCGAAAGTAAGCGAAGCCTGACATGTGAACCAACCGCCTCCCTATCGGGAGACGGTTGGTTCTCGACACGATCCGGGTCAGCTCCAGGATGCTCCTGCCTGCTGCCGAACTGTCGCGTTCAGCCTGTTCCAGACGTTGTCGACCGCGATAGAGACAATCAGCGCGGACAGTGCGGTCTCGTCGTAGTGCCGGGCGGCCTCGTTCCAGATTTCGTCGCTCACGGCCTCCGGCCGGTCGGCAAGCCGGGTTGTCGCTTCGCCAAGCGCAAGGGCCGCCCGTTCAGCCTCGGTGAAATAGGGCATCTCGCGCCAGGCGGAAACGCCGACGATACGCTCGATCGTTTCCCCGTCCTTCTGCAGCTTGCGGAACCCCATGTCGGTGCAGACGCTGCAGCCGTTGATCTGGCTGACGCGCAGATGCACGAGGTCCATTGTGTTTTCGGACAGGCCGCGATCCCTCAGCGAGGCGCTGAGCGCTAGCAGTGCCTGCAGGGTTTCCGGCAGGATAACAGCGGGGTTCTTCATACGAGCTTGCATCATTCTCTCCTTGGATGTTTTGGTCTTGACGATGTCGCTCCCGTGCCGATCCATTGTCACACCAGCCGGACCTCGTTCGTCACGGGCATGACGGAACAGGATGAGGGAATGTGACCGATGGACGAAAAAAAGTGGCAGGCGGAAAAATTCGAGGCCAACCGGCCGCATTTACGCGCCGTTGCCTATCGCATGCTGGGCTCACGGACGGAGGCGGAGGATGCAGTGCAAGAGGCATGGCTGCGGCTCAACCGCGCCGACACGTCAGAGATCGACAATCTCGGCGGCTGGCTGACGACGGTTACCGCCCGCATCTGCCTCGACTGGCTGCGCAGCCGCAAATCTCGGCGCGAGGAGCCGCTGACCATCCGCGTCCCCGAACCGGTCGTCAGCCATGAGGCAGGAAACGGCACGGATCCGGAGCAGGATGCGTTGCTCGCCGACTCAGTCGGCCTCGCGCTGCTGGTGGTGCTGGAAAAGCTGACGCCGGCTGAACGGCTGGCCTTCGTGCTGCACGATATGTTCGACATGGCCTTCGATGACATCGCCCCGATCGTCGGGCGCAGTACCATCGCCACGCGCCAGCTCGCCAGCCGCGCCCGCCGGCGGGTGGAGGGAGTACCGGTTGCCGCGGAGGCAGACCTCAGCCGTCAGCGCCATCTGGTCGATGCCTTCTTCACGGCATCGCGCAACGGCGACATGACTGCCCTTCTCATGGCTCTCGATCCCGACGTCATCTTCCGCGCCGATGCGGTCGCGACGCGGATGGGCGCGCTTGCCGAAATCCGCGGCAACTCCGCCGTTGCCGAAACCTTCCGCGGCCGCGCCCAGGGCGCCCGGCTTGCCGTCATCAATGGTGCCGTCGGCGCCGTCGTCATCCTCGGCGGGCAGTTGCGCATCGCGCTTCGCATCACAATGGCCGATGATGGCAGGATCATCGGCATTGATGCGATGGCCGATCCCGAACAGTTGCGCAAACTCGAGGTGCTGCTGATCGATCCGTGAGGGCTTCACCCCAGCCGCGTCGGGCTCGTCCCCGTCAGCCGGCGAAACATGGCGATGAAGGCAGAGGCGCTGCCATAGCCGAGCTGCGTCGCGATCCGCCGCACCGGTTCGCCGGCCTCGATCAGCGCCAGCGCCTTGACCAGCTTCAGCCGCTGACGCCACTCGTTGAAAGAAAGACCAAGGTCATCGTTGCAGCGGCGGGACAGCGTTCGCTCGGTCGTTCCCATGCGGCGCGCCCATTCCGCCAGCGAATGGCGATCGCCGGGATTGGCCTGCAACGCCCTGAGCACAGGCTCCAGCAACGGGTCGTCGGACAGCGGCAGATAGCTTTCTCTGCGCGGGGCAAGCCGGATTTGATCGACCAGGACTTGCGCCAGCCGCAAATCATCCTCCGTTTCGGGAAGCGAAATATCGCGGGCGGCGAAGTCCGCCAGGATCGCCTTCAACAATGGGCTGATGCTGAGCGTCGAAGGCTCGGCCGGCAGGTCGGCGCAGAGTGCGCGCTCGACATAGACTGTGACATAATGCAGGTCATGCTGGTTCCATGCGCCATGCATCGTGTCGGGCGGCAGCCAGATGGCGTAATGGGGTGGAGACAGATAGCGCACGCCTTCGATGACGAACTCGGCGACGCCCGCAAGGGCATAGTTGAGTTCGCCCCATGGCTGGCTTTTGGCCGGGAAGACCGTGCCGCCCTTGTAATGCTCCGTGCGGAAGGAAACCGGACGCGGCGGATCCCCCTCAATGCGTGGTTCGCGCGCCGCCATCCCCTGCTCCGACATGTCCGCAATCCGCTACCTGTGTCTGAAACTCGCTATATACCAGATATCGGACAGCCAGTAAAAGCAACATCAACACAACCCCGACCCGGCCGACCATCCGACAGGAGGACGCCATGAGCACCAACCCGACCCCTTCCGCCAACGACACCGCCGCCATCATGACGAGCGCGGCGCTGGCACCCCTGCTCACCGTCCTCATCTGGTCCGGCAACACCGTCGTCACTAAGGCCGCCGCCGGCGTCATTTCGCCCGGCTCGATCTCCTTTTATCGCTGGCTGCTGGCCTTTCTCATCCTGCTGCCCTTCGTCGGCCCGGCCGCGTGGCGGAATCGCGCGCTTCTCAGCCAATACTGGCTGAAGATCGCCACCCTCGGGGCGCTCGGCATGGTGATCTACCAGAGCCTTGCCTATGAGGCGGCCAAGACCACCTCGGCGGTCAATATGGGTGTGATCGTGGCACTGATGCCGCTGCTGTCGACATTGCTGGCCGGAGTGTTGACCGGTGAAAGACTGACGGCGACCACACTTGCCGGTGGGGTCATCTCCCTGATCGGCCTGATCTACCTCACCTCGCACGGCGATCCCGCAACCCTGCTGAGCGGCGGCTTCCATATCGGTGACGGCTTGATGATCGTCGCCGTACTCTCAAACTCGCTCTATGGTGTGATGCTGAAGCGCTGGGCGATGCCGCTTCCCATGTGGCAGCAGCTTTTCTGGCAGATCGGCTTTTCGACCATCCTGCTGATCCCGGTCTTCCTGATGGGCGATATCTCGCCCATCACGTCAGCCAACCTGCCGCTGATCCTCTATGCGGCCATTCCAACATCGCTGGTGGCGCCTCTTTGCTGGATGATCGGCATCCAGAAGCTGGGCGCAGCGCGAACTTCCCTGCTCATCAATCTCCTGCCGATCGTCGTCGCGGCCCTTGCCTGGGCCGTCCTCGGCGAACAGCTACATGCCTATCACGCCATCGGCGGCGCACTTGCCCTTATCGGTGTCGGCATCGGCCTTCGCCAGACAAAGGTCGCCAAGGGTGAAGAGGAGCCCGGCGCCGATCAGGCGGCTTGGGAAACCGAAGAGGTTTGACACGACTGCCCTTCGCTTTACGATATCCGGCATGACTGGAATCGCCCAAGCGTGAGGGAAACGAGCGTGCACATGGCCCTGGAACCGGTGTCATCGCGAATGACCATCCAGGAGAGCATTCCGCCGAGATGGGCGAGGCCGGCATCGGGCTGCGCGACGGCCATATGTTCACCCCGCGCCTGATAAAGCGTCTCAGCCTTTCAATGGAAACAAGCGCAATCCGCTTTTCTCTGGTACACTACGGTAAGCTCGAAGAGATCGCCCGCTTCGAAAAGGTTCATACCGAGGTCATGGCGCGGCAAAGATAAGCCGCGTGTGAGCGGTGGCGGCGCCCGAACAACTCCGCCACCGCAATGCCTCCCCGCCTCAATCCTGGCCGACGCCTTGATGGTGTTCGAAAAGAGATTCAAGAGAGAACAGGCGCGATAGGGCCGGCAATCAATCGAAGGCGGCGCCCGAAAGGCGATTGTTGACCGACGATTTTACCTCGCCGATATCCTTCCAGAGCCCGGCGATGATGGTGGGCTCGACATCGGCCATCAGTTCGCGCAGCCAGCCCTCAT
Organism: Rhizobium sp. AP16; assembly: GCF_000281735.1. Classification (NCBI taxonomy): domain Bacteria; kingdom Pseudomonadati; phylum Pseudomonadota; class Alphaproteobacteria; order Hyphomicrobiales; family Rhizobiaceae; genus Rhizobium; species Rhizobium sp. AP16. Next base: position 4,167 of record NZ_AJVM01000090.1, on the reverse strand, counting down.
GGGCCGCTGCCATGGTGGTGAAAATCTCGTCGCCCTTCTTCGTCAGCTTGGCGACGGTCGCCGTCCGGCGTCACGCGCAACACCAGACAGTCGGTTTCCAGCCGCTCCACCAGACCCGTTACATTGCCGTTGGTGACCATCGTGCGCTTGGAAAGCTCACCGAGCCGCAAACCGTCGTGCTCGCGATAAAGCTGCGCCATCAGGTCGAACTGCGGTAGCGTTGCGCCGAACTCATTGCGCAGACGGCGGCGGATTTCCTGGGATATCAGCTTTGTGGTCGATAGCATCCGCAACCAGAGCCGCAGCTCCTTCTTGTTGCCCTCCTGGGCTCCCTGGACGATGACTTCCAGATCGACGGTTCCGCTCTCGGATTCTGCCATGATTTCAGCTCTGATCGCGATGTTGCTATCTCATATAGGAAGGGTCTGCGGAGCAATATTTGAAATGTCAAAGGTTTAGCGGTTAAGCCCGGAGGCCGTCACTTCGCCAGCATTTCCCCAGCATGAACATCCCGAGCGGCAATGACGACGGCAGGCTAGGCCGGCTTTTCCTCTGGCGCCCCTTCACCTCCTCTGTTAACCACCGCCCCCATGTAGCAGCTCTATGCTCAAAGGTGCCTGCGACGGGTCCGGGTCTTGGCGGAGACTCAGATTCTTGCTCGCGTCATCACTGAAATAGCAAGATCCCACGAGGAGATATCGTTCATGGAGGAACGGTTTTCAGGCGCCGTTTTGCGGCATAACCATAATGGCTCCGAGAAACGCCCGACCATGGGCGAAATTGGGCTCAACCACTTCGCTCCCTATCTGATGAACCGGCTGATAGCCCGCTGGAACAACAACATGTCGGAGGAGCTGCGCGAATACGACATGACGACCACGAAGATGCGCGCGCTCGCCATCCTCAGTGTCTCCTCCTCGGTCACCATCAACGAGCTCTCCGTCTTCGCCGTTACCGAGCAATCGACCATGAGCCGAACCCTGGACTCGCTCGAGCAACAGGGCTTCATCCGCCGCCAACCCCGCGCCGAGGACATGCGCGTGCGCGACGTCTCCATCACTGAAGACGGCCGCGCCGCCTTTGAAAAGGTCTGGCCGACCCTATACGATCTGTTCCTGCAGATGTTCGACGGCGTGGAAGAGGCCGAATACCGTGCCTTCATCGCGACGCTGCATAAGGTGCTGCACAATATCAGAAAGCATGCGATCTGAAGGACGAAGTCGTACTAGCTGGGCCAACTCGATGACAAAGACAGTGATTCTGGGTCAGGAATACGATCAGAAACTTCGAGACACCGTCATGGACGTTGTGCGTCAACTCGGAGCGTCCATCACAAGTCGGAACTGGGCAGTCGCTGGCTCGCAAGAAATCGAGACAGTTCTGCTGCAACTGGCTGGGCAAGAAATAACCATTGAGGCAGAAACTTACGCTGGACTTTCCATCACCGGCGACGAGAAAACGATCAAAGAGATCTCGGAGCGCGTAAGGCAAGCCACTCACAGCATCCCAAGCTGATCTTCTCCGATCTTTATGGGGCGACTACAGCGATCAGTCTTCAGGAAAATTTGCCCACCATAAAGCACACGCAAAATGCGTACGGTGTCGACTTCGACCGTAAACGCAATCGATACTCGACGCCCGAAACCTATGATCCTGATACCGGGAACACATCAGCGCCGCAGCCGATAAAGGCAATGCTCTTCTCGCGGAAGGCATCGCCGCCCGCGCCAACGAGATCGACCTGGTGATGATCAACGGCTACGGTTTTCCATCGCACAAAGACGTGCCGATGTTTGCCGCAGAACAGCGCTGAAAGCCGTCACGCCCCCTCACGCAGCCGATGACAGCAGCGTGAACAGTTCCTGCGGCCGGTTAACGCCGCGCAGCGCATAACGGCCGACCGAGACCAGATCGTTGCTCTGATCCGCCGCCAGGGTCTCGACGAAATTCGACGACATCAGGATATTGCGGTCAGCCGAACGGCACATGGAAGCGATGCGGCTGACCTCGTTGACGGCAGGGCCGATGACGGTGAAGTCCAGGCGATCCATGCTGCCGATATTGCCGTAGAAGACATCGCCGATATGCAGGCCGAGATAGACTTCCGTCACCGGTCTGCCCTCGATCTGCCGCTGAGAATTGAGGTCACGCAACCGCTGGCGCAGCAGCGATTCCGCCATCAACGCAGCCGCGCAGGCATCAGCGGCGTCCCTGGCCTTGAAGATCGCCAGTGTACCGTCACCGATCAACTTCAGCACATTGCCGCCAGCTTCGTGGATCGAGGAAATCACCGCATCGGCATAGGCATTCAGCATCGGGATGATTTCATCCGGCTCGGCCGTGTCCGAGATGCGGGTGTAGTTGGCAAGGTCGGAAAACCACAGCGCCGCCGAGATGCGCTCGGCCTTGCCGCGCGTGATCTTGCCCTCGAGCACATGCCGGGCGGCATCCTCACCCAGATAGACCTCGGCAATGGTGCGGGCGATGCGGCTGGTGCCGGTGCATTTGATCGCCAAGGCGAGCGCCGGCGTCAGCTTGCGCAGCACGCGCAGGTCCTCGTCGCAGAAACCCATGGCGGCGGCGGTGGCGAAGTTGGAATAGAAACAATCCATCTCGCCAATCGTGCCGCCCTCTTCAAAGCGGTGCACCATGGCGATGTAGTCGGTGTGACCATCGGCATGCAGCGTATCGAGACCGTAGAAATCGATTGGATCGCCAAAACCGATCCGTCGGCGCACCTCATCCGTGTCTGTCGTCAACATGTGATGGAAGGAGGTGCGCTGCCAGTTCTCGGCGGCGATCCCCTGATGCGACGGGCCATATTCGAACTCGCGCTCGATCGCCTGGCTGCCATCCCAGCGGAAGGCACGGCCTTCGTAGACCGGATGCAGGGTGTCCATCAGCGCCATGGCGCGATCGAGATTGAGACCATGCTGGCGGCAGGCCTCGCAGAAGCCCGTCAGGATATCGGCTTCTCCCATGCCCTTGAGGCCGGCCTGCATGAGCCAGCTGGCGATTTCGCCAATGTCCTTCGCGTCCATGGATATCTCCCGACCCTCTAAAGGATTCGCTTTAATACGAAACTTATAGGCTTGGAATGCCAAGCAACACAAAATAGTCCCGACGGACGGAAGTGATCGCCGCTCCTGTGGCACAGAAGCGGCGATTTGACACGCTGGAAGAGTATCGGCGAAGCCTCAGCCCTTTACATGCGGCTTCAGCAGATCCTCCAGGCCGATTCGACGAAAGAGTTCAGCGCGGACGCGATCGGCGACACCATTGACGATTTCCGCGCCATCCTCGGACGGATCGATATGGATGCGGAAGGGACGTGTGCCGAAAGGCATGTTGACGACATCAACAATAGCGACGGCAACAGAAGCAGCATCCGCGTCGGCAGGCTCGAGCGAGGCCAGCCCCTTCAAGGCCTGGTCTGGAACGCCGGCATAGGGACCATCGTCATATTCGGCAGCGCGAGCCTTGTCAGCGGGCGAGCCCGAATGAGCGAAATGGTTGGTACCCCTGGTGAAGGCGCCGGGCACAATGATGGCGGTCTCAATGCCCCAGCGTGTCAGCTCGGATGCGTAGGAGACGGCGAGCGAATCCATGGCGGCCTTGGCGGCAAAATAGGGCGAGAGGTAGGGTGGCGTGCCGCCGCGGGTGCTGGACGAAGACACCCAGACGACAAGGCCTTTGCCCTGCTGGCGCAGATGCGGAAGTGCTGCACGGTTGACGCGCTGGGTGCTGAGCACATTGATATCGTAGAGCTCGGCGAACTGTTCCGGCGTGAAGGCCTCGGCCGGGCCGAAGGACATGTGGCCGGCATTGTGGATGATCGTGTCGATACGGCCTTCCTGCGCGATGACCTTGGCAATACCAGCGTCGACGGAAGCGTCCGAGGCGACATCGAGTTCGACAACTTTCAGGTCGACGCCATTTTCCTTGGCAAAGGCGACGGCTTCGGCGACTTGCGACGCGTTGCGGCCTTCGGTTTGGCGCATACCGGCATAGACGGTGTGGCCGGCTTTGGCGAGAGCGCGGGCGGTCAAGGCGCCGAAGCCGCTCGATGCGCCGGTGATGACGATAACTTGCTTGCTCATGATCCTGTTCCTTGTCGAGTGATTATGGTGTGGGGGAATGGGTGGTGAGCGGCGGGCAAAGCCCGCC
>NZ_AJVM01000089.1:0-65308 GCF_000281735.1 Rhizobium sp. AP16 | reverse complement strand
TTTTTTTTAATGATACGGCGACCACCGAGATCTACACTCTTTCCCTACACGACGCTCTTCCGATCTGCATCTGGCCTTGGCGGCCCTGCTTCGCATCGTGTGTGAGGGTTCGGCCTGATGCGGCTTCAGCATCCCGAGCGTGACGCAAGCCTCCATGCCGAGTGCGCGGACGCCCTTGACCATCTCGATGACGGCATCGAACTCGCGGCCGTCGCGGACCTGGCGCCAGGCAGCACCCATGCAGAAGCGCTCCGCTCCGGCCGCTCTGGCGGTCGCCGCCATCGCCACCACGCTTTCAGGATCCATCAGCCTGTCCCGGGTCAGATCCACCTCGCGATGATGCGCCGATTGCGGGCAATAGGCGCAATTTTCCGGGCAGCCGCCAGTCTTGATGGACAGCAGGCTGGCCTTCTGAACCTTGTTTGGGTCGTGATGCATGCGGTGCACGGCATTGGCCCGCCCGACAAGCTCCAGCAAAGGCAGATTGTGCAGGGCGACGATTTCGTCGATGGCCCAGTCATGCCGGATCGTACCATCCGCCGCCATCATGGGCGTTTCCCCTGAAGCTGAGCGAGCGTGGTCGACAATATCGCTGCACCTACTGCAACGAGGCCGATTTTCATGAGGTCGCCGAGTAGGAACGGTACGACGCCGACGCTCAGCAGGCGATCGAGTGGCACATAGGCCGCGAGCCATGCCGCGCCGAGTGCATAGACAGTCACGAGACCGATGAGCATCGCGCTCACCCGTCCGAAGGTGCCTTTGCCAAGCGCCAATGTACCGACCAGCCAGGAGGCGGCAAGATAACCGGCGAGATAGCCGCCTGTTGGTCCGACCATATAGGCAAGCCCGATGCCGCGCTCCGGCGAGCCGGAGAAGACGGGCAGCCCCGCGGCGCCGGCTGCGAGATAGGTCAGGAAAATCGAGACGGCGATGCGCGGCCCAAAGGCGATCGCGAATGCCATGACGGCGAGCGTATGCAGGGTCATCGGCACAGGCCAGAACGGAATCTGCGTCTTGGCGGCAATCGTCATCAGCGCCGCGCCGGCAATGATTGTCAGCGCGGTTCGCACGGGAGATGTAAGCCGGCTCTCGACGGGGCTGGCGGTGGGATGAGTCATGCTGTCGCTCCTCAATGTCAAATTATAGATAATATTGCGATTCTATCGCTAAAATAATCTACAAAATTGCCACGATGGCAATAGCGGATCACGCAAAATCTATATCGACGGGGAAACCGGCGTGCTGGACGCTGGAGTTCGGAGGTGCTCTGCTGTTTCGCTGGGCATCTGCGAGAGGCAAAAAAACGGTTATTTTGCTCCAAATATGCAATAATATCACCGGAATTGAGCGATAGTCACGATCGGATGGCAAGAGCTTTTGCCGATCGCCGTCGCGTTCTATTGTTGTTTTATTTTTATAGATAATTTACAGAGCTGTACGCTGGCCTTCAGCGTGCTGCTTTCATAAGCCCAAGGCGTTGAAAGACGGATGCTGTTGCGTCGCGGTTTTCGCCAAGCTCTCGATAGTTTCTTTCAGTGCTTCGATCCCGCCGCCGCGCCAGCCGAGTGCGCGGATTTTCGATGTGTCCATCTCGCCGACGCCGCTGTGCGGGGCCGGAGAGGGCAGGGCGTGCGGACAGCCGGTTGCTCTTTGCAGATACCCGAGAATCTCATGCGTGTCGGTCAGGACATCGGAGAGATTGAACGCCCGGCCGTCGATGCGGCTCGTCTCGGTTTCCAGAAGCAGGCGCACGGCGCGGCCGAGGTCTCGGCCATGGACTTCGGTTCCGGCGCGCGAGGCAACGGGCTTTCCGGCGAGATAATCGGCGAAAATTTCGTCCCATTTGTTCGGACGAAGGTCGCCATAGACGCCGGTGGCTCTGAGGCTTGCTGTCGCAAAGCCGGCAACGGAGAGGGAGAAGAGTGCATGCTCGGCGTCGCGCTTCACTTCGCCGTACAGCGTCTTCGGCGCCGGTTTGCTTGTCTCCGTCAGCACCTCGCCGGTCGGCCGGCCGCCATAGACGGCGCGTGACGACAGAAAGATGCAGCGGCGGATGCCGGCCTGCTTTGCCGTCTCAAACAGTTTGACGGTGCCATCCAGATTGAGCCGGCGAAAACCTTCGGCATCCTCACCCTCGCCGCCGCGATATTTGCCAGGGACATGGCTGAAAGCCGCATGAACGAAGAAATAGGCGTCGTCGAAAGCATCGCTTTGATTTTCGGAGGGATCGAGGCTCAGCGGCACGAAGGTGACGGGCTGTGCAAAGAGACCGGGTTGCGGTGGGCTGCGGCTGCCGACGGCGACCTGGTATCCGGCGGAAAGCAGTTCCTCGACGATGTAGCGGCCGACGAGACCTGTTCCGCCTGATACCAGGACTTTCATACGGCCTCTTCCGGATTGGCGAAGGCGGAGACGTCGGGCACGTCGCGCCCGGCATGGAAATCATGCCACAGATCGATCAGCGGTTTCAGTTTGTCGGCCTTCGGATGTTTTTCCTCCCAAGGCTTCTCATATTGGTAGTGCAGGATCGAAATGCTGCTCCAGTCCCAAAGCGCGGGCATGGTGAACCACACATATTGCAGCATGTTCATGAAGACCGGCAGACCATGCCAGTCCGGGAAGAACGTCTCGAGAAAGGTCTGGTCGGTACGCCGCCAGAAAACACCGGGACTGTCCAGCAGCGTCAGCATGTCCTTAAAGGTCGCGAGCGAAGGCTTGGCAACAAAGACGCCGGAGTTCATCCGATGAAAATCGGCAAGACTTTCATAGACATTGGGTGCGGCGGAGAATTCAGGATAGTCGAAGAGCTTGTCGACATTCTTCAATACCAGCGCATCCGCATCGATGAAGACGCAGGTGTCGTAGTCGATGAGCTGCCAGAGCCGCAGCTTGCAGAAATTGTCGAGCGGCGAATGGAAGGACGGCTTGCGGCCCTTGGTGAAGGGCGCATTGGCGTGGAGATTACCGCGTGCGTGGCGCTCGTTGAATTCGTCGGAAAGCGGCAGGTGGTCCACATCCACCAGCCGGCAGCCGAGTTCTTCCAACGGCACCAGGTCGCTTTCATCAACGCCGGCGGTGTGCAGTACGACGATATCCGCCCTGGTGCCTGTGCGCGCAATCGAGTGCGCCAGTGCCAATGCGCCCATGGCATAGTCGGCGTTGGTGACGAGCGTGACGAAGGCTTGCCGCGCCCGTGATCTGCTGCGCGGCCGCACCCCCAGCAGCTGTTCGCTCCCGAACATCATGAGACGGACTTCAATCGCTTGCCTTCGGGATCGTGATTGACCGTCGTCGCAATATCCTTGGTCCAGGCGGAAACGGCCGGGACGCGCGAGCGGTCGACGCGGTAGGCGTATTTCCTGGCGACATCGACGATCTCGCTCAGGAGCCCCGCCTGTAGCGTAGTCGGCGCCAGGCCGAGACCGAGGAACTTGTCGTTCTTGACGATCAGGTCGTTCTCCGGGGCTTCCTTGCGTGGATTGGGCAGGCGGACGATCTCCGCACCGCTCATCTTGGCGATCATTTCGGCGAGATCGCGGACGCGATGCGTCTCCGTCATCTGGTTGAAGATCTCGACGCGGGCATTGCGTGCCGGCGGGTTCTTCAATGCCAGCTCGATGCACCGTACCGAATCCTGAATATGGATGAAGGCGCGGGTCTGGCCGCCGGTGCCGTGTACCGTCAGGGGATAGCCGATCGCCGCCTGGATGAGGAAGCGATTGAGCACCGTGCCATAGTCGCCATCATAGTCGAAACGGTTGATCAATTGTTCGTGACGGCGGGTCTGTTCCGTATGCGTGCCCCAGACGATGCCCTGATGCAGGTCGGTGATCCTAAGCCCGTCATTCTTGGCATAGAACTGGAAGAGAAGCTGATCCAGGCACTTGGTCATGTGATAGATCGAGCCCGGATTGGCCGGATAGAGGATTTCCTGGCTGACGCTGCGCCCATCGGCCGTCTCGATGCCGACCGGCAGATAGCCCTCCGGAATGGCGGCGCCGACCGTCGAATAGCCGTAGACGCCCATGGTGCCGAGATGGACGAGATGGGCGTCGAGGTTGAGCTCGACCAGCGCGTTCAAGAGGTTGTGCGTGGAGCTGACATTGTTGTTGACCGTGTAGTTCTTGTGGCGGTCGCTCTTCATCGAATAGGGCGCGGCGCGCTGCTCGGCGAAGTGCACGATGGCATCCGGGCGATGCTCGGCAAGCCACTTCTTCAAAAGCTCATAGTCCTTGGAAAGGTCGATGAGGTTGAAGTGGATGCGGCGGCCGGTCTCGGCGTGCCAGATGCGGGTGCGCTCCTGGATTGAATCCATCGGGGTCAGCGATTGCACACCAAGCTCGGTGTCGATCCAGCGGCGGGAGAGATTATCGAGAATATGGACCTCATGACCGGCATCGGAGAGATGCAGCGAGGTAGGCCAACCAATGAAACCGTCGCCGCCCATTACCGCTATTTTCATGAGATCGTTCCTTCTGCATCGTTCGCTATCCGGCACCATCCCGGATAGTCAGAATCTGTGACAATTGTTCAAAGCTTGCTTGATGGCAGAACTTCGGCCAAAGAGAGCCCGATAATTTTTTGGAGAAGCGGCAACGATGAACAGCCCCTTTCTGATTGCCGGGGAACTGGAAGCCGGTAGCCACCGGCTGGTGCAGCGAGTCTATTATGAGGATACGGATTTTTCCGGCCTCGTCTATCACGCGCGCTATCTACATTTCCTCGAAAGGGGGCGTACGGACTATCTGCGCTGCCTCGGCGTGGAGCAGCGAGAGCTGCTGAATGCCGACGAAGAAGGGCTGGTTTTCGTCGTCCACCGCATGGAGATCGACTTCAAGGGACCGGCGCGGATGGACGATATTCTGACGATCCGCACCGTGACCGAGAAGGCCGGGGGCGCCAAGATGGTGCTTTCCCAGGAAATCCGGCGCGATGACACGCTGCTGATCGCAGCCAAGGTCATTATCGCGGTGATCAACGCCAAAGGGCGGCCGCGGCGGCTGCCGGAGAAACTGGCGGCGCAGATGCTGGTGGCGTCGGAGGCTGCGCTTTAGTGTCGCATTAGCGGTTGCTTGCGGATTTGGAAGGCGTCATGCGGGTCAATGCTGCGGCGCCCAAAAGCCTTCTTGCTTAAACATGAGTTTTGTGTGAAGGAATTGCCGCGCGCAAGATCTGTTTGCGTCCGCCGCCGGCACAGCCCGGTCATTTCTTTCCAGGAGCTAGAATAGCCTTCACTGTTAAATCTTTCATGTTTCGACGCTAACATTCTTTTAACCATAATAGTGTCTTACTGATCGCGTCAGAGTTTGTGCGGTGCACGCCTTCCTTTGACCAAATTTGACGGCAAGAAGGCAGTATAGCTTGGAAGGCTTGACCAGGGCGTTCAGCGGCGGCTGCCAAACAATTCTTGTGAGATCACTTTTAGCCGCCCGGTCTAGCACCGGGCGTTTGGATTCGGGGATTTTGGATCAATGGAACAAGTAGCATTGGCCGCGGCCACCACACCGGACATCACACTCTGGTCACTCTTCATGCAGGCAGGCTTGGTGGTCAAGCTCGTCATGCTCGGTCTGCTCGCGGCGTCCGTATGGACCTGGGCGATCGTCATCGACAAATATCTGAGCTTTGCCCGGGCACGCCGGCAGTTCGATCATTTCGAACAGGTCTTCTGGTCCGGCCAGTCGCTCGAAGAGCTCTACCGCACGCTTTCGGAGCGCACCAATACCGGCCTCAGCGCCATCTTCGTCGCCGCCATGCGCGAATGGAAGAAGTCGTTCGAGCGCGGCGCACGGTCGCCGATCGGCTTGCAGATGCGTATCGACCGCGCCATGGACGTCACGCTGGCGCGTGAATCGGAGCATCTGGGCGCCCGCCTCGGATCGCTGGCGACCATCGGCTCGGCCGGTCCGTTCATCGGTTTGTTCGGTACGGTTGTCGGTATCATGACCTCGTTCCAGGCGATCGCCGGTTCGAAGTCGACCAATCTCGCGGTCGTCGCTCCGGGTATCGCCGAAGCTCTGCTCGCAACCGCTATCGGCCTCGTCGCCGCTATTCCGGCGGTTATCGCCTACAACAAGTTCTCGGCCGATGCCGGCAAGCTGTCGGCGCGCATGGAAGGATTTGCGGATGAATTCTCCGCCATCCTGTCGCGCCAGATCGACGAGAAGCTGCAGCCTCGCCAGGCTGCTCAGTAAAGCACAGACGGAACCGGAGTAACTCATATGGGAATGTCTGTTGGAGGCAATGGTGGCGGCGGTGGCCGCCGGGGCGGTCGTCGCGGCGGAGGCCGGGGCGGCCCGATCTCCGAGATCAACGTGACGCCGCTGGTTGACGTCATGCTCGTGCTGCTCATCATCTTCATGGTGGCCGCGCCGATGATGACGTCTGGCGTACCGATCGATCTGCCGCAGACGCAGGCCGGTGCATTGAATGCCCAGACCCAGCCCATCACGATTTCGATCAAGGCCGATGGTCAGGTTTATATCGGGGAATCCGAGATCCAGGCGACCGATATAGCGGCCAAACTGCAGGCGATTGCCACGACCGGCTACAGCGAGCGCATCTTCGTGAAGGGTGATGCAAAAGCGCCTTACGGCGTGATCGCCGACGTGATGTCGCGCATTCAGGAGGCCGGCTACAAGAATATCGGCCTGGTCACGCAGCAGACAACGGATCACTGACGGATCGACATGAAGCGCAGTCTCGTCACATCGGCGGTTTTTCATATCCTGGTGCTGGTCGGCGCCATGCTGACGCTGACCGCGCCGGCACCACTGGAGACGCCGGAAAGCACGGCGATGGATGTCGACATCGTGACGGCAGACCAGCTCCAGCAGGGTGAGAAGAAGGCGCCGGTGACGGATCACGTCTCCCGCAAGCAGACCACGAAGCAGGATCAGGTCGCCAACGCTCAGAACGTTGGTGAGAACAACGTCGATATCAAAAACCCGGTCGTGCCGACCCAGCGGCCGGAGAGCGACACGGCGGCGCTAGCACCGAAAAAGGTGGACGCGCCCGTTCCGCAGAACGATCCGCGACCGAACGACGTCAAGACGATCGAGCAGAAGGACACCGAGGCTGCGCCGAAGGAAGTGGCTGCTGTTCCACAGCAGAAGCCGGACGTGACGCCCACTCCGACACCGAAGACCGATCCTACGCCGCCGACGCCGAAGGCTGATGTGACGCCGACGCCGCCTCCGACCGAGCAGCCAACGCAGCAGGCTGAAATACCTGTGCCGAACAACGTTCCCGTACCGGATGTCAAGCCGCAGCCCACGCCGCCGAAGACCGCCGAGCAAAAGCCTGAGGTCAAACCTGCGCCGAAGCCGGATGTGAAGGTGGCCGACGCCAAGCCGACGGACAAGACGACGACGCAGAGCACCAGCAAGACCACCTCGGCGGACGACGGCAAGAAGGATGCTGACAAGAAGAGCGAGACGGCCAAGAGCGCCAAGTCGGCCGCCAGTGATTTCAACGCTGATGATATTTCGGCGATGTTGAACAACACATCGTCGAAGGGCGGTGCGGCGCGTTCATCGAAGCAGGCTTCTGCCGGTGCGGAAACTAATGTTGCTTCACGCGGCGGGATGAAGTCGCTTGGCGCAGGTAAGCTCAGCCAGAGCCAGCAGGACGGCTTGCGCGACCTGATCGCCAAGTACTGGAACCTGATGCCGGGCCTGGAAGGTGCGGGCGATGTGCGGATCAAGGTGCACTTCAGGCTCGATAAGTCTGGGCAGATTGTGGGTGAACCGGATGCTACGACGAGTGGCGGCCCGGCTTCGACACAGTCGGCTATGCAGAGCGCCGCTGTGCGCGCTGTGATGCGGGCGCAGTCGGATTACCTAAAGATCCTGCCGCCGGACAAATATGAAGACTGGCAGGAAGTCGTCGTCAATTTCAGTGCAGCGGACCTGGGAATGTGATGCGGAAGGGCTTGATGAACAAGGTCTGGCGTCACCTCACCTGTCCGTCGCTGCTGGCGCTAGCTGTCGCCGTCGCTGTGGCCGCTCCGGCCATCGCCGGAAGCCAAACGGTCGATGGCGCTGACAAGACGGGTTTCAGTCAAGCTGAAATGCTCGCGTTCCATGAGCAGGTCACGAAGAATTGGAATATCCCAGCTGATTTGCCTCATGCTAACAAAGTACGTGTCGCAGTGCACATGAAACTCGATCGATCCGGCCAAATTATTGGCAGCCCCGAGGTGACGGCAACCGGTGGGCCGGAACAGACGCGTAACGCGGTCGCGAAGAGGGCCTCTCGTGCTGTTCTCAGATCCGCCCCCTTCAAGAACCTGCCGCTCGATAAATACGATGCCTGGAAAGAAGTCATCATCAACTTCGACACCAGCAACCTGGCGCATTAATGCTGAAAGGCTTGGCACACATGTTCAAAAAACCCTTCATCCGTCTCCTGCTGGTGCTGGCGGGCCTGGTGGCAGCCTATGCTTCGCCCGCTTACGCCGTGGTCGAGATCAACATCAACAAGGGCAATGTCCAGCCCATGCCGATCGCCATCACCGATCTGCTGTCGAATGATGGTCTCGGAGCACAGATCTCAGGCGTCATTGCCGCCGACCTGCAGCGGTCTGGCCTGTTCGCGCCGATCAACAAGCAGGCCTTCATCGAGAAGATCAGCAATCCGGACTCGACCCCGCGCTTCCCGGACTGGACGGCGATCAATGCTCAGGCATTGGTGACCGGTCGCGTGACGCAGGACGGGGGTCGTCTTCGCGCCGAATTCCGTCTGTGGGACACCTTTGGCAACAGCCAGATGATCGGCCAGCAGTTCTATGCCCAGCCGGACAACTGGCGCCGTGTCGCCCATATCATCGCTGACGCGATCTATGAGAAGATCACCGGTGAAAAGGGCTACTTCGACACCCGCGTCGTCTTCGTCGCCGAAAGCGGTCCGAAGACTGCCCGCAAGACGCAGCTCGCCATCATGGATCAGGACGGCGCCAATGTCCGCATGCTGACCAACGGCAGCGACCTCGTGCTGACGCCGCGCTTCTCGCCGAGCCGGCAGGAAGTGACCTATATGTCCTTCGCCAACCAGCAGCCGCGCGTCTATCTGCTGCAGCTGCAGACGGGCCAGCGCGAAATCGTCGGCAACTTCCCCGGCATGACCTTCTCGCCGCGCTTCTCGCCGGATGGCCAGCGGGTGATCATGAGCCTGCAGCAGGAAGGCAATGCCAACATCTATACGATGGATCTGCGCTCGCGCACCACGACGCGCCTGACGTCGACGGCTGCCATCGACACCTCGCCGTCCTATTCGCCCGACGGCACGCAGGTCGCCTTCGAAAGCGATCGCGGCGGCAAGCAGCAGATCTATGTCATGAACGCCGATGGCTCCAACCAGCGCCGTATCTCGTTCGGTGACGGTTCCTATTCGACACCGGTCTGGTCGCCGCGCGGCGATCTCATCGCCTTCACCAAGCAGTCGGGCGGGAGCTTCTCGATCGGCGTGATGAAGACGGACGGTTCGGGTGAGCGCCTGTTGACCACGGGCTTCCACAATGAAGGTCCGACCTGGGCGCCGAACGGCCGTGTCATCATGTTCTTCCGCGAGCCTGCCGGCTCCAGCGGCCCGCAGCTCTATTCGATCGATCTGACCGGTTACAACGAGCAGAAGATCCCGACTCCGGGCTTCGCTTCCGACCCGGCCTGGTCGCCGCTTCTCGAGTAGAGAAGGCGCGCGCCACGTTATCGCCGCAAAGTCCTGTGACTGGACCAGTTAAGGACAATTTTAAGACAGCATTAACCATATTTGTTGAAATCGGATTAACCGCATCCGGTTACAGTCTGGCAACCCTGATAGAGATGTTTAAGGAGAGACCGGCCATGAGCCGCATCGCTACCCCGGCCCTTGGCCACATGCAGACCCTCGCACGCAACCCGATCATGATCGCGCTTTTCGTCGGCCTTTCGTTGGCTGGCTGCGCCTCCAAGAAGGGCCTGCCGAACGATGCCAACGGCCTTGGCCTCAATGGCGCCGGCAGTGCTACTCCGGGCTCGCCGCAGGACTTCACGGTCAATGTCGGCGATCGCATCTTCTTCGACACCGACAGCACGTCGATCCGTTCTGACGCTTCCCAGACGCTCGACCGTCAGGCTCAGTGGCTTGCCCGTTATCCGAACTACGCAATCACCGTCGAAGGCCATGCTGACGAACGCGGCACTCGCGAATACAACCTGGCTCTCGGCGCACGTCGCGCTGCCGCTACCAAGGACTATCTCGCTTCGCGTGGTGTTCCGGCTCAGCGCATGAAGACGATTTCCTACGGTAAGGAACGCCCGGTTGCGACCTGCGACGATATTTCCTGCTGGTCGCAGAACCGTCGCGCTGTCACCGTGCTCAACGGCGCCGGTTCCTAATAGCCGAAATTCCGCTCAAAACGTGCAAAGGCGGCCCCCGTGGCCGCCTTTGTTTTTTTGACCACACTTTGGCCGAACTCCGTTGCTTTTTGAGAGTAATTGTAAAAATCTCCTGTGTTGTGCCCAAGGCGCGAAGAATCAATGGAACAGGATAGATCCATATGAGAAAACTTGTCGTGGCGAGCGTACTTTGCCTCGCTGCTATTGTCGGCAGCGAGCGTGACGCTTCCGCCCTTTCGCTTTTCGGACTGCATCTAGGCGGCCGTGGTGCCTCGGAACAAGCCGCTCCGAGCAATGCCGCTCGTCAGGGCCAGGCCGAACAAGCGCCTGTCATCAACATTCAGAGCAGCAATGCGGAAGTCCGTTTGCAGCAACTCGAGGACCAGATGCGCCAGTTGAACGGCCGCGTCGAGGAGATGAGCTATCAGTTGCTGCAGATGCAGGAGCAGATTCGCAAGACGCAGGAAGACAATGAATTCCGCTTCCAGCAGCTTGAAAAGCGCGGCGGCGGTGGTGGTAACAGCAGCGGCGGCGGTTCGGCTAATCCCCCCGGCGGTGGCACCACGACGATCGGCGGCGGCTCGATGAAGAAGAGCGAAGCCGATGTTCCGGCTCAGGCACCGGCTGGCGGCCAGCAGGACGATATCGCCGGCGTCATCGGCGATTCAGGCAGCGACATGCCGGCCACGGCTCAGCAGAGCGGTGGCTCCGGCAAACCGCCGACCCAGCTCGGCTCGATCCAGCTGGATCAGAATGGCAAGCAGATCGGCGCGACGGCGTCGCGTGCGAATAATAGCTCCGGCGCACCGCCGAGCGCGGGTTCCGGCACGCAGACGGCTTCGCTCGGCAGCGAGAACGATGAGTACAAGGCCGCCTATGGCCACGTCCTGTCCGGCGACTACAGCGTCGCCGAACAGGAGTTCCGCCAGTATATCGACAGCTATCCGAGCAGCAGCCGTTCGGCGGACGCCAATTTCTGGCTTGGCGAAGCGCTCTATTCGCAGGGCAAGTACAATGATGCCGCCAAGACCTTCCTGAACGCGCATCAAAAATACAGCACCTCCGAGAAGGCGCCGGAGATGCTCCTGAAGCTCGGCATGTCGCTCGCCGCCCTCGACAACAAGGACACGGCCTGCGCGACGCTGCGCGAAGTGACCAAGCGTTATCCGAAGGCTTCGAAGCCCGTTACCAACAAGGTGGCCAGCGAAGAAAAACGTCTTGCCTGCTGATTGCCATGTTTGCTGACGCTGCGAATGGTGCTGCCACAGTGCAAATGCCCGAAGCCGCAGCGGCCGATTTCATTCATTCCCTTTTCAAACCTGCGCATATTTTGGTCGCCATTTCCGGCGGCAGCGATTCCACCGGCCTCCTGGCCGCTCTTGCAGAGCATCTGAAATCCCTTCCGAATTCCGACGTCACCCTCTCCGCCGCCACCATTGATCATGGGCTGCGCGCCGAAGCCGCCGAGGAGGCGCGCGAAGTCGCCGCTTTCTGCGCATCGCTTGGAATTGCGCATGTCACGCGGCGATGGGAGGGCGAGAAGCCGAAAAGCGGCATCATGGCCGCCGCCCGCGAAGCGCGCTATGGGCTGCTCGCCGAAATCTCCGCCGAAATCTCGGCCAATGTCATCGTCACCGCCCATACAATCGACGATCAGCGCGAGACGCTGGCCATGCGAACGGCACGCCTGAACGAAGGTGAGGCTGGGGCGGGAACGGGCATTGCCGAGGCGATGCTGTTCGACCGGCGCATCTGGATCGTCAGGCCGTTTCTTGCCTGCCGTCGCGCGGATATTCGCGCCTATCTCGATGGGAGTGGCATGTCCTGGCTGGACGACCCAAGCAACGAGGATGTCCGCTACGAGCGCGTCCGCACACGCAAAAGCCTGTTGCAGGAACCGGCGCTGTTTCCTCTGCCGGACGCAGCGGCTGCGCGCGCGGCGCTGTCGGCCGACGCTGCGGCGTGGCTGGGGGAACATGTTGTGGTTCATGCAGGCGTCCTCTGCGCCATCAGCCGCAAAGCGCTCTCGGCCGATGAAGGCGTCATCGCCTATGCACTCTGTTATCTCGCCGCCGTCTTCGGTGGCGAATCCTATGGACCTGGTCGCGAACGGATGCGCCGCATTCTGGATTTCATCGGCGAGGGCAGGCCGGGTCGGCGTACGGCCGGCGGTGTCGTCTTCGATCTGCGACGGGACGGGCTTTACCTCATGCGCGAGAGCCGCGATATCCGGCCACTGGTGCTTGCCGCCGGAGCTGATGGTATCTGGGATGGCCGCTTCCGGATCGGCAATCACGGAGTAGCCGCCATTTGCGTCGAAGCTACGGGTACAACGGGAGCAATGGAATTTCCGGAAGAGTTGCCGAAAGGCGCGGTGCAGCGGGCGAGCGCCGTGCTGCCGAAAGTCGTCGCGGGTGACGAGGGCGCTGCCGCGTGGGTCACGATTGCGCCCTATCTGGCGCCCTTCGACCGCTTTTTGACACGATTCAATCTCACATTCGCCAACCGGTTGGCGGCTTGCCTCGGCCGCGAACCCTATGTGTCGCCGCCGCTTTGAGACTTATTGACGGAATAAAGCATGTGTCGGTGTGGTTTGCCTTGGCAACGGCTTGGCGCAACCCTATGTTAGGGATCAAGTAATGCCGCCGTTTAACGGTGGAAGTTTCAGTGCTGGGGAGTTCGATGAACCCTAATTTTCGTAATTTCGCTCTATGGGCAATCATAGCTCTGCTATTGATTGCCTTGTTCAGTATGTTCCAGAACGCGCCGGCACAAACAGGCTCCAGGGAAATTCCATATTCGCAATTCCTGCGGGAAGTTGATTCCGGCCGTGTCCGCGACGTTACCGTCACGGGCAATCGCGTGGTCGGCAGCTATGTCGAGAATGGAACACCCTTCCAGACCTATGCCCCGGTCGTGGATGACAGCCTGCTTGATCGCCTGCAAAGCAAGAACGTCAACATTGTCGGCCGTCCGGAATCGGATGGCTCTTCGAGCTTCCTGAGCTATCTCGGCACGCTGCTGCCGATGCTTCTGATCCTCGGCGTCTGGCTGTTCTTCATGCGGCAGATGCAGGGTGGCTCACGCGGCGCGATGGGCTTTGGTAAATCCAAGGCCAAGCTTCTGACTGAAGCGCATGGCCGCGTCACCTTCGACGATGTCGCCGGTGTCGACGAAGCCAAGCAGGACTTGGAAGAAATCGTCGAATTCCTGCGCGATCCGCAGAAGTTCCAGCGTCTTGGCGGCCGTATTCCGCGCGGTGTCCTTCTGGTCGGCCCTCCCGGCACCGGTAAGACGCTTCTGGCGCGTGCCATCGCCGGCGAAGCCAACGTGCCGTTCTTCACGATTTCGGGTTCCGACTTCGTGGAAATGTTCGTCGGTGTCGGCGCAAGCCGCGTCCGCGACATGTTCGAGCAGGCCAAGAAGAACGCGCCCTGCATCATCTTCATCGACGAAATCGACGCTGTCGGCCGCCATCGTGGCGCCGGTCTCGGCGGCGGCAACGATGAACGCGAGCAGACGCTGAACCAGTTGCTTGTCGAGATGGACGGTTTCGAAGCCAATGAGGGCATCATCCTCATTGCCGCCACCAACCGTCCTGACGTTCTCGACCCGGCGCTGTTGCGTCCGGGCCGCTTCGACCGTCAGGTCGTCGTGCCGAACCCCGATATCATCGGCCGCGAGCGTATCCTCAAGGTACATGCCCGCAATGTTCCGCTGGCTCCGAACGTCGATCTGAAGACGCTTGCCCGTGGCACGCCCGGCTTCTCCGGTGCCGATTTGATGAACCTCGTCAACGAAGCTGCCCTGATGGCCGCCCGCCGCAATAAGCGCCTGGTGACCATGCAGGAATTCGAAGACGCCAAGGACAAGATCATGATGGGCGCGGAGCGCCGCTCTTCGGCGATGACCGAAGCGGAAAAGAAGCTCACCGCCTATCACGAAGCCGGTCACGCGATCACGGCGCTCTATGTCGCCCTTGCCGACCCGCTGCATAAGGCGACCATCATCCCGCGCGGCCGTGCGCTTGGCATGGTCATGCAGCTTCCCGAGGGCGACCGTTACTCGATGAGCTATAAGTGGATGGTATCGCGCCTCTGCATCATGATGGGTGGCCGCGTTGCGGAAGAGCTGACCTTTGGCAAGGAGAACATCACCTCCGGCGCATCCTCGGATATCGAGCAGGCCACCAAGCTTGCCCGCGCCATGGTCACGCAATGGGGCTTCTCCGACGAGCTCGGCCTGGTTGCCTATGGCGAAAACCAGCAGGAAGTCTTCCTCGGTCACTCCGTCTCGCAGTCGAAGAACGTTTCGGAAGCGACCGCGCAGAAGATCGACAACGAAGTCCGCCGCCTGATCGACCAGGCTTACCGTCAAGCCAAGGATATCCTTACCGAACAGCATGACGGGTTCGTGGCGATCGCCGAAGGCCTGCTCGAATACGAAACGCTGAGCGGTGAAGAGATCAAGGCGCTTATTCGCGGAGAAAAGCCCGCCCGCGATCTTGGCGACGACACGCCGCCGAGCCGTGGTTCGGCTGTGCCGAAGACCGGCGCCAAGAAGGACGGTTCGCTCGGCAACAAGGGCGATGAGCCCGAGGGCGATCTGGAGCCGCAGCCGCACTAACGGTTGAGGCAATACAGCCTAAATGAAGAGGCCAGCTCCCTTGCAACCGGGAACTGGCCTTTTTTAGTGCTTTTTAACGGTAACGCGGTGTAATAGGCATTCTCGGTAATTTAAGTGCCGAGTTTTGCAATCTGTGGCATGAGCCTCAAGCATCGATGTTCGCGCCGCCCATGGACTTCACGGGAGCTGAACGGGATGCCGCGGTCCCACAGTGGGACGCCGCAATCACGGGAGTGCATATGAAACGTCGCTATTTCGGAACGGACGGAATCCGCGGACAATCCAACATCTATCCGATGACGCCGGATCTTGCCATGCGCGTGGGTATCGCTGCTGGCACGATCTTCCATCGGGGCAGCCACCGCCATCGCGTGGTCATCGGCAAGGATACGCGTCTTTCCGGCTATATGCTGGAAAACGCCATGGTGGCGGGCTTTACCGCCGCCGGCGTCGATGCCTTCGTTCTCGGCCCGATCCCAACGCCCGCCGTTGCCATGCTGACGCGGTCGCTGCGTGCCGATATCGGCGTGATGATCTCCGCTTCGCATAATCCTTACGAAGACAACGGCATCAAGCTTTTCGGCCCCGACGGCTACAAGCTGTCCGACGATCTCGAGATGAAGATCGAGGATCTGCTCGAGAAGGACATGACGGCGCATCTCGCCAAGTCCGAGAAT
Source organism: Rhizobium sp. AP16 (assembly GCF_000281735.1). Lineage (NCBI taxonomy): Bacteria > Pseudomonadati > Pseudomonadota > Alphaproteobacteria > Hyphomicrobiales > Rhizobiaceae > Rhizobium > Rhizobium sp. AP16. The sequence continues at coordinate 49,626 of NZ_AJVM01000089.1, read as the reverse complement.
ATCGGTCGCGCCAAGCGCGTCGATGGCGTGCATGACCGCTATATCGAGCATGCCAAACGCACGCTGCCGCGCGACGTGACGTTGCAGGGCCTGCGCATCGCCATCGACTGTGCCAATGGCGCTGCCTACAAGGTCGCACCGGCCGTGCTGTGGGAACTCGGCGCGGAGGTCGTCACCATCGGCAACGAGCCGAACGGCACCAACATCAATCTCAACTGCGGTTCCACCAGCCCGGTCGCACTGCAAAAGAAGGTGGACGAAGTGCGGGCCGATATCGGCATCGCGCTCGACGGCGACGCCGACCGCGTCATCATCGTCGACGAGACCGGCACCATCATCGATGGCGACCAGCTGATGGCCGTCATCGCCGAGAGCTGGGCGGAAAACCAGTCACTGCGTGGCAATGGCATCGTCGCTACCGTCATGTCCAATCTCGGCCTTGAGCGCTTCCTGGAAGACCGGGGCATGGCGCTTGCGCGCACCGCGGTCGGCGACCGTCATGTCGTCGAACACATGCGCCAGCACAATTTCAATGTCGGCGGCGAGCAGTCCGGCCATATCGTGCTCTCCGACTATGGCACGACCGGTGACGGCCTCGTGGCGGCGTTGCAGATTCTCGCCGTGGTCAAGCGTACCGGCAAGCCGGTCAGCGAAGTCTGCCGGCGTTTCGAGCCTGTGCCGCAGCTGCTGCGCAATGTCCGCATTTCCGGCGGCAAGCCGCTGGAGGACAACCAGGTGCGCAAGGCAATCGCCGATGCGGAGAGCGAGCTTGCCCGCAACGGCCGCCTGGTCATCCGCCCCTCGGGCACCGAGCCGCTGATCCGCGTCATGGCGGAAGGCGACGATCGCGGCCAGATCGAGCGCATCGTCGGCGGCCTGATCGACGTGATTTCGAGCGTTCGCAACGCGGCCTGATCCGGGCAATCCGTTATTGATATCCAAGTATTGGACCTGTGGCCGCCCCATCGAGGGCGGCCTTGTCGTTTTAAGGTTGCGCTGCAAGGTTCAGAGATGCGTCGGAGATGGCAAGCCTGATTCCATATATGAAGATTACCTTTGTAGTTTAGCTTCCTATATGCTAAGTCATGCGTATGAACGACCAATCGGATCGACCGCAACTCGCTGTTGCCGCCACTATCGCGCAGGACCTGCGCAGCGTCGTGAGTAAGCTCAAGCGCCGACTGCGCGATCAGGCTGACGTGGGAGACCTGACGCCGGCGCAGGCATCGGTGCTTCTTCGTCTTGAGAAAGACGGTCCGATGACGACATCGAGCCTGGCCAGAGCCGAGGGCATGCGACCGCAATCGATGGGAGCGATCATCGCGGCCCTGGACGCAGCTGGGCTTGTGAGGGGAACAGCCGATCCAAATGATGGGCGGCAAACGATCCTGTCGATCACTGAGGCCTGTCGCAGATGGATCGAGGAAGGCCGGGCGGCGCGGCAGGACTGGCTTTCGCGTGCGATAGAAACACGGCTCTCCAGCGAGGAGCAGGACCATCTTCTGTCTGCTGTCAAACTGCTCCAGCGGCTTGCTGACGACTGACTTCACAGATTTCAATCCCGAGATCGGCCAGCCACCGGAAATATCGTCAACCCGCTTGCATCGAGGACTGCCTGATATGCAATGGCCCTATCTTTTATCGTATTTCTTCGGTGGTCTGTTTCTCATGAACGCCGTGCCGCATGCGGTCAGTGGGGTCATGGGTCGGCCGTTCCAGACTCCCTTCGCCAAGCCACCGGGACAAGGCCTGTCCTCGTCGAGCGTCAACGTGCTTTGGGGCTTCGCCAATCTGATCATTGCCTATCTTCTGCTCTGCGACGTCGGTGATTTCTCGCTGCACAACTTGCCCGACGTCCTAGCCGTCGGCTTGGGAGCTGTCCTCATCGCTCTATTTTCGGCACGGCACTTCAGTCGTTTTCACGGCGGCAACACCCCCGGGAACACTGATGGCAAGCGAATAGTCTTATAGTTGAAACACTATCAAGCCGATATCATTGGAACATTTCGCCGGGATAGGCACCCCATAGCAGGTCCTGTCTGATATAGCCGCGCGCGGAATGCTCGCGTACGGAAACGTTGCACCATGCGCCGGTGCAGGAATGCAACGAAAGCAGCACCCGGGGTTGCAGCTCAGCAATGAGGTTGGCTGTCTTTTCCGGGCCGCCATGCAGCATGGCATTCGTCTTCAGCCAGGGCGCGACCACCGCTGTCCGCTGTCCCGAAAGTAGCGCGCCGTGCATCCATCCAGTGGTGCCAGTGTCGTCGCGTACTTGCCGCCAGCGACCGTATTCGTCGATGATTTCCAGCGGCAGGCCGGGCTTCATATAGATCCATTTGGTGGCGTAGATCGTCGATGGTCCGACGCGCATGCGCGCCTTGTGTGCTTTCAGCGAGACGTAGCGGGGGATCGGCAGCCCGGTCTCCCGCCCCTTGTTCCAGGCCGTGGCCGCGACGGGCTGGGCTGGCATCGGCGTGGCGAGCGCAGCGGAGGTCAGGAAGCCCAACATCAGGCAGAAGCCGGCACATAGCTTGCGAAAGTAAGTCAGCGACTTCCTCCTTGGTTCGGGCCCTGGTGAGCATCATGGTAACGGCTCGATTCTTGCCAATTGGTTTAAAAGTCGTCGGTGGCATGGGCTTCAAGCCATCTCGGCCTGGAACACGAGGCTCTGGCCGATCAAGTTATCCTGCTGTTAAAGCACTATAATTATTAATTACTAATGTACAAAATAAAGTATATCCTGCAACCAAATAGAGTAAATATTCGTAGTTAATCGGGTTTTAACTCTTATCAACCATTATCCATGTCATGTCTTTTCAATTGGCAAGCGTTTGTCGTGCCAATGGCAATAACTTTGGAGCCAAATCCATGATGAAAACCTTGATTGGGGCAGTTGCCGCTCTGTTGGTTGGCACGTCTGCCTTTGCTGCTGATCTCTATACGCCTGAGCCGGCGCAGCAGACGCCGGAAGTGGCGGTCAGCCAATCCAGCGGCTGGTATCTGCGCGGCGATGTCGGCTATGCCTTCACCAAACTGCGCGGCTCCAATTATTTCCAGGGCTCAAATTCCAGCCTGGTGGATTTCGATAGCGCCAAGCTCAACGGCAATATGACGCTCGGCGGCGGTGTCGGCTATCAGATCAACAACTACCTGCGCACGGACGTGACGCTGGATTATCTCTTCAAATCCAATTTCAAAGGCTCGACGACCGGTGATTGCGGTGGCTGCGGCCCCGGCTTCACGGCAGTGCCGGCGACCTCGCGCGATCGCGCTTCGCTGACGGCCTACAGCTTGCTTGCCAATGCCTATGTCGATCTTGGCACATACAGTATCTTCACGCCTTACGTGGGTGGCGGTCTCGGTGGCACTTACGTCAAATGGAGCGACCTGAAGAATACTTCCTGCTCCGACGCCAATCCGGACTCCTGCGATGGCACCGTCTCGCATAAGGGCCGCGGCAGCTGGCGCTTCACCTACGCGCTGATGGCCGGTACCTCCATCGACCTCTCGTGTAACCTCAAGGCCGATGTCGGATATCGCTATCGCCATATCGAGGGTGGCAACATGTTCGGCTATGCGGAAAACGGTGGTCCCGGTTACGACAAGGGCATCAACCTGCATGAAGCTCGCATCGGCGCCCGCTATACTTTCGGCGGCTGCCAGACCGCCAGCTATATGCCGCCGGCCGATATCCCGGTCCAGCCGCAGCCGGTCTACAAGTAAGCGTCTTTCGCTCCAAGCCATTGAAAAGCCGTTCGGTTGCTCCGGGCGGCTTTTGCGTTTTCATCACCGCCGTTAAGCAATTCCGCAGCATCTTAAAGCTTCATTAACCATGAATTCCCTATGGTTAACGAAATAACAATGGCAGCGGCTCGATCCCGGCCTTTCCTCCCGGAGAGCCGGAGTGTGGGAACGACAAGAGCCGGCCAGGCTCGGAATGCGGGCGCCTGCCCGAGGATGGAAGGCGAGGGGTAATGATCCGTTTCGACGCTTTGGCGCTGGCTGCGATGATGGCGAGCGCATGTGCGGGCAGCGCCTTTGCGAGTGATCTGCCGCCGGAAATCAAGATGCCGGAAGTCAGCGTCAAGGACGCCCAGGGTTGGTATGTGCGCGGCGATTTCGGTTATGCCGTCAACGCCAGTCACGGCGATACGAGTTTCCGCACCTATGATCCCGCCGGTGGCGACTACGGCTCCGGTCGATTCGATTCGGATCGCTTCAGCGGCGATTTCTCCGGCGGATTGGGTGTCGGCTACCAATTCAACGACCTGTTCCGCGCCGATCTCACTGGCGATTACTTCAGCGGCGACTACGAAGGTCGGACTTCGAGCGCATCGCCCTGCTCGGGCAGTGCAGGCGGCACGGGTTGCTCCACCAAGGCCCGCTCCTCCTTCAAGGCAGGCAGCCTGATGGTGAACGGCTATGTCGATCTCGGCACGCTTGCCGGCTTCACGCCCTATGTCGGCGCCGGTCTCGGAGCGACCAGGATTTCCTGGAGCAGCGTCAATGCCGTCGGCTCCTGTGTCGACGGCTCTTCTAGCTGTGGTGGCAGCAGCTCGGTCAGCACTCGCTATCCCGGCGACAGCGATTGGCGTTTCACCTACGCCTTGATGGCCGGCGTTGCCTATGAAGTGGCGCCGAATGTGAAGCTGGATCTTGGCTATCGTTTCTCGCATGTCGCCGGCGGCGACATGTTCGGCTATTCCGCTGCCGATTCGGCGGCAGGCGCTGGCGGCACGATGGGCCGCGATGGCGCGCTGTCACGTCATGAAATCCGCGTCGGTTTGCGAATCACCACCTGGTAGGCCGTCTCCTACGGTGTCGTGAGAACGTAGGCGATGCGGCGGAAGAAATCGAAAGTGCGGAAAAGATGCGCCGGGATGCGCCGCAAAGCGGTGGACTTCGCGGCGTGATAGTCGCGGCGCCAGCCGATCATCGTGGTTCTCTGCAATGGGCTGAAGCCGGCGATATTGGCGCGCGTGGTGACGATGGACGTCCGCATGTCCCAGCCGCGTTCGATGGCGACATCCCAGGGCAGGGACATGACGGCGAGCGACTTGACGATCTTTTCCGCGCCGCGGCGCGTCACGAGGTAGCAGGCCGTCGAGCCCTGCGGGCCGAAGAGGCAACGGCCGATCACGTCTCCTTTGCGGCTGCGGGCCGTGGCATGGAAGCCGCCCCAGCGATGATTGACGAGCTTGATGACCTCGGCGGTCGGTGCTGCCTCTTGCGCCGCGACAGCGCGGGCGAGGAAGTTGCCATCCAGTGCTATGTCGTCCTCGATGATGATGGCCGATTGGCTGTCGCCCGCCAGAAATTGCCGGAGCGCCAGAAGGTGACTGCGATAGCAGCCATATTCACCGGGCAGGATGACCCTGCCATGTCGGCGCTGGAATCGCTCGTGATCGACGTCGACCCATTGCTCCTGCGGCAACAGAGCACCGTCGACGCCGTTAACGCGCTCGATCCTGATGCCGAATTCATCGCTCTGCCGCTGAATTTCCGCCAATCTGTCCGTCGCTCGATCAATGTTGATGAGGTAAACGGGCAGCGGCTGCGCGGGCATGCGAGGGCTTTCGGACAATGCGGCTTGATGTATTAGGGACATTTGCTCTTCATCGGTCGGCGCAAATCCATGAAACGCCATATCATATGGTGGCGTGTCCGCAAAGAAGCGAGCTTTTGTGTGGCTAATTCAGCATCTTCGCCAGCACGTTCCTGCACGAATTCGTGAAGCTCTGTCCACCCGCACTTTTTGCCTATTGCGCCCAAGCTCGGCTTCCAATATATCCGGCGGCGGGACACTCCTCCCCAACGAGGAGCTTTCTATCTGAGAGGATAGCATCATGACTAAGCTCGCCAAGCCGGACCTCCGTCCGAATAATACCCATTTTTCTTCTGGCCCCTGCTCGAAGCGCCCCGGTTGGACGCTCGATGCTCTTTCCGACGCGCCTCTTGGCCGTTCGCACCGTGCGAAAGTCGGCAAGGCCAAGCTGAAGCAGGCCATTGACCTTACCCGTGATATTCTGGACGTACCTGCGGATTACCGCATCGGTATCGTTCCCGCTTCCGATACCGGCGCCGTCGAAATGGCGCTCTGGTCGCTGCTCGGAGAGCGCGGCGTCGACATGCTCGCCTGGGAAAGCTTCGGTGCCGGCTGGGTCACCGATGTTGTCAAGCAGCTGAAGCTCAAGGACGTCCGCAAGCTCGAAGCCGGTTACGGCGATTTGCCCGATCTTTCCGCTGTCGATTTCGACCGCGACGTGGTCTTCACCTGGAACGGCACCACCTCCGGCGTCCGCGTCCCGAACGCCGACTTCATCCCGGCCGACCGCAAGGGCCTGACGATCTGCGACGCCACCTCGGCCGCTTTCGCGCAGAACCTCGACTTCGCCAAGCTCGATGTCGTCACCTTCTCCTGGCAGAAGGTTCTGGGCGGCGAGGGCGCGCATGGCGTCATTATCCTGTCGCCGCGTGCCGTCGAGCGTCTGACCACCTATCAGCCCGCCTGGCCGTTGCCGAAAATCTTCCGCATGACCAGCGGCGGCAAGCTTATCGAAGGCATCTTCACCGGCGAGACGATCAACACGCCGTCGATGCTCTGCGTCGAGGACTATATCGACGCTCTGCTCTGGGCCAAGGATCTCGGTGGCCTCAAGGCTCTGATCGGTCGCGCCGATGCCAACGCCAAGGTCATCCATGACTTTGTCGCTGCCAACGACTGGATCGCCAATCTGGCCAACAAGGTCGAGACGCAGTCCAATACCTCCGTCTGCCTGAAGATCGTCGACAAGGATGTCGTCGCTCTCGATAATGACGGTCAGGCGAACTTCGCCAAGGGTCTGGTGGCTCTTCTCGAAAAGGAAGGCGTCGCCTACGACGTCGGCCACTATCGCGACGCGCCGTCGGGCCTGCGCATCTGGGCAGGCGCAACGATCGAAGCTGCCGACATGCAGAAGCTGATGCCCTGGCTTTCCTGGGCTTTCGAAACGCAGAAGGCAACGCTCTCCCAGGCCGCTGCCTGAGGTTTAAGCGTTCCCGGCTCCGCCAAAAGGGCGGAGCCCAGCATTCCGAACTCTCTGTTTGCTTTCACGCAATTCCGGACGGAAAGCCGTTTCGCACTTTTCTTGGAATTGCCCATCATCGCTGACCCTTTTTCAGGAGGCCTCCCATGGCACCTCGTGTTCTCGTATCCGACGAACTGTCGGAAACCGCCGTTCAGATCTTCCGCGATCGTGGCGTCGAAGTCGATTTTCAGCCGCAGCTTGGCAAGGACAAGGACAAGCTGCTCGAAATCATCGGCAATTATGATGGTCTCGCCATCCGTTCCGCCACCAAGGTGACCGAGAAGATCATCGAAGCGGCGAAGAACCTCAAGGTCGTCGGCCGCGCCGGTATCGGCGTTGACAACGTCGATATTCCGGCGGCCTCGCGCCGCGGTATCATCGTCATGAACACGCCCTTCGGCAACTCGATCACCACGGCCGAGCACGCGATCGCCCTGATGTTCGCCGTTGCCCGCCAGCTTCCGTCTGCCGACGCCTCGACCCAGGCCGGCAAGTGGGAGAAGTCGAAGTTCATGGGGGTCGAAATCACAGGCAAGACGCTCGGCGTCATCGGCGCCGGCAATATCGGTTCGATCGTCATTGCCCGCGCCATCGGCCTGAAGATGCATGTTGTCGCCTATGACCCGTTCCTGTCGAAGGAACGCGCCGAGGAAATGGGCGTCACCAAGGTCGAGCTCGATGAGTTGTTCGCCCGTGCCGACTTCATCACGCTGCATGTGCCGCTGACGGACAAGACCCGCAACATCATCGACGCCGATGCACTCGCCAAGATCAAGCCGGGCGTTCGTATCATCAACTGCGCCCGAGGCGGTCTGGTGGATGAGGAAGCGCTTGCCGCCGCCATCAAGTCCGGCCATGTCGCCGGTGCCGCCTTCGACGTCTTCGAGGTCGAGCCCGCCAAGGAAAGCCCGCTGTTCGGCCTGCCGAACGTCGTCTGCACGCCGCATCTCGGCGCCTCGACCACGGAAGCGCAGGAAAATGTCGCTCTGCAGGTGGCCGAGCAGATGTCGGACTATCTGGTCAAGGGCGCGGTCTCCAACGCCATCAACATGCCGTCGATCACCGCCGAGGAAGCGCCGCTTCTGAAGCCGTTCATCAAGCTCGCCGATGTTCTCGGTGCCTTCGTCGGTCAGGTGACGGACGATCCGATCAAGGAAATCGAGATCCTCTATGATGGCGTCACCGCCGGCATGAATACCAAGGCGCTGACGAGCGCGCTGCTGGCCGGTCTCATTCGCAACCAGGTGGCCGACGTCAACATGGTTTCGGCGCCGATCATGATCAAGGAAAAGGGCATCGTCCTTGCCGAAGTCAAGCGCGACAAGACCGGCGTCTATGACGGCTACATCAAGTTGACGGTCACCACCGACAGCATGAGCCGCTCGGTCGCCGGCACTGTCTTCTCCGACGGCAAGCCGCGCTTCATCCAGATCAAGGGCATCAATCTCGATGCCGATGTCGGCAACCATATGGTCTATCTCGCCAATACCGACGTTCCCGGCATGATCGGCTTCATCGGCTCGACACTCGGTTCCGCCGGTGTGAACATCGCCAACTTCCAGCTCGGCCGCGACAAGCAGGGCGGCGACGCCATCGCGCTGCTCTATGTCGATGGCCCGATCAACGACGAGGTTCTGGGCAAACTGACCGCGCATCAGGCGATCCGTCAGGCCAAGCCGCTGGTGTTCAACGTCGACTAAATCGCTCCTCCCAAGAGCTATCCGAAGAGCCCGGCGTAACGTCAGTTGTGCCGGGCTTTTCTTTACCTTCTGCGGCTGTGGATAAGTCCACGCATCAGGCTATCGGGTCCGTTCAAACACGCCTATCTCTTTGTCATGGGGGAGTTGCTAAAGAGCATTTTCGGGGACACGCTGGGCAAGCCGGTCGAATGGCTTGCGAAACCGGCATCCGTTGCCATCGTGCTGTTCGCGCGGGCCATTACCGCTGTCAGGGCGATCTGGCCGGAGAGCGGTGTTCCGTCCGGCCGATGCGTCTATTTCGCCAATCATTCCAGCCACGGCGATTTCATCCTGATCTGGACCGTACTTCCGCCGCGGCTTCGTCAGCGCACACGGCCGGTCGCCGGTGCCGAGTACTGGTTGAAGTCGAAATTGAACAGCTTCATCGGCCGCGACGTCTTCAATGCCGTCTTGATCGAGCGCGATCGGGAAGCGCGAACGGAAGATCCGGTCGAGCAGATGGCTGCGGCGATCGATGCTGGTTCCTCGCTGATCCTGTTTCCCGAAGGCACGCGAAACCTGACGGATGCGCCGTTGCAGCCGTTCAAGAGCGGGCTTTATCATCTGGCGATGGCTCGTCCCGATATCGATCTCATTCCCGTCTGGATCAACAATCTCAACCGCGTCATGCCCAAGGGTGAGTTCGTGCCCATTCCGCTGATCTGCACGGTGACCTTCGGCGAGGCGCTGCATATCGGCGCGGACGAGGATAAGGCGGACTTTCTGGTGCGGGCGCAATCGGCGCTGCTGGCTTTGTCGCCCAAGCAAGTGGGGCATGGCGAATGAGCGCGGCAAGCTCCGATCTGATCCATCTGGTTCTCGGCATTTTCGGCGTGCTGATCATCGCGTCCGTCATCGGTTATGTGTTGCAGCAGCGGCTGTCGCCGGATGGATCGAACGCGGCGATCGAAAACCTCAATGCCCGCATCAAGGCCTGGTGGGTGATGGTCATCCTGATCGGTCTCGCCTTTCTGGCGGGCCGCGCCGGGGTCATCCTGCTCTTCGCCTTCTGTTCCTTTGCGGCGCTGCGCGAATTCGTCACGCTGATCAGTACCCGGCGTGCCGACCATTGGGCGCTCGCCGCCGCATTCTTCGTCGCTCTGCCGGTGCAGTATTATCTGCTATGGGCCGAGCAATACGGCATCTACGCGATCTTTATCCCGGTCTATGCCTTCCTGCTGATGCCGATCATCGCGGTCTTGCGCGGCGACACCGAGCGCTTTCTGATCCGCATCGCCGAAGTGCAATGGGCGCTGATGATCTGCGTTTTCTGCGCCTCGCATGTGCCGGCGCTGTTGACCTTGCATATTCCCGGCTATGAAGGCCGCAACGTCCTTCTGATCGCCTTCCTCGTCATCGTCGTGCAGCTCAGCGATGTGCTGCAATATGTCTGGGGCAAGCTGTTCGGCCGCCACAAGATCGCGCCGAAACTGTCGCCGTCGAAAACGGTGGAAGGCTTTGTCGGCGGCGTCGCCAGCGCGACGCTGATCGGCGCGGCGCTGTGGTGGATCACGCCGTTCACCCCGCTGCAAGCGGGGCTGCTTGCCTTCGTCATTACGATCATGGGCTTCTTCGGCGGCCTGGTGATGTCGGCGATCAAGCGCGATCGCGGCGTCAAGGATTGGGGCCACCTGATCGAAGGCCATGGCGGGTTGATCGATCGTCTGGATTCCGTCGTCTTCTCCGCACCGATCTTCTTTCATCTGGTTCGCTACTGGTGGGTGGCGTCATGACCGGGCGGGTGAGGGCGCTTGCCGGCAGTAGCGCCGTGCATGTGCTTTTCGCTTTCCTCGCCATGGGCGGCTGGGCCGTTTTCGCCAACCGGATGCATCCGATGCCGTGGCCCGTAATCGCAGGTCTTGTCCAGGGCATTCTGTCGGCCTGCCTGACGCTATTCCTCAAATCGGTCATCGAAGCCCTGTCGCGGCGATTCCATGGTTTTGCCGCCCTCTGGGCGCCGCCATTGATCGCCTGCCTTGGCTCCACCTGCATATTGGTGACGATCCATACGCTCAGCGGCACGCCGGAGATCTTGAAGACCATCGCAGTGCCGCTGCTGGTGTCGACCAGCTATGCGGCGCTCTACAATTATTCGATTTCCGGCGGGAGGGGTTAAGTTCATGGTGGGCGAAGGGACGGGCGACAGGCGGCCATTGGCCAGCCGCAACACGCGCTGGGCGCAGGGATTAGCGCGGTGGATGACCGCGCTGTCGGTGACGCCGAACCAGATATCGCAGGCGAGCATGGTCATGGCGGCGTTGGCGGGTGGCTCCTTCTGGCTGTCGGGGCAGGAGGATGTCGAGTTGCGCATCCTGTTCCTGATCCTTGCGGCGCTCTTCTGCCAGTTGCGGCTGCTGTGCAATCTGCTTGATGGCATGGTCGCCGTCGAGGGCGGCAAGGGCGAGGCGGATGGGCCGTTCTGGAATGAATTCCCGGACCGCGTCGCCGATATTCTGGTCTTTGCCGGTGTCGGTTATGGTATCGCCACGCCCGGCCTTGGCTGGGCGGCTGCCGCCTTTGCCGTTCTCACCGCCTATGTCCGCGAGCTCGGCCGCGCCACCGGCAATCCCAGCGATTTCGGCGGGCCGATGGCCAAGCAGCATCGCATGGCGACAATCACGGCCGCAGCACTGCTTTCCATTCTCGAAGTGCTCTGGACCGGCGGCAGCTGGGTGCTGACCATCGCGCTCTGGATCGTCGCTGTGGGGGCTGCGGTGACGGCGTTGCGGCGCGGGCTCAACCTCATTCGGCAGCTGAAGGCGAAGCACTGAGCGTTGCTCGCGGTCGGCTTGATTCGCCGCCCCTTGCGTCCGGCGGCAATCCTTTCTATATCCCTGATCGATTGAGGCCGGGCGGTTAAAGCCGCCGTGTGCCCCCAGATGATAAAAATCCGCCGCTTTTGCATGGCAACCGGTGGAAAGAAGACAGCACCGAAGATCGACTGAGATTGGCGGCAAGACCGTGAACACACTGGATTTTGACAAGAAGCCGGAAGACACCCGCGTCGTCGTCGCCATGTCGGGCGGCGTCGATAGCTCGGTCGTTGCCGGCATTTTGAAGCGCCAGGGCTATGATGTGCTCGGCATAACGCTGCAGCTTTACGATCACGGTGCCGCCGTGCATCGCGCCGGCTCCTGCTGCGCGGGCCAGGATATCGACGATGCCCGCCGCGTCTGCGAGACGATCGGCATTCCGCATTATGTGCTCGACTACGAGAAGCGTTTCCGCGAGACGGTGATTAATCCCTTCGCCGAAAGCTATGTCGCCGGCGAGACGCCGATCCCTTGCGTCTCCTGTAATCAGACCGTCAAGTTCGCCGATCTGCTGGCGACCGCCAAGGAACTCGGCGCCGACGCGCTGGCGACCGGCCATTATATCCGCTCGCGCCCGAACCCGTCTGCGGATCATCCCGGCCGCCGTGCGCTCTATCGCCCTGCTGATGCCGACCGCGACCAGAGCTATTTTCTGTTTGCGACGACGCAGGAGCAGATCGACTATCTGCGCTTCCCGCTCGGCGGCATGCCGAAGGCGGAGACGCGGGCGCTTGCGGAAGAGATGGGCCTTGTCGTCGCCAAGAAGGCCGACAGCCAGGACATCTGTTTCGTGCCGCAGGGCAAATATTCCGACGTCATCGCCAAGCTGAAGCCGAATGCGGCGCTTGCGGGCGAGATCGTTCATCTCGACGGCCGCGTGCTCGGTCGCCACGAAGGCATCCTGCATTATACGATCGGCCAGCGCCGCGGCATCGGTGTCGCCACCGGCGATCCGCTCTATGTGGTCTTTCTCGACGCCCGCTCGCGCCGCGTCATTGTCGGCCCGAAGGAAGCGCTGGAAACGCACCGCGTCTATCTGCGCGACGTCAACTGGCTTGGCGACGAACCGCTGCTGGAAGCCGCCTCCAGCGAAGGCTTTGCCTGCTACGCCAAGGTCCGCTCCACCCGGCCGCCGGAGCCCGCCGTGCTGCGCGCTGACAAGGACGGCATCTATGTCGACCTGACGATCGGCGAAGCCGGCGTCGCACCCGGCCAGGCCTGTGCGCTCTATTCCGCCCCCGGCGATGACGCCCGCGTCTATGGCGGCGGCTTCATCGAACGTTCCGAGCGCGAGCCGATGGCTGAGGCGTCGCTGAAGGCATTGCTGGCAAGCCCGGTTGCGGCCTGAAGGCAGGTGACGACCGGGGCAGGGGAAAGCGTTGATTTTTCCAAATCATCCGCTTGACACAAAGCCGAACCGCACCTTATAAGCCGCTCAACCGACGAGCCAACGCTCCTTGAGCGGCGGTTTCGTTTGGCCCTTGTGCATAAGTAATGATTATGCGCGGATGTGGCGGAGTAGCTCAGTAGGTCAGAGCAGAGGAATCATAATCCTTGTGTCGGGGGTTCAAATCCCTCCTCCGCTACCATCAAAACAGCCGACATAATTACGATCATGTCCATAGAGGCTGGTGTTCCTGCCTTGATTGAGGCCGGCAATCTGATTGATCGTTTCCAAACGATGATTGGACGGAGAGCCAAGACCGAACTCCATCAGTAGATCGCCTTTGCTCTATAGCCGCATGGCTGAATTTGCGGACAGGATGCCTTGCATACCAACGAGGCTCACCGGGAGTGAGCCACAGCGCGGTCCTGACTGCGGTCGTCATCCGTAAGTTCAATGGCGTTGCGTATCACGAAGTCCTCCATGGCGTGATCTTCGATCTCGTCAGCCTCGATATTCGCAATCGTTGTTCGCACCTTCGCTTCAAGCTTCTGGTGCGAAGTCGCGAAGTTTGAGCCGCGTTGAATTTTCGCCTGCAGTTCCTCTTCGGATTTGCTGTAATAATGGTTGAGCTGCAGGAACTGGTTTGAATAGAAGGCGGCTGATTTTCGGCCTCTGCGCGTAAAGCGATGCCCGCCATCGTTTACCGTCAGATCCCCAAATTCGCGTGTCTTGAACTGGTGGATGCTGACTTCGACGACCTCGCACGGATCGACGATGCATTTGAAATTGGTAGAATGCTCTTTGCGGCTCAGTGGATCGGCGCTGCGCCTGGTGTAGCTCAACAGGATGGGTCCTTCCGGCTTTGTCTTGTGGCCGCTGGTGCCGAACATATGCCAGGGCAGAGATATATTGGGGAAATTCTGGGTGGCGACGAGCGCCTCCTCGACCGTCGTGCCTTTTTTCGGGAGGAGGAACTCGTCGGCGTCGATGAAAGCCATGCGCCGAAATGCGCTGCCGAAGTTGAGAATTGCGTGGGCGAAGGCAACCACTTGGCAATCGAGGAAGCGCTCGTCTTCGCCATAGGTCATCCGTCCCGCCCAGGGCACGATTGTCAGGGCGTCCGGCGTGAGGATCTGTCGCAAGATCGTGCAGGTGTCATCCGCTGAACCGTTATCGTAGAGGATGAAATGGCGTATACCAACAGCCTGGTGAAAGCGAACCCACTCGCCGATATAGGCTCCCTCGTCCTTCACGCAGACCACGATGGCGATGCCGTGCCTTTCAGGAAATGGCGCTGGCGGTTGTATTGCGAGTTTCTTGATCGATGACTTTCCGCGTCCGAACCACCGCATTGATGTTCCCACTGTCGAAGCAGCCCAACCGAAACCGAATCCAGCCGCAAGAGATCGAAAATCTGTTCACCCGCTCGGTTTGGCAGGCGTTAGCACTATGATCGCCATCCAGGGACGATGAGTTCATTGGACTTCGGGTGGCGGACGTCACACGCAGGTGATCGTACCCCACCCATCGCTGCCGCTGATCTGGCGTCGCTGATCCGTTTGGTTGGCTCGAAAACTAGCCAGAAGAAGGCCCGGCAGGGGAAGCCGGACCTTCCTGTCACTGATCGGAGGTCAAATTCAGATCAGATCAAAAGCTGCGTTCGAAGCGGAGGATGCCGGCCCACTGGTCTTCGTTGACCGAATCCCAGTTGGTGTAGGAGACTTCCGGCTCGATCAGGAGGTTCTTAACCGGGTTGAACTTGACGTTCGTAGTTGCGGCGAAGATCTTCGAGTCGGTGTAGGCGACCTGGAAGTTCCACTTCAGCTTTTCGTTGATCGGAACGCTTGCGCCGCCCCAGACTGCCCAGTCGCCCCAGCCGCAAAGGTAGCCCTGGTTGGTTGGGCAAGTCGATTCATCGTTGTTCGAGCCGGCATACTGGTTCAGCTTGCTGCCGTCCGTGTTGTAGCCGCCCATGACGAAGGCCGAGAAAACGCCGAAGTCAGCGTCGACGCGAGCCTTGACCGCGCCTTCCTCGACGATGGAGTCATAACCACCGACGACCTTGAAGGACCATGCGCCAGCCTTGTAACCGGCACCGGCAACGACGTTCGGAGCATAGTGATTGGATTCCGAGGTGACCCAGGCGCCGTCATAGCTGCTCGCATCATCGGATGAATTGGTGTCTTCGAGCGAGATCACGGCCGTGAAGCCGTTGCCGGCGTCATAGTTGTAGGTCAACTGGTTGAGTTCGTACGGGCCATCATAGACGACGTCGTCGTTGATGACGTCGCCGGCATAACCGGTGAAGACGTTGTACTGCGAGTCTTCCTTGCCGACGGTGAAGCCGCCGAGGCTGATGCTGGCGTGCAGCAGGTTGGTCGTCGTGGAATTGCCGTCATTCCAGTCCCAACGCAGCTCGGCGTTGGTCTTCAGCGGACCGTATTCGGTGTCGGTCGCCGTCTGCAGCTGCAGCTCGGCACGCGTATGCCAGAGCGTTCCGTTTTTGCTGCTCGGATTGTAGGCGTTGCCCCATTCACCTTCGGTGCGAACCTTGCCACCGATCTTCAGGCATGTTTCGGTACCGGGGATAAAGAAGTATCCGGCGCCGTATGCGTCGCATATTTTTACATATTCCAGCGGCTCCGGCTCGGCTGCGACAACCGCATCGGCAGCGCTGGCTTGCGATGCGACGATGAGAGCGGCTGCAGAGCTGAGCATAAGGCTCTTGATATTCATTCTGGCTCCATTTGGTTTTGGCTACCTACGGACATCGCGAAGCGACCTGGCGATGCCTCGTGCTAGCTTTATGGTTTCCGGCTGAAAGCTGATTGGCTTCCGCGCTATATCTAGCTGTGAAAACTTTTGGAGTTTCGAATATTTACCAAGCAACGACTTAGTTAATTGAAGTGATTCAAGGGTGTGTTGCCAAAATATCTCGATATTCAATGTATTGTTTCGTGATTTAAACTTCATTATATTTCAAGAAAATTTGAGAAACGTACGTCTTAGTTTGGACATTTATTACGATGATTCGCGCTTTTCCTTTTGGTAGATGTATGTTCACCAAAAGGGCATCTGCTTTCCGCCTGGCGAATGCCACATTTGGCAGCGCAAATTTTGAAGGATGAATGCAGGGTTTGGTTCGTTGCCGCAAGAATCAAGCGCATCTGTTCCCATGGAAATCGCGCTAATCGAGGCCGGCCTCCCTCCAGGCAAGCATGACGGGAACGCCGATATGCGTCGCTGCCCTGCCGAACATTGGCCACCGGCCGCTTGAAGGGCTAACAACGACATCGGACGTCGCCATTGCCTACAGGAAAGGTGAGACTGCGCCAACGATCAAGGCTTTCATTTCCAGGCATCGAGAGCAAGCTCATGCTCCGGCAAGCCACATGTCTTGAGACGATTATTGGCATGCCCCGAGCGATATTTCCACTGATGGGTGGGACGGGCATCCATGGATGAAGAGAGCGGAACGAGCCGCCACCTTCAGGCGCGCGGCCATCAACCCAGATCCAGCCTTCAAGGCGATTGATCGAGCCGGTTCTCGTGAGTGACCGAGGCGGCTGGTGTGGTGATTTATAGGGTTTCGAATATTACCTACGGCGTTGTGAGGACGCGTTCCTGATAAACTCAGGGCGTCGATAAACGCGCAACACATTTTTGGAGGCAGCGCCCGGTGGAGCGCTGCCATTTCACGCCGACATTAAGCTGTGTCGGGAGCTGGTTTCAGGCTCGATAGTAGTGGTGCCGATGATGCCGATGGGGCCGGTGATGCTTGTGCCAGCCGCGGTGATGACCGCGCCAGTAGTGGCTCCGGTGGCTGCGATGCGATTTCCAGTGATGCCTGTGATGGCGCTGACCGTGCCAATTACGATGATGGCGATGATGACGATAGTCGACCGTCTGGACGGACGATTGAACTTCCGGCTTCGTCATATTCATCATCGGCGTAGCCGACGCCGCACCGGCGCCGATAAGCAGGCCGATACCAAGGATTGCAGCAAGTAGAGTTTTAAAGATTTTCATGATGAACCTCCTTCATCCTCTTCATCCTGAAACCAAGGGGCTGAACGGGGGATGAATGGTTGCCGAGCATTCAATTCGCCTCAAGAAATCGGCTCTGCCTTCCGAGGGAAAGGCAGAGCCGGGAGGCCAGGCACTGGCTCGAGTGCGAACGAGCTTTTTTGGGGGGCGGCGATCTCGTCCGCACGACAAAGGTCTACCACCATAAGCTGAAGCCTAGCTGAAGGGCATCCGATCGGAATGAAAGGGCTTTGCGGATGGACATGGCGCAAGAGACGCCAGTGGCCTAGTCGGCCATCACGGTCTCGATCGGAACACCGGCTTCCATGGCGGCGGCGATGAAGCTGCTGCGGGCTTCGAGCGGCTGCCTCAGCCCGCTTTCAACGTCGGCGCAGACGAGCATGGCGCGCAGGAACGCCTTGCCTTCGGCGACCGGCCATGCATTCAGCAGCATGTCCAATGCTTCTTTCGTGGTGCTGACGGTGTAGGTTGTCCCGGTGCGTGTGCAGATCACCTGCACGGGGTAATTCCAACGTCTATTGCTCATTTTTCGAAGCTCCGACCCATGCTGCGCACGTTAGCGCCTTGGCATGCAAAGGCACAAGTAAATTTCGAAGCAATGTTTGTTGCGCATCGAAGGTACTGAAGCCATCGTTAAAATAGCTCCAGGAAAGACATGAGGCAGGTTTCAGGCGGGAGCTTTCGCTTGAACTCCATAGCCTCGCAGGAACATATCCACGCCCTGTCGGGCTGATATCTCGATGTCCGCCTCGGTTGGCGTTTCGCCGAAGAGTGTCGTCATCTGCAGGTCGGCATTGATCAGCGCGGTGAATTGCCGGGCGGCGATGTCGCAGTCAGGGACATTGAGCAGGCCCTGATGATGGAGGCGGGCGAAGATGGCGCCGATTGCCGTGCCGATCTTGCAGGGGCCGTGTTCGCGCCAGGCTTCGAAGAGGTGCGGGTAGCGGGGGCCTTCGGACTGGACGAGCTTGCGCAGGAATTTTCCATCCTGATTATAGAGGCAATTACGGTTCAGATTGATGGCGAAGGTGGCCAGATCTTCCCGCAGGTTCTGCGGCTTGTCGGGAAAAGCGGCCAGTGCGGCGAATATGGCGGTATTGGCCCGCGCGGTCACGTCGGCGATGACGGCGATGAACAGCGTCTCTTTTTCACGGTAGTGATTGTAGATGGTCTGGCGGGAGACGCAGGCCTGCGCCGCGATCTCGTCAATGCTCGCGCCCGAAAATCCCTCGCGGCAGAAGACGTCGGCCGCGGCATCGAGGATGGGGACGCGTTTCAGGCATTGGGCGGGTCTTGCAGTTCTTGCCTGCAAGGCGGCGGCGTTTCGGCTGTTCATGGGATGAAGATAATGCGTATTGACGATTTGGACAATAGTGTCTAATTTGACATCTGTGTCCAAAAAAATGGACGAGACTGTTAAGCGCAATTCGGAACCCGCGTTTTCCTCCCAAGGCCGTGTGGCGTTCCGGTGACCACCTAGATTTGAATTCCCCTCAAGGGAGATGCGGCGCGACGGCAATCCGGCTTTCGCGCTCGAAACTTTCTGAAAGATCATCATCATGACGACGTCTTTCCTTCGCTATGCGATCATCCTCGGCCTGTTGTCGGCCATCGGTCCCTTTGCGATCGACATGTATCTCCCTGCTCTGCCGTCGATCGGCAAGGATCTTGCCGCGGAGAACAATGTCGTTCAGCTCAGCCTGCTCTTCTTCTTCATTCCTTTCGCCATCTTTCAGCTTCTCTATGGGCCGCTGTCTGACATGTGGGGCCGCAAGGCGCCGCTTTATATCGGCATCGGCCTGTTTGCGGTGGCAAGCGTCGGCGCCGCCACGGCCAGCAATATCGAGACGCTGATCGCCTTCCGCTTCCTGCAGGGCATCGGCGGTGCGGCCGGCATGGTGGTGCCGCGCGCCATCGTGCGCGACATGCACACCGGCGTTCAGGCGGCGCGGCTGATGTCGCTGCTGATGCTGGTGTTCAGCATCTCGCCGATCCTTGCACCGCTGACCGGCAGCGCCGTCATCGCCTTCTACGGCTGGCGCGGCGTGTTCTGGGCCGTGACGATTGCGGCGATCATCGGCCTCATCCTGCTGTCGACGCAGCTTGAGGAGACCCGGACGAAGGCGGAGCGTTCTGAAAGCGGCCTGGGCAGCGCCATGGCCGCCTACCGCCTGTTGCTCGGCGACCGCAATTTCCTGACGTTGAGCTTTATCGGCGGTCTCGGCATCTCCAGCTTCCTGGTCTATCTCGCCAATTCGCCGTTCATCCTGATCGACCATTATGGCCTGACGCCAACGGAATACAGCGTTGCCTTCTCGGTCAATGCTGTCTCCTTCTTTACGGTGTCGCAGCTCACCGGCTGGCTCGGCGAGCGCTTCGGCCTGGTGCGGGTGATGCGGGTCGCCGTTACCGCCTTTGCCACCACGATGGCGCTGCTCGCCATCGTCATGAGCCTTGGCTTCAATCAGTTGCCGGTCTTGGTCGTGTTCCTCTTCGTCGGCTACGGCTTCCTCGGCCTGGTCATCCCGACGACGGCGGTGCTGGCGCTCGAGGATCACGGCGCAATTGCTGGCACGGCCTCGGCGCTGATGGGCACACTGCAATTTGTCACGGCTGCCATCGCCATGATCATTGCCGCCGTGTTCTTCGATGGCACTGCCCTGCCGATGGTTGCCGGCATCGCGCTCTGCGCCGTCGCAGCCCTGCTGCTGACTCAGGCGACGATCGCCCGCCGGCCGGTGGTGGAAGCCGCCGCGGAATAACGCCTTTACAGAGAGAAGAATGAGGCCGGGGCATTGCTCCGGCCTTTTCGATTCCGGCACTCGCATCTTGCGGAGTGGGCCAAGATCATGAAGACTTCGAACCCAAAAGGGAGAGAGGCGGATGGGCAGCTTCGCGGAGATTCTGGAGCGGGCGGAGAAGCGCAAGGGCGGGGCCGAAGGGCTGAAGGCGCTCATGCCCAAGGCGCCGGATCACGACGTTTTGCGCGCCATGCCGGACGACCGATTGCTGTCGGAAATGACGCGTTATGTCTTCTATGCCGGCTTCGTTCGCAATGTCATCGATTCCAAATGGCCGGGGTTCGAAGCGGCTTTTTCCGGTTTCGATCCCGCCTTTCTCAATTTCGCGCCCGATGATTACTGGCACGACCTGACCTCCGATAAGCGCGTGGTGCGCAATGGCGCGAAGATCATGTCGGTCAGGGCCAACGCGCACTTCATTCGTCAGCTTGCCGAGGAGCATGGCAGCGCCGGGGGCTTCTTCGCGGACTGGCCGGTGGAAGATCACATCGGTCTGCTCGCCGTACTCGATAAGCGCGCCGACCGGCTCGGCGGCATGAGTGGTCAATATTTCCTGCGCGCCATCGGCCGCGACAGTTTCGTGATGAGCCATGACGTACTCGTTTGCCTGCGCCTCTCCGGTCTGCCGATCTCGGAGACCAAGCCGGGCAAGAAGGATCTGCGCCTGATCCAGGATCAGTTCAATGCCTGGGGCGTCGAAACCGGCCTGCCGCAAACCTACCTCTCGCGCATCTGCGCCTTCTCCGTCGGAATGCCGGGGGAAGAGGCCGAGGACTGATTGATTTGGTCCGCTGAATGATATTGGATCGCGCCTCGAAATAGGGAGGAAACAATCATGTCGACCGACAACAGGCCTCTGGCCATCAGCGCGCCCGAGCCGCGTTCGCTTGAGCTTATTTTCACCAAGGACGCGCTGTCGCTCCTCCATTCGAAATATCGGATCGTCGAGACGGATCCGGAGGATGTCGCCGATCTTGGCGACGATATTCTTGGTGAGGCGCAATACATCATCGGCCAGCCGCCGCTGTCGAAAGAGGTGCTGGACCGCATGCCGCGCCTGCGCTGCATCCTGAATGTCGAGAGCAATCTCATCAACAACATGCCCTATGATGTGCTCTTCGAGCGCGGCATCCATGTCGTCACCACTGGGCAGGTCTTTGCCGAGCCGGTGGCGGAGATCGGGCTTGGTTTCGCGCTCAGCCTGGCGCGCGGCATCGTCGATGCCGATGTCGATTTTCGTCAGGGCAAGGAGCTTTGGGGTGGGGACGGCAATGCCAGCGCCCGGCTGCTTTCCGGCAGCGATATCGGCATTGTCGGCTTCGGCGATCTCGGCAAGGCGCTGAACCGGCTGCTCTCCGGCTTTCGCGCGACGGTCAGGGTGTTCGATCCCTGGATGCCGCCGTCTATTCTCAGGGAGCATGGCGTCCAGCCGGCCAGTCTCGACGAGGTGCTGTCGGGCAGCGATTTCATTTTCGTCGTCGCCTCCGTCACCAGCGAGAACAAGGGGTTTCTCGGCGGAACGGCCTTCGCTCGCATGCGCAAGGGGGCGGCCTTCATCCTGCTCAGCCGCGCCGATGTCGTGGACTTCGAAGCGCTGATGGCGGCGGTTGCCTCCGGCCATATCGTTGCGGCGAGCGATGTCTATCCCGAGGAGCCACTCAGCGGAGATCATCCGGTCCGCAGTCTCAAGGGTTTCATCCGATCGGCGCATCGCGCCGGCGCGCTCGACAGCGCCTTCAAGAAGATGGGCGACATGGTGCTGGAGGACATGGACCTGATGGATCGTGGCCTGCCGCCAATGCGCTGCAAACGGGCGGAGCGGGAGACGGTGTCGCGGATGCGCTCGAAGCCGGTCACCCGGAACTGATGAAGCGCTGCGGATTTGCCGCCTAAACCTGGACGGGTGCATTCTTGCTCCGACTCATCTATGTCTCGGCCATTGAGGAAATGGTGGGGACAGAGATGGCGAATCGGGAAATCGACCTGGCATATGCGGCGACCAGGGGTCGCCTGCCTGCCTTTCTAGGCATTGCCGCCGTCATCGCTATTGTCATGCTCGTCCTCAGCTCGTGGTACACGATCGACCAGGGGGAGCGCGGCGTCATTCTGCGCACCGGCGCCATGGTCGGTACGGCCGAGCCGGGCCTGCATTTCAAGCTGCCGTGGATCGAAACCGTCGTCAAAATCCCCGTGACGCAGCAGGTGACCTACTGGACCTGCCAGAACGGCGCGAACTGCGAGGCGGGCGAACATCCGCAGATGCAGGCCTATTCGCAGGACCAGCAGCCGGCCGACATGCGCGTGACCATTTCCTGGCATGTGCCGCCGGATGCGGTCGAGAAGGTCTATTCCGAATTCGGCTCGCTCGGTAATCTGGAATCACGGCTGGTGTCGCGGCGTGCGCCGCAGGACGTAAAAACGGTGTTCGGCAAGTTCACCGCCGCTTCCGTCATCCAGAATCGGGCGCAGTTCAACACCGACGTTCAGGCGGCGATCGAGGCCGGCATTCAAGGGCCGGTGCAGATCGACAGTGTTCAGGTTGAGAATATCGATTTCTCCGATGCCTATGAGAACAGCATCGAGCAACGCATGCTGGCCGAAGTAGAAGTGCAGAAGCTGCGGCAGAATGCCGAGCGTGAGAAGGTGCAGGCTCAGATTACCGTGACGCAGGCCCAGGCGGCCGCCGATGCCCGCCGCGCCGATGCACAGGCGCAGGCCGATGCCGTGCGGCTGCAGGCTGAAGCCGATTCACAGGCAATCCAGCTTCGCGGCGATGCCGAGGCGAAGGCGATCAAGGCGCGCGGCGACGCGTTGCGCGACAATCCGAACCTGATCTTCCTGACTCAGGCGGAAAAGTGGAACGGGCAGTTGCCGACCACCATGTTGCCGAACGGCTCTGTGCCGATGCTCAATCTCGATGCGCGGCAGAATTCCGCCGCGCCGGCGGCGCAGGAATAAGCCGAGCCCTCTCGATCGGCTCAGCGATGAGCCGACCAGGGCACGAGGCGGCGTTCGATCAGCCGGACGGTGATCTCGAACAGGAAGGCGATCAGCGCGATGACGATGATGCCGCTGATGACGATATCGGTCACCAGGAACTGCGCGGCTGACTGGATCATGAAGCCCAGGCCCTGTGACGCCGCGACCAATTCGGCGGCGACCAGGGTGGACCAGCCGGCGCCGAGCGCGATGCGGATGCCGGTGAGGATCGAGGGGATGGCGCCCGGCAGGATGACGTGGCGCAGCACCTGTAGCCGGCCGGCGCCGAAGGAGCGGGCAGCGTTGACATAGTCGACGGGAGCGGCCTTCACGCCGGCAGCGGTCGACAGGATGATCGGCGGCAGCATGGCAAGCGCGATGACGGTGATCTTCGATGCCTCCCCGATACCGACCCAGATGATGACCAGCGGCAGATAGGCAAGCGGCGGCAGCGGCCGCAGGAATTCGACGATCGGGTCGAGGATACCCTTGCCGACACGGCTGGTGGCGATCGCCAGTCCGGCCGGAATGCCGATCACCAGTGAGACGGCGAGACCACCGAAGATCCTGAGCAGGCTGGCGAAGGCGTGCTCGAGCAGCGTCGAATCGACGAAGCCGGTGACGTTCAGCGCGTAGAGCGCCTTGGCGACGGTTAAGGGCGAGGGCAGGAAGACCGGCGAGACGACACTATAGGCCGCCGCAACAGCCCAGATCACCAGCAGTGCCAGCACGGTTGCGAGCGAGATCCACAGCGTCGAGCCGGACGAACTGTTCTTGGTTGCGGGCACGGTATCGGATTTGGTGGCGACGGTCGCGATCTTTTCGATATCGGCGGTCAAGCTGCCTCCTCCTCATTCTCGTCGTGGATCAGGCCGGTCAGGTCATCGTGGAGCTGCTTGAATTCGGCGGACGCTTTGATCTCGGCAAGCGGTTCGCCGGCAAGGTAGCGTTTGCCGAAGGACAGGGGGATATCGGCGGTGATGCGGCCGGGATTGGGCGTCAGGGTGATGACGCGGGTGGCGAGCAGCAGGGCTTCGTCGATGCTGTGGGTGATCAGCAAGGCGCCGGTGCCGCTCTCCGACCAGACCTTCAGCAGGAACTGCTGCATGCGGGTGCGGGTGAGCGCATCCAGCGCACCGAGCGGTTCGTCCATCAGCAGGAAACGCGGATCGGAGGCCAGCGCCCGGGCGATGCCGACCCGCTGGCGCATGCCGCCGGAAAGCTCCCAGATATTGCGATCGCCGGCACCTTCCAAGCCGACCTTGGCCAGCAGCCTTTCGGCGCGGCGGCGGCGCTCTTCCTTCGCGATTCCGTGCAGGCGCAATGGAAAGGCAATGTTGTCGCGGGCATTGAGCCAGGGATAGAGCGCATCGTCCTGAAAGACGACAGCACGGTCGGCTGCCGGTCCGTCGATCTCCTTGCCATCGACAAGGATGCGCCCCTCGGTGGGCGCGAGGAAGCCGGCGGCGAGATTGAGCAGGCTGGTCTTGCCAGAGCCGGAGCGGCCGATGACGGTGACGAATTCGTCGGAGGCGATATGCAGCGTCAGATTATCGAGGACACGGCGGGCATCCTGCCGACGGCGGTCGCCGGGAAAATTCAGCGAGACGGATTGCAGGGAAAGGATGCTCATATGTGGGACTCCAATGAATTGGCGCAGACGGGGGATCCCAGTCTGCGCCAAGGGTAGAAATCAAAGGCCGGTCTTGGCCGCGTCGGTGACGAACTTGGCGTTGACGTAGGGAGCGTAGTCTTTCAACACTGCCGGGACCTTGCCTTGCTCCAGCAGGAAGGCGGAGGTTTGGGCGATTGCCTTCACCGTGTCGCCGCCGAGGAACTCGGCGCTCGCCTGCTCCTTGAGTGTCGGGAAATAATAGCCCTTCAGCAGCTCCGGCACCTCTTCCGGCTTCGCGCCGGTCAACTTGGCGATCTTGGCGGCCTGCGGCGACGAGGCGTTCCAGCTTGCCGGATCGGCGTGGTAGGACGCGTAAGCCTTGCCGGTGACCTGCACGAAGCTGGTCACGATCTCCGGATGGGCATCGGCAAATTTCTTGCTGACGATCCAGGCGTCGAAGGTCGGGCCGCCCCATTTGGCGACGTCGCCCGAGGTCGCGAGGATCTTGCCGTTCTTCTTGATCTGCGACAGAACCGGATCCCAGACATAGGCGCCATCGAGGTCGCCGCGCTCCCAGGCGGCAGCGATTTCCGGCGGGCGCAGGTTGAGGATCTGCACCGTCTTGGGGTCGATGTTCCAATGCTTCAGTGCGGTCAGCAGGCTGTAATGCGAGGTGGAGACGAAGGGGGTGGCGATCTTCTTGCCCTTCAGATCCTCCGGCTTGTCGATGCCCTTGACGGCGAGTGCTTCCGCATCGCTGATATTGCCGACGACGTAGATGGCTTCGATCGGCAATTCGCGGCTGGCGGCGGCGGCAAGCGGCGAGGAGCCGACATAGCCGATATCGATCGAGCCTGAGGCGATGGCGGCAACGACATCGGCGCCACCGTCGAATTTATGCCAGCTGATCTTCGCGCCGGTCGCCTTTTCATAGTCGCCATCGGCTTGCGGCACGCGTGACGGCTCGACGATCGGCTGATAGCCGATATTCAGCGTCACGTCGGCGGCACTTGCATAAGAACCGAAAGTTGCGACAAAAATGGTGACGGCTGTGGTGGTCAGAAGATTGCGTCGATTGATGGTCATGTTTCCCCCGGGCATGGTGCTTCGAAATGGTCTTTAATCGCTGACATGGCAGCTGATCCGCACTAATGATCGTGAAATTGATAGAAAATATAGAGATACAAAATTCCGGATTCGGGTCATCCGCCGCAACCTGCTTCCAAATATCGCGAAACTCCGGATCTTTTTGCGGTCGCTGAAGGAAAATAGGCGGGACGATGAATTCAAGGGGTGAGGGCTGTGCAATGAAGCCGATGCAAATCTACGCCTTCGACATGAACTGCGTCGGGCATATCAATCACGGCCTCTGGACACATCCGCGCGATCTGTCGCTGAATTATACCAATCTCGACTACTGGGTGGATTTCGCCCGCACCGCCGAGCGCGGCAAGCTGGACGGCATTTTCCTCGCCGATATCGTCGGTGTCTATGATGTCTATAAGGGCAGCCCCGAGACGTCGATCCGCACGGGTGCGCAGATACCGGTCAACGACCCGATCATCCCGCTCTCGGCGATGGCCTATGTGACGAAGCATCTTGGCTTCGGCGTCACCGTCAATACGACCTACGAGCCACCGTTTCTGTTCGCACGACGGATGTCGACGCTTGACCATCTGACCAAGGGCCGCATCGGCTGGAATATCGTCACCGGCTATCTCGACAGTGCTGCTCGCAGCATGGGGATGGAGCGCCAGCCTGATCATGATGCCCGTTACGATGCCGCCGAAGAGTATCTCGAGGTTGTTTACAAGCTCTGGGAGGGAAGTTGGGACGATAATGCGGTCAAGCGCGACAAGGCGGGCGGGCTGTTTGCCGATCCATCGAAGGTGCGCGCCGTCCGGTATGAAGGCAGCCATTACCGGATGGAAGGCATTCACCTGAGTGAACCGTCGCCGCAACGGACGCCGCTGTTGTTCCAGGCCGGCGCTTCGGCACGCGGCCAGGATTTTGCCGCGCGGCATGCCGAATGCGTGTTCATTGCGAGCCCGGTGCCGCAGGGCGCCAAGCCGATGACGGATGCGCTGCGGCAGCGGGCCGTGGATTTCGGCCGGCGCGGCGACGATCTCCGTATCCTCAATCTCATCACCGTCGTCGTCGGGCGAACGGAGAAGGAGGCCGAGGACAGGCTGGAGGATTATCGCCGCCACGCCAGCGTCGAGGCGTCGCTTGCGCATTATTCCAGCTCCATCGGCATCGATCTCTCGAAATTTGGCCTCGACGAGCCGATCGAACAGAAGACGACGAATGCGCAGCAGGCGGCTCTTGCCGTCGTTACCGGCAAGGCGAGCGGCAAGCCGGCGATGACCCCACGAGAGATCATCGACCAGATGGTGCTCGGCAGCCGACAGAAGCCGATGGTCGGTTCGCCGGAGCAAATTGCCGATCGCCTTCAGCTATGGATGGAGGAGGGCGGGATCGACGGCTTCAATCTGGCGCGCACGGTGGCGCCGGAAAGCCTGCACGATTTTGTCGATCTCGTCATTCCCGTGCTGCAGGAGCGCGGGCTGTTCAAGGCGGATTATGCCGAGGGCACGCTGCGCCAGAAGCTGTTTGGCCGAGGCGACGGGCGGCTGCCGTCAAGTCATCCGGCAGCCGCATTCCGTCACCACGACTAGCTTCTAGCGATGATCGAGCTTGGCGACGAGGCGGTCGCCGAGCCATTGCATGCCGCAGACGAGGATGATCAGCACGACGACGACGGCGATCATCACGCCGGTCTCGAAGCGCTGGTAGCCGTAGCGGATGGCAAGGTCGCCCAGCCCGCCGCCGCCAATCGTGCCGGCCATGGCGGAGGCGCCGATTAGGGTTACCAGCGTCACGGTAAAGCCGGCAACGATACCGGGCAGTGCTTCCGGCACCAGCACTTCGCGAATGATCGTCCAGCGATTGCCACCCATGGCGCGCACGGCATCGATCAGGCCGCGATCGACTTCGCGCAGCGATACCTCAGCGATGCGGGCGTAATAGGGGATGGCCGCGATGGTGAGTGGCACGATGGCCGCTGTGGTGCCGAGTGCCGTGCCGACGATCAGCCGCGTCAGCGGGATCAGGGCAATCAGCAGGATGACGAAGGGCACGGCGCGGAAGCCGTTGACCAGGGCCGCGAGGATGCGGTTGACGGTGAGCTGCTCGGCGATGCCGTCGCGGCCGGTGACGACCAAAGCGAGACCGAGCGGCAGGCCAATGACAAGCGAGAGCAGGCCGGATGCGCCGGTCATCCAGATGGTTTCCCAGAAGGAGCGCCAGAGCAGGCCAAGGATGATGTCAGTTGTCATAGCCTAGAACCTCCACCCGGGCGGACCGGGCCATCAGAAAATCAGTCACCTGCGCCGGCAGCGCCGGATCGCGCGTCGGCACCGCGATGAAAAAGCGGGCGACGGGCTGGTTCTGAATATGATCGATGCCGCCATGGACAAGGCGGAAGGAATGCGGCAGCGCCGCAGAGAGCTCGGCAAATAACGCGCCTTGCGCGGCCGGGCCGGCGAGGTCGATGCTGAGAATGGCTTCGGCTCCCGGCGTCTGCGACAGACGTTCGGCAATATGGTCGGGGAGTTGCGGGCGGATCGTGCTGAGCAAGCTTGCGGTGATCTCGGTCTGCGGATTGGCAAAGACCGACCAGACGGCACCTTCTTCGACGATCCTGCCGGCATCGATGACGGCGACGCGATCGGCAACCGAGCGCACCACTTCCATTTCATGGGTGATGAGCAGGATGGTCAGCCCGAGCTTGCGGTTGATATCCTTCAGCAGTGCCAGGATCGACCGTGTCGTTTCGGGATCAAGGGCAGAGGTGGCTTCGTCGGAGAGGAGAAGAGCGGGGCGGGCAGCAAGCGCCCGGGCAATGCCGACGCGCTGTTTCTGGCCGCCCGAGAGAGCTGCGGGATAGGCCTTCGCCTTGTCGGCAAGGCCGACGAGGTCGAGCAACTCGCGGGCGCGTTTTAGGCGCTCGGCCTTGGCCACACCTTCGATCTTCAGCGGCAGGGCGACGTTCTCTTCCACCGTCTTTGCCGACAGCAGATTGAAATGCTGGAAGATCATGCCGATGCGGCGACGCAGCGGCTGCAGCTCGTTTTCCGACAGGCCGACGATGTCGCGTCCTTCGATATGGATCTCGCCGCTATCGGCGCGCTCCAGCCCGTTCAGGCAGCGGATCAGCGTCGACTTGCCGGCGCCGCTGCGGCCGATAATGCCGACGATTTCGCCACGCCGGGCAGTCAGCGAAATACCGTCGAGCGCCGGCGTCGTGCCGAACCTGCGGCGGACGTCGACGAGACGGATGATCTCGTCATTGCCCGGTGAGCCTGGCGGCGCGTGCCCCTCAATGGCTGTGGCGGAAACGAAGGAATTCATGTCAATCTTCTCTCGGCTTGTGTCGTCGGGTGCCGATCTGCTGAAAACACCGAAGGCGGCCCGAGCAAAAATGCCCAGGCCGCCTTGGTTTTCAGCGCAGCCCCCGGCGCTGAATTGCTGTTAGTAGGCGCTGAGACCCGTGCCCTTGTAGACCTTTTCGAATTCGGCCTTGACGGTATCGTTCTGGTAGGCGGAGACCAGCGTCTTTACCCAGGCTTCGTTCTCGTTGCCCTGCTTGACGGCGATGAAGTTGCGGTAGGGGTTGCCGTCGATCGGCTCCTGCGCGATGCGATCTTTCGGCGAAAGGCCGCTCTTCAGTGCCCAGTCGGTGTTGACGACGGCGGCGTCGAGGTCGTCGATCGAGCGGCCGACGATGCCGGCGTCAAGTTCCTTGATTTCGACATTCTTGGGGTTCCCGACGATGTCGGCGATGGTGGCGAGAATGCCGGTGCCGTCCTTGAGCTTGATGACGCCCTCGTTCTGCAGCACGCGGAGCGCACGGCCTTCATTGGACGGATCGTTCGGCACGCCGATGACGGCGCCCTTCGGCAGCTCGGCGACGGTCTTGTATTTCTTGGTATAGAGGCCGATCGGCCAGACGCCGGTATAGCCGACACGGACGATGTGATAGCCGTGCTGTTTGATCTGGTTGTCGAGATAGGGCTGGTGCTGGAAGGCGTTGGCGTCGACTTCGCCGCGCTCAAGGGCTTCGTTCGGCTGCGTATAGTCGTTGAAGACGACTGTTTCGACCTTCAGTCCCTTCTTGGCGGCTTCCGTGGTGACCACGCGCCAGACGTCTTCGTCTTCACCACTGATGATGCCGACCTTGATCGTCTTGTCGGCGGCAAAGGAGGGGGTGGCGACCGTCAAGCCAACAACGGCGACAGCGGAGGCAATGAGAGCTGCAAGGCCGGTCCGGCGGGTGAAGCGCAGCGTCTCGAGACCCTGAGAAGACTTTTTCGTCATTGGAAATCCTGTTCCATGTGATTGAGACGCCATTGTCTCGTTGACAGCCTCAATCATTTCAGACGGCCGCCGGTCACGCGAAGCAGGAACATTTGTTGTGCACCGCACTTCTGAAAAACTCTTTTTGAGCTGTGCCTGATAGAGAACTAATTTTCTATGGATATGATGTATTATTGTGCATTGAGGAATCTGATTGCATGCGAATTGTGCATATCAGCGATGGATTGGATCTATCCAGAGCACTTCCTCCGGCTTTTCCATCGGTTCGATATCGAGGTTGACGACGACGGGTTCCTGACCGGAGCGAACCAGCACACATTCCAGCGTTTCGTCGCGGCTGGCATTGATCTCCTGATGCGGCACGAAGGGCGGCACGAAGATGAAATCGCCCGGGCCGGCTTCGGCGACGAATTCGAGGTTATCACCCCAGCGCATCCGGGCCTTGCCCTTGACGACATAGATGATGCTTTCGAGATCGCCGTGATGATGAGCGCCGGTCTTGGCGTTGGCGTGGATCGTCACCGTTCCGGCCCAGATCTTCTCGGCGCCGGCGCGGGCATTGCTGATGGCTGTCGCCCGGTTCATGCCCGGCGTCTGCGCCGTGTTCGGATCGAGCGAATTGCCCGGAATGACCTTCACGCCATTGTCGCGCCAGTGGTCGGAATGAGGGTGGTCGTGATCATGTTCGTGGTCGTTGCTCATGACGGTCCTTTCACTACGTGGAGGAGATTCGCATCTCTCCCGAAGGCGAAGTCTGATTTCAGTCTACGACGAAGCCATTCAAAAATATAGATAATTACAGAAAATTCCGAAAGAGGCTTTTCAAGTCGAGATTAATCTATAGACTTGATCAAGTTAAGTGACCGGTGGGAACATTTCGTGTGCTCCCGCGTTGCGCCGGTTACAGAAGATGGTTTGCCGCGCCGCTGTCCGATCCGATGTTTCGGGGTGCGCCAAACCCAGAAGCAGCGCGTGGGCCTCGGGGGAGGCCGATTAGTTTCTACATTATGCGCCGGACTTCCACTTGAAAGGAGACAGACATGTCGAATGCCTTGCCGCCCCTTCATGAGGGTCATGCCCCCATTACCTTGCAGCAGCTCTTCCGGGAAGCGCTCTATGCATTCGAGGAATGGGACGCGGAGGTCACTGAACCGATCGTAACGTTCGACGGGAGGATTTTCCCCGTCAGCGTCGTTTTTGAAGCCATGCGTGAATGCACGGACATCGTGCCGAACAATATCGTTTCGGCGGTCACCGAACGCCTGACCAAGCCTTGGGCAGGCGAAGGTCCGCTGGACACGATGACTTTTTCGACGGCTGCCCGGGTGATGGGCGTTCTCGTCCGCAAACGGCTCCTGGCCGTCAGCAATGGTGTCGATGTCGTCGCCGTTGCTGTAAAGGGTCAAGTGACGGAAAAGTCGGATCGCTAAACACAGCATGTGATCTATCGAAGAGCCCGCCGGCTGATGTCCGGCGGGCTTTCTTTTTGCGATATCAGCCGCGGCTGACGTCGAATTCCGGATCGACAGGGATCTGCATCGCCGTCACCAGATGGTTGGTTTGTCCGGCAAGGCCGATGACAGCCAGCAATTCGCCATGTTGCGCGTCCGTCATGCCCTTTGCCCTGGCGGCTGCGGTATGCGAGTGGACGCAGTAGGTGCAGCCATTGGCCGTGGACACAGCAATATAAATCATCTCGCGCACCAGCGGATCGAGCGCTCCTTCGGCCATCATTACTGCCTTCAGCCCTTCCCAGGTGCGCTTCAGAAGTGCGGGATCATTGGCAAGGCCACGCCAGAAATTATTGATGAAATCGGATTTTCTGACGGTGCGGATGTCGTCGAACACGGCCTTGACCGCCGGGATCGCCTCGGCCTCCGCATCATTCAGCAATTTGACTGTCGTCATCTCAAATCTCCTCTCAACAATTCGCGTTGCTGTGAAAGCTATAACGCATTTTCGGGCGGTCTGGGTCGAGTGGCGGGTCGATTATGCCGCCTCTTTTTGTTTGCAAAACTTATCCATATGTGAAAATACTATTTACATAAGAAAACTAAAGGCCGCGGATGCAGGGTTTCGGTTGGCGATTGTGCCGATCAATCTGGGTGTGCAGCCTGCCGGGAGCGATGTCGGGGAACGGAAATAGCGATGGTGGTGGAAAAGGAATTGCCGCTGGCCGGCCTGCTGGTCGTGGATATGAGCCAGTTCCTGTCCGGACCCTATTGCACCCTCAGACTGATGGATCTTGGCGCCAGGGTCATCAAGATCGAGCGGCCGGAAGGCGGCGATCTTTCCCGTAGGCTCTATCTCAGCGACGCCGAGAGCGGCGATTCGACCATTTTTCATGCCATCAACCGTTCGAAGGAAAGCCTGGCGATCGACCTCAAGAGCGAGCGCGACATGCAGGCGCTGCGCCGGCTGATCTCGCAGGCCGATGTCCTGGTGCAGAACTTTCGGCCGGGTGTAATCGAGCGGCTTGGGTTGGGTTACGAGGCCACACGCAACATCAACCCGCGGCTCGTCTATTGCTCGATCAGCGGCTATGGCGAGGAAGGCCCCTGGGTCTCTCGTCCCGGGCAGGATCTGCTGGCGCAATCGCGCTCCGGTGTCATGTGGCTGAACGGCGATGAAGGGCAGGGGCCGGTGCCGTTCGGTCTGGCGATCGGCGATATGCTGGCGGGAGCAGCGGCAGCACAGGGTATTCTGGCGGCACTGGTGCGTCGCGGCATTACCGGCAAGGGCGGGCTGGTAGAGACGAGCCTGCTGGAGGCGCTTGTCGATCTGCAGGTGGAGGTTCTGACCGTCCACATGAACAGCGGCAATAAACTGCCGCAGCGCTCCGATTTTCGCAGCGCCCACGCCTATCTCTCGGCACCCTACGGCGTCTATCCGGCCAGCGACGGCTATCTTGCCATTGCCATGACGCCGATTTCGAAACTTGCCGACCTGCTCGGCATGGACGAACTTGCACCCTATCGCGACGATCCTAAAAGCTGGTTCATGGCGCGTGACGAGATCAAGGCGCTGATTGCGGCGCGCATTGCTACCGGCACGGTCGATGAATGGCTGTCCGTCCTGGAGCCGGCGGATATCTGGTGCGCCAAGGTGCTGGACTGGCCGGAGCTGTTGCAGAGCGAAGGGTTCGGAGTGCTGGATATGTTGCAGACAGTTGGGCGCGGCGATGGCGTTTCCCTGGCGACGACGCGTTCTCCCATCCGGATCGATGGACAGAGACCGAAATTCGAGCGTGCGGCCCCCGAGGTCGGCGAGCATAATGCGGCGATCTGGGAGGAATTCAATCTCGGTTGACGCCCGAGGGATCGCCCGAGAGATTTAGAAGGAGTTTCCCATGACACGCATCACCAATCTCCGCGTATTCGACTTGCGCTTCCCCACGTCGCAGAGCCTCGACGGCTCGGATGCGATGAACCCGGATCCAGATTACTCCGCCGCCTACGTCATTCTCGACACCGACAGGCCCGGTCTCGCGGGTCACGGCCTAACCTTCACCATCGGCCGCGGCAACGACATCTGCTGCATGGCGATCGAGGCGATGCGGCATCTGGTGGTTGGCACCGAGCTTGCGACCGTGCTGGGCAATCCCGGCAAATACTGGCGGCACCTGACGAGCGACAGTCAGCTCCGCTGGATCGGTCCGGAGAAGGGCGCGATGCATCTGGCCACCGGCGCCGTCGTCAATGCCGTCTGGGATCTGCTTGCCAAGGAAGCCGGCAAGCCGGTCTGGCGGCTGGTGGCCGAGATGGATGCGGAACAGATCGCCGATATCGTCGACTACCGCTATCTGACCGACGTTCTCACCCGCGACGAGGCTGTCGCCATTCTGGAGAAGGCCGAGCCCGGCAAGGCGGAGCGCATTGCCACCCTCGAGCGTGAGGGCTATGCCTGCTACACGACCTCGGCCGGCTGGCTCGGCTATGAGGATGCCAAGCTGCGCCGCCTGTGCCAGGAGGCGATCGACGCCGGCTTCAACCATGTGAAGATGAAGGTCGGCCGCGATCTCGAGGACGATATCCGCCGCCTCACCATCGCCCGCGAAGTGATCGGCCCCGATCGCTACCTGATGATCGACGCCAACCAGGTCTGGGAAGTCGGGCAAGCGATCGACTGGGTCAACAAGCTCGCCTTCGCCAAACCCTTCTTCATCGAGGAGCCGACCAGTCCCGACGATGTCGCCGGCCACCGCAAGATCCGTCAGGCGATCGGCCCGGTGAAGGTCGCGACCGGCGAGATGTGCCAGAACCGCATCATGTTCAAGCAGTTCATCGCCGAAGGTGCGATCGACATCGTGCAGATCGATTCCTGCCGCATGGGCGGGCTGAACGAAGTTCTGGCCGTGCTTCTGGTCGCCGCGAAATACGGCCTGCCGGTCTGGCCGCATGCCGGTGGCGTCGGGCTTTGCGAATATGTGCAGCACCTGTCGATGATCGACTATATCGCCGTTTCCGGCACCAAGGACGGCCGCGTGATCGAATATGTCGACCACCTGCACGAACACTTCATCGACCCCTGCGTGATCCGCGACGCCGCCTACATGCCGCCAAGCCTGCCGGGCTTTTCAATCGAGATGAAGCCGGAATCGATCGTGGAATATACGTTCAAGGGGTGATCTCTGCGTTCGGTTGGTATCGGTCATCCGCCGCCCTTTATTCGACGGTAGAAGCTGTGCAATATCCGCGCACCTTTGTCGGAGTATTGGTGCATGCGAGTCACTTTTGCCGTCGTTTTGCCGTTCTTGCTATCCCTCGCATGCGGAAGGGCCGAAGCCGCCGTCGGCAGCCAGTTCAACGTGGCGACGCCCGGCGGCAATGTCCTGGTCGAGGGCTTCGCGAGTAGTTCAGGTGCCGCGCGTCCGGCTGTGATCATCCTGAGCGGCAGCCATGGCTTTGCTCCGCCCGCCTATGATGAACTCGGGCGGAGCTTCAATGCTGCCGGTCTTGACGCCTATCTCGTCCATCTGCTCTCACCGGCCGATCAGCAGGCCATTACCCGCGCCGGCAGTGCACCCGCTCGCATTGCCTACTATGCAACGCGGTGGCAGGACTGGATCGCGATGGTTCGCGGTGTGGTTTCCTATCTCGACAGTCAGCCACGCTATGCCGGCAAGGTTGGCGTGCTTGGCATATCCTTGGGAGCGCAGGCAGCCGCCGTTGCTTCGGCTGACAGGCGCGATATTGGCGCGCTCGTGCTTGTCGATGGCGGCTTTCCGGATGGCTACTCGCAGCCGGTACGCTCCTTGCCGCCACTCTACATGGTCTGGGGAAGCGCCGATCGGGTCTTTCCCGTCGCAACCGCGCGGCAATTGCAGCGGATGGCACAGGGTCTCGGTGGATCAGTCAGCCTGAATGTCTATCAGGGCGGCGCGCATAATTTCTTCCTGAAATCGGGTCCGCAAGCGGCGGCGGCTCATCAGGGCGCCGCCGATTTTTTCCTATCGCGGCTGTCGAAGTGATCCTTAACCGATGCAGGAAAGCGCATGTTCCTGTTGCCGCCGTTGAAGCGCTCAGTTCGAGCGCTTCAACCATGCCTGGATGAGCGGCACGTCGGCGTCGGCCAGTTCATGGCCATAGGGGATGGTCTGTAGGTTCACCGTTGCGCCGCCGGCCCGCAGGCGCTCGGCGAGGGGTTGGGAGTATGGACCGTACATGTCCTTCTCACCGGCGATGATCAGCACGTCGGCATCCGACATGTCCGCCGGTGGCGGATCAGCGAGGACGGCCATGGAGCGCAGCAATACGGCGCGGCGGATGACATGCGGTTGCAGCGACAGCATGGCGTTGAGCAGGTTGGCGCCGTTCGAATAGCCGATATAGACGATGCGCTCCGGGTCGAGGCCATAGGCATGGATCGCGCCGTCGATGAAGGCGGCGAAGGCTTCCGCCTCTCTGGCAATATCCGCCTGGTCGAAGGAGAAGGGCGTGATGCGGCGATACCAGCGCGGTGAGCCTTCCTCCAGCGCTCGGCCGCGTACGCCGAGCAAGGTCGCCTGTGCATCGACCTTGTGGGCGATCGGTAGCATCGTCGTCTCGCTGGCGCCGGAGCCGTGCAGCAGGATGAAGGTGTTTCCGTTCGGCTCTGGCGGCGTGAAGAAGCGATGGATGAAGGGCAGGTCGCGATAGATGACGCGTGGCTCGCCGGGCATTGAGAATTGCGGCAGGATGACATTCAGCTCCGACAGTCGCTCCGGATTGTCGTCGGGCGCAAACAGGCGCGTGCCGAGCGTCGCCTCGTCCTCATCCACCAGCGGTCCCGGCGCATCCGTGGCAAGCTCGAACAGGATGCCGCCGGGCTCGCGGACATAGAGCGAGCGGAAATATTTCCGGTCATGCGTTACCGTCGGCGAGGAGTTGAGCGCCTGCAGCCCGTCGTGCACGGCCTGCAATTCAGCATCGGCGGCGGCGCGAAAGGCCACATGGTCGATCGTTCCCGTTCCCGGCGCGCTTGCCCAGAAACCGCTGGCGTCGCGGATGTCGATGATATCACCGGGATCGGCAACGAGGCGGCTGATCGCGCCGTTGATCGCCTGCGGCCGGTAGCCGAAGTGTTTGACCAGAAGGCTTTGCGTCTGCTCGGGCGTCTCGCTGAACAGCGTTGCCCCGCGAATGCGCCGGATGGCATGTTCGGGCGGGATTTTGTCGCTGGCCCAGGGGGCGGCCGATGGCAGCTCCGCCGCGCCGACCAGCTTGACGATGACGCCGTCGGGATCCTTCAGGCGCAGGACCGGTTCGCCGAATTCCTCGG
This sequence comes from Rhizobium sp. AP16, assembly GCF_000281735.1. NCBI lineage: Bacteria > Pseudomonadati > Pseudomonadota > Alphaproteobacteria > Hyphomicrobiales > Rhizobiaceae > Rhizobium > Rhizobium sp. AP16. The sequence goes on along the minus strand of NZ_AJVM01000089.1, from coordinate 13,040 downwards.
AGGGGCCTTCCGGCTTGAGGCCGGCGCTCAGCGCGCGCGTCAGCCAGAAGCCGATGCTTATCGGGTCGATGGCAAGCGAGATTTCGCCGACCTGGCCGACGCCGGCGCGGCCGGGGGCACCGTCTTCCCAGACGAGGAAGGTGATCAGCGATCCCGGCGATCCCTTGGCATCGCCGTAGAGGAGATGCAGCTGCGTCGCATCCTCGAAGCCGCCGGTGCGCTTGACGAGCCGCAGGCCGAGAAAGCCTGCGTAGAAATCGACATTCGCCTGCACCTTGCGGGTGATCAGCGTGATGTGGTGAATGCCGGCGACCATGGGATGCTCCAGAACGGATTGTGCAATTGGTCGCTATTTAGGGCGGAAGCTGCCGTCAATTCAATGCGCAGTCCATGGAGACAGTGTTCACCAAACGCGTAACGTCCGTCGCGACGTCACAGATCGGATCCGGTCTTGCCTATCCGGATGTCTTGGCGGTCTTCTTCTTGGCTTTTGTCTTCGGTTCCTCTGGCGGTAGCAGTGCTTCCTGCTGCAGGCGAAGCTCCCGCAGGCGTGCCGTCTTCTTCTCGCGGCTCGTCTGCTCGCTGGCCAGGATATCCCTGACGGTGGAGTCGAGCTGGCTGGCCTTGACCAGGGATGCCTGCTTTTTGGATCCGAATAGGTTGTCTTTGTTGGGCGCCATGTTGGCCTCCAGGGTTCGTGTCGGCGTTGGCGGTGCTTGCCGACTTGCGCGGGGTGTTTCCGCGCTCGCTAGGCGAGAAATCCCATCCTGTATCGGATGACGTCCGTATTGGCGATATAATTCTGCCGTTTCCCAAGAAATAAGGCGAGAACTTGCCGCTAAAACCGGCGAAACGGAAAGAAAAACTCCGATAAATCTTGCGGAAATCGACCCGAGAATCAGGAAGATATCTAGAAAACGACCAGCGAATCTTGGCTCTCAAGACGTGATGATTTTATGTCGCACGGGCTGATTTTTATGAAATATTTGGTCGTTTTCGGTGTTTTATATGTTTTTCCTTGTGGAGGATTAGATCCTCCGTTATAAGCCGTGCATCGATATTGCTGAATGAACTTTGCCTCGACGCACTCTGCGCGACACTGACGAACTTCCTCTCAAAATCGGTCTACTGCACCCGGGCGGTTGCCTGGAATGCGATCTTTATATGAGTGATTGAAAGGTCATCGTTATGAGCACAGGTACTGTAAAGTGGTTCAATGCCGCCAAGGGTTTTGGTTTCATTCAGCCTGACGACGGCGCAACGGACGTTTTCGTGCACATCTCCGCTGTTGAACGCGCTGGAATGAGCAGCCTGCGTGATGGCCAGAAGATTTCCTACGAGCTTGTCAAGGACAAGCGTTCGGGCAAGATGTCGGCTGATCAGCTGGAATCTCTGTAAGCATCTGCCTCCGGTCTTTGACCACGGATGTACTGGCATAGATCGTTGAGGCGATGAAGGAAGAGGTCGGGTTAGCCCGGCCTTTTTTGTTGTCTTGATTCAGGCAAGCTGTGAAACGAAAAGCCCTGGCCTAAGAGCCAGCTCTTAGCTGAGATGTGGATCGAGGCGAATGATGGTGCCGAATCCGCTTGCGGCATGGGCATTGCGGGCATTCTTCTTGCCGGAAATGTCTTCGTGAAGCATTCTGCATGCTCAACCGTTGCAGAGCGCTCGTTTCGCGGCGTCGCGAAATTCAGGCGCAAAACTCTCGCTTTAATTGGGGTTTCTGCAAAAGTTGCCGGCTGACACAGGCGGTATATTATCGTCTATAAGACCATAGAGAAAATTCAAGGAAGAGATCATGCACTTCGCAAGGATTGTCGTCACTTCGATAGCCGTCTTTTGCTTAGCGTCAGGTGCTTTTGTTGACGATGGGAAAGATGCCTATGTGCATGGGGACTACAAGAAGGCCTTGGACGATTGGCGAGCTCTAGCTGCCCAAGATAATGCGCAAGCGGAATTTGATCTTGGTTTTCTCTATGCGAACGGCTATGGCGTGACGCAAAACTATGAGGTGGCAGCCGCTTGGTACCAGAAAGCTGCGGAGCAAGGCGACACCAAGGCACAGTACAATCTCGGCTTATTATATGAGCACGGCTATGGAGTGACCCAAAGCTATGAGGCGGCAGCCGCTTGGTACCAGAAAGCTGCGGAGCAAGGCGACACCAGTGCACAGGACAATCTCGGCTTACTATATCTATTAGGCCATGGGGTTTCACAAAATGACGCGAAGGCCGCGATGTGGTTTTCCAAATCTGCCGCCGAAGGTATCTCTGACGCCCAGAATAATCTCGGCTATATGTATCTTTGGGGGCGGGGCGTGAACCAGGACGATGCGCAGGCCGTCATTTGGTTTCGAAGAGCGGCACAACAAGGGCATTCTAGAGCTCAGAACGATCTCGGCGCGATGTATGAGTATGGTCGCGGCACAGTTCAGGATTATGCCCAAGCCATCTTTTGGTTCCGCAAGGCTGCCGAGCAAGGCGACGCTGCCTCAGAAAACAGTATAGGTTACATGTTGGAAGCTGGCCTTGGTCTGCCACGAGACATGGAGAAAGCCGTTGCTTGGTACCGAAAGGCGGAAGAGCACGGCGATCCCTCTGCAAAACTCAATTTGCAGAGATTATTTCCTGTAAAGAAGGCGTGATTTTGTAAGGGTTTCTGCTGCGCTCTTTGCTGTCCCACCAGCTTCGGGTGGAACCCGATATCAGCACTCGCGGCTCTCAGTGCCCGCCGAGCATATCCTCAGGCGACTTCTTGCGGTGACCGCTGATTTCGGAGCCGGCCGTGCGCGAGAATTGGGCATTCCAGATCCCGGCGAGAAGCGCGATTGCGGTGACGACGATGAAGGCGACGGAGAAGTCGCTCATTTCGGCGGTCGCGTGTCCGCGCAGCTGCGTCGAGCCATGCAGGGCAAGGGCGGCGATGCAGATACCGAGCGACAGCATCAATTGCTGGAACGTCGAGTAGAAGCTCGTCGCCGAACTCATCTGATCGCGTTCGATCTCGTCATAGGCGATGGTGTTGTAGGCGGTGAACTGGAACGACATGAAGAAGCCGCAGAAGAACAGGATCGCAAAAATCACCGGCAGCGGCCAGTCGGGCTGGAAGACCGAGCAAAGCCCATAGCCGAGCGTGCCGATCACGCCGAAGATCAACAGGGCGGTGCGGAAGCCGAGCGTGCGCAGGATCCTGACCTGCAACGGCTTCATCGCCATCGAGCCGAGCGCGGTTGCAATCGCGATCTGGCCGGCGGCGGCAGCCGACATGCCGAAGCCAAGCTGCAGCATTAAGGGAATAAGGAACGGATGCGCGCCCTGGCTGATGCGGGTCAGCGAGCCGGCGATGACGGACGTGCGGAAGGTCGGTACCTTCATCAGCGAGAAATCCATGATCGGCGAGGGGTGCTTGCGGGCATGGCGCAGGTAAGCAATGCCGAACAGCAGGCCGATCGCGATCAGGAAAATGGCCATATAGCCTTCGCCCTCGCGGCTCGACATTTCGAAGCCGAACAGCAGCGAGCCGAGCGAGATGCCTGAGAGGATGAAGCCCGAGAGGTCGAAACGGCCATTCCTCGGACCCTTCACCTCCTCGATGAACATCGATACCAGGATGAAACCGATGATGCCGATCGGCACGTTGATGTAGAAGATCCAGCGCCAGTCGAGATAGGTGACGAACAGGCCGCCGACCGGCGGGCCGAGGATCGGGCCGACAAGTGCCGGAATGAGCAGCCAGGACATGGCGTTCACCATATCCTTGCGCGCGACGCTGCGCATCAGCACCAGGCGGCCGACTGGAAGCATCATGGCGCCGCCGAGGCCCTGTATCAGACGGGCGATGACGAGGAGAAACAGGTTCGGCGCCTGGGCGCAGAGGATCGAGCCGACGACGAAAATGGCAATCGCCGTTCGGAAGACGGTGCGCGAGCCGAAGCGGTCGGCAATGGCGCCACTCGCCGGAATGAAGATCGCAAGGCTAAGCAGATAGGAGGTGAGCGCGATGCTCATCGCCGGTGCGCTAACGCCGAAGTCCCTCGCCATGGTCGGCAGGGCCGTGGCGAGCACGGTTGCGTCAAGCTGCTCCATGAACATGGCGCTTGCGACGATAAGCGCTACTACACGAAAATTCGGTGCGGCCCGCCGGGTTGGGGCGGCCTGGAAAATCTGATCCGACATTGTCGGGGATCGCTCTCGATGGTGCGGAGGGGTCCAAAGACAGAACCGCAAGTCTGACAACAGCGCAAAGGCCGATTGGAATGCGGGTTGTATACTCCCGCTTACGCGCGATGACTATATCAGAAATCGCAAATCTTATTGATCGAAATGGAAAAAGTGACGCAGGTGGGCAGGAATGCCACAGCCGATGAATGCCAGATGAACAGAAGGCCGTGATCGAGCGTGGTTGTGCCGATCACAGCCTGTTTTCCCGTGTAAGATGGTGTGTTTTCGTCGGTGATTTCCTGCCGGAAATGCGCTCCGCTATCGAAGCCATTGCCGGCAGGATTAACTGAGCGGATCAGTAGCCGCCGGCGAGGCCCGAGCCAGCACGGCTGTCCATCGCGCCGTTGTAGCGGGCACCGCCGCCCTTGGCGATATCGCTGAGGCTCTTGCCGCCGACGAGGATGCCTGCCGCATGACCCCAGACCGGCCAGTCGCCGCCGATCTGGACATTATAGCCCATGCCGCTCAGCAGCTTGATCGTATCTGGCGAGAGCGCATAGGGCTCGGTATAGATTTTATCCGGCAGCCATTGATGATGGATGCGCGGCGCGTCGATCGCCTGCTGGATGTTCATGCCGAAATCGATGACGTTGATGATCGCTTCGAGCGTGATGGTGATGATGCGCGAGCCGCCAGGGCTGCCGATCACCATGAAGGGCTTGCCATCCTTGGCGACGATGGTCGGGCTCATGGAGGAGAGCGGCGTCTTTTTCGGCTGGATGGCGTTGGCCTCGCCCTGCACCAGGCCGTAGAGGTTCGGTACGCCGGGCTTCGAGGTGAAGTCGTCCATCTCGTTGTTGAGGAGGATGCCGGTACTGGGCGCGACGACGCCGGCGCCGAAGGAGCCGTTCAGCGTGTAGGTGACAGCCACCGCATTGCCGTCATTGTCGATGATCGAATAATGCGTCGTCTCATGGCTTTCGCCGAGACCCTTCGGCATCAGATCCTTGGAGACGCCGGCGCGATAAGGGTCGATACTGTCGCGGATCTTCCTGGCATAGTCCTTGTCCAGCAGCTTGCTGACGGGATTGTCGACGAAATCGGGGTCGCCCAGCGTGGAGTTGCGGTCGACATAGGCGTGGCGCATGGCCTCGGTCATCAGATGCACCGTGTCGGCCGAGGCGTAGCCTGTATAGGAGAGCGGGTAGCCTTCCAGCACATTGAGGATTTCGCAGATGATTACGCCGCCGGAGGAGGGTGGCGGCGAGGAGATGATCTCGTAGCCGCGGTAATTGCACTTCACCGGATCGAGTTCCCGAACCTTGTACTGCTCGAAGTCAACCTTCGCCAGGATGCCGCCCTTGTCGTGGCTCGCCTTGACGATGGCATCGGCAGTCGGTCCCTTGTAGAATCCATCCGGCCCTTGTTCCGAAATGCTTGACAGCGCCGCGCCGAGGTCCGGCTGGGTGAACCGGTCGCCCGTCGAGAAGGGAGCGCCGTTCGGCTTGGTGAAGATCGCGGCGGTTGCCGGATCGCGCGACAGCCATTTTTTGCCTTCGTTCAGCTCGGCGGCATCGGCCTGGTTCAGCGTGAAGCCTTCCTTGGCGTAGCGGATTGCCGGCGCCATCAGCTCCTGGCGGGTTTTCGTGCCGTATTTCTCGCGGGCAGTCTCGAAGCCCATGACGGAGCCCGGGACGCCGACGGCGAGATAGCCGTCCGTGCTGGCGCCTTTGACGACATTGCCCTTGTCGTCGAGGTACATGGTCTTGGTCGAAGCCTGCGGCGCGCGTTCGCGGAAATCGAGGAAGGCGGTCTTGCCGTCCTTCAGTCGAATGGTCATGAAGCCGCCGCCGCCGATATTGCCGGCGGTCGGATAGACCACGGCAAGCGCATAGCCGACCGCAACTGCCGCATCGACGGCATTGCCGCCACTCTTCAGTACCTCGACGCCGATATCGGTCGCCAGATGCTGGGCGGTCACCACCATCCCATGCTCCGCTTCGACCGGCTGCGGTGCCGCGGCTTGAACTGTGGTGATGGAGAAAAGCCCGAAGGCAAGGATGGTTGCCGAGGATATCGCCCGCTGGCGGAAATGGCGCATGATGGTCCCTCTTGGAGTTTGTTATCGGGATAAAGGAGCGCATCGCGGACAGGGTGTCCAGTATGACGGAGGCGATTTCCGACCGAGTCAATGCACCGGTCTGTGCGGCCGCCGGCGTAGGAACGGCTCGGCAAAAGGCGGCCTTTCGGCCGCGATACTCGGAGCGATTGTCGGCCTTTGAAACCGCCGAGTATTAAATGCAAATCGCGCGATCGCGCTTTCGTATTAATGCCGCCCCAAAATGTAGGAGACAGGCGCTTTCCACACTCGCAATATTTTATTCATCAGATCAGTCTACTTTAGGTGTGTGTATATCGAGGCCGAAGTATTGCGTGGAGAGTAACGAAGGCCGTCACGAAACTTGAGCAGTGGAAGAACGAACGCAAGAATAAACCCAGGCCCGTCGTCGTTGCCGAAAAGACGCATGTCGTCGAAATCGAATGCGCGCATTGCCGCCGGCATTTCTTTCGATGGATATCGACGGCGCCGGCCTATTGGCGCTGCGAGGATTGCGCGCAAACCGCCGATCTCGTTCAATCCTGACGTCAGGCGATCAGAATAGCTCTGATATCATTGACGTTCGTGCCGGTTGGGCCGGGGACGAAGAGATCGCCGATCGCGTTGAACGCCGTCCAGGCATCGTTGTTTCTGAGCATTTCGGCGGGCACCAGCCCGGCCTTGCGCAAGCGCGCCACCGTGCTGGCATCGGCAAAGGCGCCGGCATTGTCCTCGCTGCCGTCGATACCATCCGTATCCGCCGCCATGGCATGAATGCCAGTATGGCCGTCGATGTCGATCGCCAGGGACAGCAGGAATTCGGAGTTTCGCCCACCCTTGCCCTTGCCTGTCAGGGTCACCGTCGTCTCTCCACCGGAGAGCAGCACGATCGGTTTGGCGAAGGGCCGGTTGCGATGCAGGATCTCGCGAGCGAGGGCGGCATGCATGTGCGCCGCTTCGCGGGCCTCGCCCTCAATCGCATCCGAAAGGATGGCGGCCTCGATGCCGGCTTCGCGTGCTACTTGGGCGGCGGCCTCCAGCGAGACACCGGCGGAGGCGATGAGATGCACTTCGTTGCGGGCAAAGCGTGGATCGCCCGGCCGTGGCGCATCGGCCTCCGGCTTTTCGATATGCGCGAGGACGGCGGCGGGCAGGTCGATACGGTAGAGGCGGATGAGGTCCAGTGCTTCCGCGCGGGTGCCGGCTCCCGGCACGGTCGGGCCGGAGGCGACCAGGGCCGGATCGTCGCCCGGAATGTCGGAGACCACCAGCGAGACGACCTTGGCCGGATAGGCCGCAGTGGCCAGACGGCCACCCTTGATGGTCGACAGATGCTTGCGGATGACGTTCATCACCGAAATCGGCGCGCCGGAGGCGAGCAGCGCCTTGTTGACGGCGATCTCGTCAGCAAGGGTCAGACCACCTGCAGGCGACGGCAGCAGTGCCGAGCCGCCGCCGGAGATCAGCGCGATCACCAGATCATCCTCCGTCAGGCCCTCCACCAGCTTCAGCAACCGCCCGGAGGCGACAAGGCCGGCCTCGTCGGGAACAGGATGGGCGGCTTCGATGATCTCGATGTGGCGGCAGGGGGCGGCAAAGCCGTAGCGGGTCACCACCAGCCCTTCCAGCGGGCCGTCCAAGCATTGCTCCAACGCGGCTGCCATCTGCGCCGATCCCTTGCCGGCGCCGATGACGATGGTGCGCCCTTTCGGCTTTGCAGGCAGGTGCGCGCGAATGCCGGTCATTGGATCGGCTGCGCGGACGGCAGCGTCAAAGAGGGAGGTGAGGAAGGCGCGGGGATCGGAAACGGTCATGTCGAAATCTGCCTGTCTGCGATGAGCTCGTAACCATTTGGTGGCTCAACTGGCGTCGGTGCGCAAGGGTGGAGATGGCCGATTGTGTCCGGCAAGGTGAATCCCTATGTTTCGAGTAACAGTTTCAACCTTTTAATTTGAGGGATTTTCGACATGGCGGAATTGAGAGTGAAGACCAGACAGACGGGCGCCACCGCCACCGTCGGCCGCACCGGCTTTCCGCATGTGACCTCGGTCACCGGCGGCGAGATCGACATCGTCACCTCGCCATCGCAGCCGGGGTTCAACCCGCTCGACCTGCTTTATTCCTCGCTGTCGGCCTGCCTCGTGCTCAGCGCCCGCATGGCCGCAAGTAGCCTCGGCGTGCTCGACAAGCTGACCGAAGTCACCGCCGTCGTGACTGGCGAGAAGGCGACGGAAGGGCTGTCGCGCGTCGAAAAATTCAACATCGCCTTCACCATCAAGGGCGATTTCGGCGACGAGATCCGCAATGCGATCGCGCACGCCGCCGAGGATGAGATCTGCACGGTCAGCAATACGATCCGTGGGAATCCGAAGTTCGAGACGGTGATTTCGGGGTGAGGTTTGACGGACGCCGCTTAGAAATAAATCATCTCCGCCTGAAGTCTGAGTTTAAATGAGTGTCTCAGACAGAGACTTTGCGTTGATGCAACTTATATTATAATTTGCTTTGCTGGTTATAGTAGGCGCGTCAATGGATTTCAGGGCACTCGGACTCGCTATAGTTTCTCTGCCGGGCAGGGTATTGATCGCATTCGGTCTGGCAAATTTAGCGGTGGCCAGCATAGCTCTTTTACTTTTTCTACCCGTCATCGGATATAGAGTTTGGCAGTTCATCGTCTATAACAACTGGCCGCTGACTGGTTGCTCAGCGATCCAATTTATTGAAGCTCGATACGAATCCGCTCGTAATTTTTGTGAGGTGAGGACCGGACTACTAGGTCTAGATAGAATTTATTTTTTCCTTGTCACGGAGACAGACATATCAGTGTCATTACTGATCGTCATGGTTTTTGGTTTGATAGTTGGGAGCCTTACAAGCCTGATTGGCGTCTTAATCCACCCCAAAGATGCTTGGCGCTAATATTTCCATTATTTCACCGCCCCGGCAGCTCAAACCCATCCAGATACGCGCCAAGCTCCGGATCGATATCCACCTTCACCACATTGGTATAGACCGCCGTGGCGATCATGATGCCGGCGAAAGCGACGAGGTTGACGAGTGTCGGTTCGTCAAAGCGCGCCTTCAACTGCGCCCACAATTCCTCCGGCACGGCGTTGGAATCCCTGACGATAGCCTTGCCGAAATCGATCAGCAGTGCTTCCTCTTCGGTCGGCGCGACGGTCTCCGGCGTCAGGCCGGCATTGATCAGCGCTCGCCGGAAGAAGCCGACGGGAATGATCGCGCGGCTTTCCAGCGAAATGGCTTGGCAGAAGAGCCAGACGGCACGGTCGTCCAGCGCCGGCCGCAGTTCTTCGCGCAGGGTGAACCATTCGGCATAGATGCGATGTGCCACCGGCGAATGCAGCAGGGTGCGCTTCATATTGGTCATGCGGCCACGCAGCGCCACCTCGCGGTCATGCTCGGCGCGGACGGCGTCGGAGGCGGTGTCGTAGTCGATCGGCGTGATATGGCTCATCGGTTGTCTCTTATTGCGCCGCTTCGGAAAGCGATGGGAAGAAGCGATTGTCTGGGCGCGGCAGGCCGAGATGCTCGCGCAAGGTCGTGCCTTCGTAGTCGCGGCGGAAGATGCCGCGGCGTTGCAGTTCCGGAACGAGGCGGGTTGTGACGTCAAGCAGGCCCTGCGGCAGGAAGGGGAAGACGACGTTGAAGCCGTCGGAGCCTTCCTCGTGCAGCCATTGCTCCATCTCGTCGGCGATGGTCTGCGGCGTGCCAACGAAGGCGAGGCCGGCATAGCCGCCAAGGCGCTGGGCAAGCTGGCGCACGGTCAGCTTTTCCTCCTCGGCCAAAGCGATGACGCGTTCGCGGCCGCTTTTGCTGGCGTTGGTTTCCGGCGTTGCCGGCAGCGGGCCGTCCGGGTCGAAGCCGGAAGCGTCATGACCGAGCGAGATCGACAGCGAGGCGATGGCGCTGTCGTAGTGCACCAGACTATCGAGCTTGGCGCGTTTGGCCTTGGCCTCCTCGACGGTATCGCCGACGACAATAAAGGCGGCAGGAAGGATCTTCAGATGATCTGGGTTGCGGCCGATCTTTTTCATCCGGCCCTTGATGTCGGCGAAGATCGCCTTGCCATCGGCGAGATTACGCGGGGCGGCGAAGACCGCTTCCGCCGTTTCAGCCGCAAGCTGACGGCCGACATCGGATTGCCCGGCCTGAACGATCACCGGCCAGCCCTGTGGCGGGCGGGCGATGTTGAGCGGCCCGCGCACGCTCAGTTCCTCACCCTTGTGGGCGAGCACATGCATCTTGTCCGGATCGAAAAAGATGCCGCTTTCGGCATCGCGGATGAAGGCATCGTCGGCAAAGCTGTCCCAGAGGCCGGTGACGACATCGTAGAATTCGCGGGCGCGGTGATAGCGCTCGCCGTGCTCCATATGCTCGTCGAGGCCGAAATTCAGTGCTGCGTCCGGGTTGGAGGTCGTGACGATATTCCAGCCGGCGCGGCCGCCGCTGATATGGTCGAGCGAGGCGAAGCGCCGGGCGATATGGTAGGGCTGGTCGAAGGTGGTCGACGCCGTGGCGACGAGGCCGATCCTTTCGGTGACGGCGGCAAGTGCGGAGAGCAGCGTGAACGGCTCGAACGACGTCACGGTATGGCTGCGCTTCAACGCCTCGACCGGCATGTTCAACACGGCAAGGTGATCGGCCATGAAGAAGGCATCGAACTTCGCCTTTTCCAGTTCCTGGGCGAAGCCTTTGATATGCTGGAAATTGAAATTCGCATCCGGGTAGGCGCCGGGATAGCGCCATGCGCCGGTATGCAGGCTGACGGGACGCATGAAGGCCCCGAGCTTCAATTGCTTCTGTTCAGTCATGGATCCAGTCCCTCAAGAAAATCACAGGGGTCATGGCGGCGTGCGCGGACGGGCGCCGGCGAGACTATCCCCTTCGACGTAGGAGCACAGTCGGCGCATTCAAAGAGCTGGTTTCATTTATTTGATCGGTTCGGGGAAATATTCATCCACTGCTGCCTTCAGCCTCGGTTTGTCGGGCAAAAACCCGGACGAGCCAGTCGATGAAGACGCGCACGCGCGGCGAGAGCTGGCGGTTGCGGGGGTAGAGCATCGAGACCGGTGTCCTGGTCGGCGGAAAGTCCTTGAGGACATGAACCAGTTCGCCGGATTTCAGGGCTTCCTCAGCGTGATAGCGCGGCACCTGGATCAGGCCGAGGCCGAGCTTGGCGGCCGAAAAATAGCTCTCGGCGGCGTTGACGGAGACCGTGGCGGGCAAGGTGATGTTACGGATCGCGCCGTCGACGGTGAATTCCAGCGGCAGCAATCCGCCCGTCGCCGAGGAGCGGAAGCCGACCATGCGGTGGCCGTCGAGAGCTTCCGGATGCGTCGGCATACCGAAGCGCTCGATATAGGCCGGCGCGGCCAGCGTGATCTCCTCCAGCAGGGCGACGCGGCGGGCGATCATGTCGCTGTCTTGCGGCGTGCCGACGCGAAGCACGCAATCGATGCCTTCGCGGATCAGGTCGACGAAACGGTCGCCCTCGCTCATGTAAAGCTCGATCTCGGGGTAGGTTTCGAGGAAGGAGGGCAGGTTGGGCAGAACGAAATGCCGGGCGAGCGTCCCATGCACATCGACGCGCAGTAGCCCCTTCGGCTTGGCGCCGGCAAAGGCGCCCTCGGCATCCTCTATGTCTGAGAGGATGCGCAAGCAGCGCTGGTAATAGGCTTCGCCGTCGAGCGTCGGGCTGACATGCCGTGTGGTTCGCTGCAGCAGGCGAACGCCGAGCCGCGCCTCTAGCTGCTTGACGGCATCGGTCACCGTCGAGCGCGGCAGGCCGGTGTCTTCGGCGGCCAGCGTGAAGCTGCGCCGCTCCACGACGCGGGAAAACACCCGCATGGCATCGAATCTGTCCATTTTTCTTTGTTCGCTAGTTTCGGATAGTGATGCCGATTAATGGATGATTATCCGCCGATTGAAAAGAGGCATCTTCCCTTCATCGAAACGCGCCACGGCGCAGAGATATGAAGGATGAAGACAATGACCAACAATTCCAACAGAGTAGCCATCGTTACCGGTGCATCGCGCGGCATTGGCGCCGCAATCGCGGAACGCCTCGCAAAGGACGGCTTCACCGTCGTCGTCAACTACTCCGGCAGTGAAGCCGCCGCCGAGGAACTGGCCCGCAGAATAGAAGAAAAGGGCGGCAAGGCACTGACCGCCAAGGCCGATGTTTCCGATGCCGAAGCCGTGCGTCGCATGTTCGATGCAGCTGAGGCTGCTTTTGGTGGTGTCGATGTCCTCGTCAACAATGCCGGCATCATGCAGCTGGCCAAGATCACCAATGCCGACGACGCCAACTTCGACCGTCAGATCGCCATCAACCTGAAGGGAACCTTCAACACGTTGCGCGAAGCCGGCAAGCGCTTGCGTGACGGCGGCCGCATCATCAACTTCTCGACCAGCGTCGTCGGGCTGAAGCTCGAGGCTTATGGCGTCTATGCCGCCACCAAGGCTGCCGTCGAAACGCTGACCGGCATTATGGCCAAAGAGATGCGCGGCCGCTCGATCACGGTCAACGCCGTCGCGCCCGGCCCGACCGCCACCGATCTCTTCCTCAACGGCAAGAGCGACGAGTTGATCGACCGCATGGCCAAGATGAACCCGCTAGAGCGCCTCGGCACGCCTGAGGACATCGCCGCCACCGTCTCCTTCCTCGCCGGCCCCGATGGTTCCTGGATCAACGGCCAGACGTTGCGCGCCAATGGCGGCATGGTCTGAGCCTTCCGATTGGCGGCGGGCTTTGCCCGCCG
>NZ_AJVM01000088.1:0-3368 GCF_000281735.1 Rhizobium sp. AP16 | reverse complement strand
AACGGTGCGACCGACAATGGCGTGGCCAACTCCACCGTCCTTGGTCAGGGCGCCAGCATCACGGCCGGTCTGACCGGCTCCAACGTGGCGATCGGTCAGGGTTCGGCCGCCACGGCGGCGGCAGTCCCGACGTCCGGCGCCACCATCGGCGGCACGGCCTACACCTTCGCCGGGGCTACACCGACTGGGGTCGTCTCGTTCGGAACGGCAGGCAACGAACGGCAGCTGACCAATGTCGCGGCCGGTCAGCTTTCGGCCACCTCAACGGATGCGGTCAACGGCTCGCAGCTCTTCGCCACCAACACCGCGGTCACCAACATCACCAATGGCGGTGGCATCAAGTACTTCCACGCCAACTCGACGCTGCCGGATTCATCGGCGATCGGGACGGACAGCGTGGCGGTGGGACCGAATGCGGTTTCCAACGGTGTCGGTACTGTCGCGATCGGCAACGGCGCCAACGCCGGCTCCACCGGTTCGAGCATAGCGATCGGCCAGAATGCATCGGCCAACGCTTCGACCGCCAGCGGCGCCGCCGTGGCGATCGGCCTTGGCAACCAGGCGACCGGCGACGGCGCGGTCTCCATCGGTGACCCGAATATCGTCAGCGGTCAGGGTGCGGTAGGCCTGGGTTACAACAACACGGTGACCGGCAACGGCTCCCTCGGCCTCGGCAACCAGAACACGGCGAATGGTACGGGTGCGGTCGCCCTCGGTAACCAGAACAGTGCAACCGGCGACGGCGCACTTGCCATCGGTACCAACAATACGGCGACCGGCATCGGTTCGCTGGCGTTGGGTAGCAACGTCACGACATCGGCCAACAATACTCTGGCCATTGGCACCAACGCTTCGGCGACCGCGCAGGGAGCTGCCGCAATCGGCAATAACTCCAACGGCTTCGGCATAAACTCCACCGCGCTTGGCAACAACAGCTCGGCCTCCGCCGACCATGCCACCGCGGTGGGCAATACGTCTCTTGCTTCGGGCATCAGCTCGGTTGCGGTCGGCGATAGTGCGACCTCAAGCGGCGTCTATTCCGTGGCTGTCGGCCAGGCTTCCCAGGCGACTGGGGCTGATGCTTCCGCCTTCGGTGTGCAGGCCACCTCGAGCGGTGATTTCAGCACCTCCATCGGCCAGGCCTCGGTCGCATCCGGTGTCGGTGCCACATCTCTCGGTGTGCAGGCCAAGGCGACGGGTGCTTTCGGCACCGCTCTTGGTCAGGCATCGACGGCCGCAGGTATCAGCGCCGTCGCGGTCGGCGTTGTCGCAAGTGGCGGCGGCGACCACAGCGTCGCGGTCGGCGACTCGGCGAATTCGTCCGGGAATACCTCGGTGGCGATCGGCTACAATGCCGCATCGAGTGGTGTCGGGGCGCTAGCATTGGGTACCGGAGCCTCTGCGGCTAACCCGAATGATGTCGCCTTGGGCTCCGGCTCGGTGACGGCAGCGCCCAATCCGACCGCAAGCACGACCATCCAGGGTACGACCTACAACTTTGCCGGCGCCACGCCGACCAGCGTTGTCAGCGTCGGCTCGGTCGGCGCCGAGCGCCAGATCACCAACGTGGCGGCCGGTCAGATCACCGCGACGTCGACGGATGCGATCAACGGCTCGCAGCTCTTTGCGACCAACAGCGCGGTCAACAACATCGTCAACGGCGGCGGCATCAAATACTTCCACGCCAATTCGACGCTGGCTGACAGCTCTGCGACCGGAACGGATGCGATTGCCATTGGCCCGCAGGCTGTAGCATCTGCCACCGATGCATTTGCCGCAGGTGTAAGCGCTGACGCTGCTGGTGCAAACAGTACCGCCGTAGGTAGCGGCGCCAAGGCGAGCAACGGTTACGATGTGGCGCTAGGCTCTGGTGCCCTGGCATCAGGGGGCAACGCTGCGATCAATTCGGCGATTGCCATCGGATCCGGTCAAGCGACGAATGCCGGCGGTATTGCCATCGGCAATGCGTTCAATGGCGGCCCGCAAGCCTCGGGGCGTGATTCGGTAGCAATTGGCACTCAGGCGAAGGCTACCGCTAATATCTCGACCGCCATCGGTGCGGGCTCCACGGCATCGGGGGCTGGTTCTTTCGCAGGCGGCCAGTCGTCAGTCGCTAGCCAGACGAATACAGTTGCGCTCGGCTTTGGTGCCAGCGCCGGTGCACAAGCCGGCGATGTGGCGCTCGGCTCGGGCAGCACCACGGCAGCAGTCGTGGCAACGACTGGCGATACCATCAACGGCAATGCCTACACATATGCAGGCACTGCGCCGACCAGCACGCTGAGCGTGGGAGGGGTTGGTGCAGAACGCACCATCACCAACGTCGCGGCAGGCCGCGTCAGCGCCACCTCGACAGATGCCATCAACGGCAGCCAGCTGTTCGCGACCAACACGGAAGTCGGCAAAGTCGGCACCACGGTCAACAACATCGTCAACGGTGGTGGGATCAAGTACTTCCACTCGAACTCGACGCTGCCGGACTCGACGGCAACGGGTACGGATAGCGTGGCCATCGGCCCGAATGCCGTCGCCAACAATGCAGGCGACATCGCACTCGGCTCGGGCAGCACCACGGCAGCAGTCGTGGCAACGACCGGCGACACCATCAACGGCAACGCCTACACCTACGCCGGGACAACACCGACAAGCACCTTGAGCGTCGGTGCTCCGGGCGCGGAACGCACCATCACCAATGTGGCGGCAGGTCGTGTCAGCGCCAGCAGCACGGATGCCATCAACGGCAGCCAGCTGTTCGCGACCAACACAGAAGTCGGCAAAGTCGGCACCACGGTCAACAACATCGTCAATGGCGGCGGCATCAAGTACTTCCACTCCAACTCGACACTGCCGGACTCGACAGCAACGGGTACGGATAGCGTGGCGATCGGCCCGAACGCCGTTGCCAACAATGCAGGCGACGTGGCGCTGGGCTCCGGCTCGGTGACGGCGGCGGCGGTGCCGACGGCAAGCACGACCATTCAGGGCGTGACTTACAACTTCGCAGGGGCAACACCGACCAGCGTGGTTAGCGTGGGTGCTCCGGGTGCCGAACGCCAGATCACCAACGTCGCGGCCGGCCAGCTGTCGGGCACTTCGACGGATGCGGTCAACGGTTCGCAGCTCTATGCGACCAACACGGCGGTCAACAACATCACCAACGGCAAGGCTGGTCCGTTCGTCTCCGATAGCTCGGTGACCTCGACGCAGCCGGTATCGTCCGGTGCCAATGCTCTGGCAGGTGGCTTCGGTGCTTCGGCAACGGGTGCTGCCTCGTCGGTCATCGGCAACGGTGCGACCGACAATGGTGTGGCCAACTCCACCGTGCTTGGTCAGGGCGCCAGCATCACGGCCGGTCTGACCGGCTCCAA
>NZ_AJVM01000086.1:0-87525 GCF_000281735.1 Rhizobium sp. AP16 | reverse complement strand
AAAGCCAGCTTGGCAGCCCCAGCCGGTATCGGCTGATCGCATAGGCGGCCGGTATGCCCATCAGCAGCGACAGACCCGTGCCCAGGAAAGCCAATTCGAAGCTGGTGATCGCCGTCGTGCGGAATGCCTCGATCTCGAAGATATTCCAGAACCAGTGCAGCGTTAGGCCCTGCGGCGGGAAGGTCAGATAGCTGGTGTCGCTGAAGGCCGAGCCGATGATGATGACCAGTGGCGCCAGCAGGAAGAAGAACACGCAGACAGCAAAGGCGATCAGGAGAGGGTGGACACGATGCACCATGCTTACACCGCCATCGGGTTGAGGCGGCGGGCGATGCGGCTCATGATCAGGACGATACCGATGGTGACGACGACCATGATTGCGGCGATGGTCGAGGCGCCGACCCAGTCGAAGGTCACCATGGCGCGTTGGTAGAGGAATGTGCCCATTGTCATCTGCTTTTCGCCGCCGAGAAGCTGCGGCGTGGCATAGGAGGTGAAGCTGCCGGTGAAGACCAGCACGGCACCGACGATAAGGCCGGGGGTGGCAAGCGGCAGGATGACCTGGCGGAAGGTCGCGGCGGGCGTCGCGCCAAGCGAAGTGGCGGCCTGGATCAGGTCCTGCGGAATGCCTTCGAGAACGCCGACGAGGGTGAGGATCATCAGCGGTACGAAGAGATAGACCATGGCGACGATCACCGAGCCCTCTGTATAGAGCATCGACAGCGGCTCGCTGATGACGCCGACTGATAGCAGCATCGTGTTGAGAATGCCGTTCTTGCCGAGGATGATCAGCCAGGCGAAGGAGCGAACGACGACGCCGGTCAGGAGCGGAAACACAGCGGCGATGATCATCACGCTCTTCGCCCGGCCCGGCATCTGGGCGATGACATAGGCGGCGATGAAACCGACGAGCAGCGAGATCACCGTGGTGATGAGAGCGATCTCAATTGTCCGGTAGAGCACGGTGCGGCGAAAGCCACTATTGAAGAAGGCGACATAGGGCGAGAAAACCCCCTTCGGCTCCATGAAAGTCGCGGCGATCGTGATGACCACCGGGACGACCAGGAAGAGTACGACGGCGACCATCGCCGGCGCCGCCAAACCCCATTTTGCAAGATGCTTCATCAGTCAAATTCCGTGCGGCCAAATTCCGCTGGGCAGGCCATCACATGCCGAAGATTTCATTCCAGCGATCGATCCAGTCCGACTGGGCAGCGTTCAGCTTGGCATAGTCGATGCGGCCGAGCTTGGCGATCATGTCGGCGCCATAGGTCCAGAGTTTCGCTTGATCCGGCGTCAGCACGACCTTGGTGGAGACCGGCGCATCGACGCCCTGCTCGGCTTCCGCCTGCTGGACATCCTTGGAGAGAATGAAGTTGATGAATTGATGCGCCAGCTCGACATTCTCCGAACCCTTGGGAATATTGACGGTGTTAAGCGTCGCCATGTCGCCTTCCTTGAGGCTCGCCCAGGTCATGGTCGGAACGGCGGCCTGCATCGAGGCCAGCGTGAAGTCCTGCGCAAGCGCCACCTTGGCTTCGCCGGTGGAGATCAGGTTTACCAGCTCGGAGCCGGTATTGTAGTTCTTGACGACGTTCGGCTTCAGCGCGGTGATCGCCTCAAAAGCCTTGTCGGTATCCTCATAGGCATCGGCACCCGCATGCTTGCCGGCTTCCAGAACCGTCAGCGGGCCGGCGGTGGTGGTGATGCCCGGCAGCGTGACGGCGGATTTCAGATCGTCGCGCCAGAGATCGTTCCAGGAGGTGATCGGCGGATTGACCTTCGCCTTGTCGTAGACGATGCCGACGCGGCCGATCGTATAGGCCGGGCCGTAATTGCCCTGCGGCGCCTTGGCCAAATCGTAGAGGTCGGCGATGTTCGGAAGCTTGGCGCGGTCGACTTCCTGAAAGAGCCCCTGCTGGATGCCGATCTGCGAATAGCTATCGGTCAAATAAATCACGTCGACGCCCTTGCCGCCGCGAAGCTTCAGCTTGTTGAGGCGATCGGCATTGTTGCCGGTTTCGAAGACGACATCGCAGCCGCAAACTTTCTTGAAAGGCTCGATGATGTTGGCCTTCATCTTCTCGCCATTATAACCCCACCAGGAAATGGTCAGCGTCGTCGCCTGGGCGTAAGCCGGCAGCGCGACGGTCGTCGCCGCGATGAGGGCAAGGCCCGCGACGCGGGGCAGGGTGAGGCCTTTCATGGTCGAAATCCTTATCGTCAGTGAAATCGGGTGGGGTGTCTGGCTGGCGGAATACTATTTTTCGAGCATAGGCTTTACAAGCCTAACAATTGAGCAAAACGACGTTTTCTGTAAATCTTCGTCGCGCGCGGGATGAGCGGCGAGATCTCACCTATGCCCGTTTGCAAATCGCTGAGATGATTCAGCTTTTGCGCAATTTTGACCATGCGCTTTACACATTCTGTCGTCGGTTCTACGGTCGCGCCACCGAATTTCTCGCAGGCATTCTTCCGATGGCATCCTTGCCCACAAATCTTCCCGACGATCTGCTCATCAACGCGGCCGACGAGGTGCTGATCCGACAGGATCTGACGCTCACCGCGCTTGGTCGGCGTCCTGCTGACAGGTTGCTGAGGGTCGGCCGGCTTCTGGATGTCCATAGCCGCACCTGGCTTGAGGACCAGGAGATCGTGATCAAGGGACGGCGCATTGCCTATGTCGGCCCCGCCGGCAGTTATACGGGAGAGGTTAGCGAGCGTCTGTCCGAACCGCATCTTGCCGCCGTTCCCGGCTTCGGCGAGGCGCACAAGCATATAGAGAGCTCGCATCTGACCCCGGAATGGGAGGCGGCGCTGGTCATGCCGCATGGCATCACCTGGACCTGCGAGGCAAGCCATGAGTTTTCCAACGTCAATGGTCCGCGCAACCTGGAATTCTGGCTGGAGGCGCGCCGGCGCGGCTCGCCGATGAAGATCTTCCCGCTGCCCGGCTCCGCCGTACCACCGACCGCCTATGAGTGGGGTGGTGGCCATTTCGGCTATGACGAGCAGAAGGCCTTTCTTTCCGAGAGCCTAATGGTGGCTGGTCTCGACGAGGTGATGGATTGGCCCTCGGTCAGCAATCCGGAGAATCCGGCTTACGACCGTCTCTGGGGTATGATCCGCGCTACTTTCGAGCAGCGCGGCGTCGTCGAGGGACATGGCGCCGGCTTGCGCGATCTTGCCTCAATCAATGCCTTTGCCGGCGCGGGCCTTGCCTCGGATCATGAGGGCTGGTTCCTGGAGGAGATTTGGGAGAAGCTGACCCACGGCCTGTTCATCGAGCTCCGGCCGCATTCGCTGCCCGAGGTGATCAAGGGGTTGATCGAGAAGGGCCTTTCCGACTGGTCGCAAATCGCCTTCGTAACGGATGACCGCAGCGCCTCGGATACGCTGAAGATGGGGGCGACGGATTACAATGTCCGGCTTGCCGTCGAAAACGGGCTGGCGCCGGAAATCGCCATTCAATGCGTGACGATCAACCCGGCGCGGCACATGCGGCTGACGCCCTGGGTCGGCTCGATCGCGCCCGGCCGTTTCGCCGATATCGTGCTTCTGGATGATGTCGAGACACTGTCGATCGCCAAGGTTTGGGCGGATGGCCGCCCGGCTTCGGAGGGTAAGAGCTTTGTCGGCGTCCGCCCCGAGATCGCCTGGCCGGATTGGGCGACGAAGACTGTGAAAATCGACAGGACCGTCCTGCCGGAGGATTTCCGCATTGCGGCCCCTTCGAATGTGCCGACGGCAAAGGCAGCACTCTTGCGTCCCTTCCATTGGGCAGATGAATTCATCACCATGGACTTGCCGGTTGCGGATGGCGCGGTCCAACGAGACCATGACCGCAACGTCACCAAATTTGCGATCGTCGATCGCTTCTCCGGCGAGGCCAAGGTCGCCCGCATGTTCTGGCTCGGCACAGGGCCGCGCACCCCCGATACGGCGCTCGGCGCCACGCTTGGGCATGACAAGCACAATATTTGGGTCGTTGGCTCCTCCGATGAGGCAATGGCAATGGTCGCCAATGCGCTCAATGAACAGCAGGGTGGCTGGGTGCTGGTCTCCGGCGGCAAGGTCGTTGCCCGCGTTCACTATGAGGTTGGTGGTCTCATGACGGCACGTCCGGCTGAGGAGCTGGATGCGGAAATGCAGGCACTTTATAAGGCTGGCGCCGAAATCGACTGGATGTACGAACCGACCTTCTCGCCACGCTGGTGGCCGGGCTTTCCGGAACGCCTTTCTTTCGCGACGCTCACCTGCGCACCCTGGCGCTGGGTTCTGGTGGCGCCGTCCGAAAGGGCACCCGAGGGTTTCGTCAATGTTGCGACCGGAGAGACGCATCCAATCGTCTGGTAGGGGATATCCAGTTATTGCAATGAAATATCCCTTCTCGAACCGGCTTCTATGATGATCCGATAGAGGGACGGTTCGATTGTCATTGCCGCTGGTGGCTTGACGCTCAGGGTCTATACCGTAATTATCCGTTTGGTTACTAACGCCGTAGCTGAGTCGACGTGTCTGAAAGTCAGGTACCGCCTCGATTCGCCTCGCCTGCCCCTATCGAAGAACCAAGCGGAGGAGGCTTTGGTGACCGACGATCTCAAGCCGCAGAGGATGACTCTGGCATTTTCCACATTGGGATGTGCGGAGCTGGAGCTGGACGAGGCGCTTGCCCTGGCGGCGCGCCATGGTCTCGACGCGATCGAAATTCGCGCGCTTGGCGGCACGATCGATCTGTCTGCTTATTTCACCGAACGGTTTGGCACGCCGGCGGGCTTGGCCCAGGCACTCGATCGCTCTCCCGTCGCCGTCTGCGCTCTCAATACGTCGCTGCGTCTTGTCGGCGCGACGCCGGAGGCGAAGGAGGCATTTCTGCGCTATCTTCCCTGGGCCGAAGCGGCTGGCATCAAATCGCTACGCGTTTTCGATGGCGGCACCACAGGCGATGCCGGAGAGCTTGCCGAGGCTTTTTCAACGCTGGGCTGGTGGCGCGAGACGGCCCGCCGCGAGGGCTTTGCGGCGGATATGGTGGTGGAGACGCATGACGTCCTGGTGCGGTCAGAGACTATCGGCCGTTTTCTGGAAGCGGCACCCGATTGTGCCCTGATCTGGGATACCCACCATACATGGCGTAAGGGAGGGCAGGATCCGGTAGAGACCTGGAAGCAGGTGCGCCACAACACGCGCCACCTCCACGTCAAGGACAGCGTCTCGCAGCCAAGCGAGAAACTGCCCTATAGCTATGCGCTTCCGGGCACTGGCGAGTTTCCGATGGCGGCGTTGCTCTCCGTGCTCGCCGCCGATCGTTATGCTGGTGTCATGAGCCTGGAATGGGAGCGCCTGTGGCATATGCAGCTTCCGCCACTGGATCTGGCACTTCAGGAGGCGCGGAAGAGAGACTGGTGGCCGCGATCCAATCCTGACGATCAGCTTTCAAGTGATTTTGCACACTAGATTCGTCGCGTCTTGCTTGCCCTATGGATCGTTTTTCACGGCAATTGAATCAATAACAAGGAAAACTCGCTATAATTGAATGTTTGCAAGAGTTGCTTTATTAGTGTATTAGCATAAAGTAACGCTAAATATTAAAAGCGCTGTCGGCCTCGGGTTGATTATCGTTTTCAGTGCAATATTTCCGGCTCGTTGCAGGGGAACCCCATGGGGGTTGGAGGGTGTCTGGGAGATGAAAAAGACGGATTTTGGGTGCCACGAATCCCATGTTCCGCACGCGCTTGCGTCGTTTCAAAGCGCGGGGTCTCCCTATCGAATTTCCGCCCGCTGTCGATCCTTCAGCCATCGGAGGCTTGATGCCCGCTAGGAGCAAGCAGAGCGACAGCGCCCATAACGCCCTGATTTTAAAGGCGATTGCTGGCGGCGGTCTGAGCTTTGCCATACAGCAGATCCATAAGATAGAGAACATTTCGAACATTCTTTATGCCGAGAGCCTGGCGCGCGTGACGGATACCGAGGGCGTCGTTCACACGGCGAGCAGCTTCGTGCCGCAATTGCACGACGGGTTCAATCTCGACCTGAGGATACTGGACATGGTTCTGTCCGCGCTGGCGGCGGACACGACGCTTATACTTGGCTGCAACCTGACTGCGGCCAATCTCTCCGCCTCGGATCGATTCGCCGATATCTTCGGCCGAATCACCCGTCATCCCGAGCTGTCATCGCGGCTCGTCGTCGAAATTACCGAAACGCATCCGCTTGTCGGCGCGGCCATCGAGCGCTTGAAGATGATCCGCGCGCTCGGCTGCCGCATCGCGATCGATGATTTCGGTGTCGGCTTCGCAACGCCGGCAAACCTGCTGCAGGTCTCGGCCGATATCGTCAAGATCGATGCGTCGTTTGTTCGCGATAACAGATCCGGCCGTGATGGGCGCGACAGCCTGTATCATATGGTCGGTTTTGCCTCCTGCATCGCGCCGGTGGTGGTGGTCGAGGGCATCGAGACGCAGGCGCAGTTCGAGGCGGCGCGCACGGCGGGCGCGACGCATGTGCAGGGCTTCCTGCTGTCACGACCGGCCTGGTTGCCGCGGCCTCGGCAGGAAAAGAGCAAATTTAGCTCGCGGGGAGGTGAACGATGAAGCGCCCTTCCTTCGCGCGGGATTATGGTTTCTCAGCCGCCATGACGGCGCGCGACGTCCAGCCGCGGGCGCGGCTCGACGTCTTGTTCGAGGAGTTGCGCGACCTGTTTTCCGGTGCCGGCAACACGCCGCCGGTTGCGCTCATGGGCGGGGGCGATCCACACATCGCCATTCGCACCGGATCGGGCAATATCTCTGCGCGGGTGACGATCGACGCTGAAAATGGCCTCTATGTCTTTTGCGAACTCGACCGCACAGCCGGTATCGTGCTGGCGACGGCGAGCGAAGAGCGGTTGATCGATGAGATCGTCGCGCATCTTTCGGCCGGCGACGATGACCTTGTGCCGCGCACGATCGACAGCGCCGTCGGCATTCTTGTCGGCCAGACCATGGAAGATGTCGAGCGTAAGCTCATCCTCCAGACGCTGCGTCACTGCAGCGGCAATCTCACCCACACCGCCTTCATGCTCGGCATCTCCCTCACGGCGCTCTGCCGCAAACTGGCCGTCTATTTTCCGGACACAGCAAAGGATCTTTCCAAAGGCACAACCGATGTTGCGCTCAGGGCAGAAGGAGACCGGCGATGAGTGCGGACGTTCTCAACACAGCGGGCAATCCCCGCACGCAGACGAAGACATGGATGATGACATGACGCAATCACGCGAGGCGAAGCACGCCGGACCAAATGAGATTCGGGAAACGATCATGGACGCTTTCAGCAGCAAAAAAGACCTGACCCAACTTCAGGCAAGCAGCCTGTCCGATGGCTGCGTCAAGATTGTTTCGGCCTATGTCAGCCACAACACCGTCCCCATCGGTAGTCTTTCCAAGCTGATCACGGATGTGCACGAGGCGTTGCAGACCCTGGACGGGACAACACCGTCGGTGGAGCGGTCAAAGCCGGTGCCGGCCGTCGATCTCAAGAAATCGGTGACTAACGACTACATCATCTGCCTTGAGGACGGCAAACGCTTCAAGACGCTAAAGCGCCATCTGCGCGTTCACTATGGCATGACGCCCGAGGAGTATCGCCAGAAATGGGGTCTTGCTCCCACCTATCCGATGGTGGCGCAGAATTATGCCAACCGCCGCTCGGAGCTCGCCAAGCTCTCTGGCCTTGGTGCCAATGGCAACAAGAAAGATAGTGTCCGCTAGCGTGGAGACCTCGAAAGTCCGAACGGATTTTAAAACGGGATTGTGTGCTTTCCGTTGCAAGTGACGTTGCGGCGGTTCCGTTTTCGATGGGAAGCGACAAAGACAATGGCGCCCTACGAGGGGGCGCCATTGTCTTTTGTGCATTATGCCACAGCTCAAACCACCACGATCAGGTGGCCTCCGGTCAGAACACCTGGCGGAGCACGATGAACAGCGTGAAGGCAAGCGCGATCGAGGCGGGCAGCGTCAGGATCCAGGCCAACAGCATGTTGCGGACGGTCGACCATTGCAGTCCGGAGCCGTTGGCGGCCATGGTGCCGGCGACACCCGAGGACAGGACATGGGTGGTGGACACCGGCAGGCCGAGATGGTCGGCGGCACCGATCGTCAACATGGCGACGACTTCGGCGGCGGCGCCCTGGCCGTAGGTGAGGTGCGTCTTGCCGATCTTCTCGCCGACGGTGACGACGATGCGCTTCCAGCCGACCATCGTGCCAAGGCCGAGAGCCAGCGCCACGGCGACCTTCACCCAGAGCGGGATGAACTTCGTCGCATTGTCGACGGCGGCGTGATATTGCGTCACCGCCTTCAGGTCATCCGCGCCCATCGGCAGCAGCTTGCGCTTGTCGATCAGCTTCAAGGCTTCGCCGATCAGGTAGATGTCGTTGCGGACGTTGCCGACCAGGCCGTTCGGCAGCTTCTCGACGGAAGGATAGGAAGCGATCTCGATGCCGGTGGCGTGGATATAGGCCTGCAGCGCCGGCGTCGTGGCGTCAGTCCAGGTCTTGTTCTTCACCGCGTCGCTGACGGCAGCCTTCGGATCGGCCGGCGCAGCAACGCCTGGCTTCACATATTTACCAAGCACGGACTCGACCTGCGTCGAGGCGGCCTTGTAGGCTTCGAGATAGTTGATGTCGGGCGTGCGGTTGAGGGCAAAAGCGGTTGGCACCAGGCCGATCAGGATGAGCATGATCAGGCCCATACCCTTCTGGCCGTCATTGGAGCCATGGGCGAAGCTGACGCCGGTACAGGTGAAGATCAGCAATGTACGAATCCACAGCGGCGGCGGTGCATTGCCCTTCGGTGCCTCATAGAGCGCCTTGTTGCGGATCAGCGCCTTGGAGACCAGCAGCAGCAAGGCCGCCAGACCAAAGCCGATCAGCGGCGATAGAAGCAGGGACAGCCCGACACTGCTCGCCTGCGACCAGTCGACGCCGCTGGTGGCCGAGCCCGCGGGCGCGAGGAACTGGTTGGCAAGGCCGACGCCGATGATCGAGCCCACGAGCGTGTGAGAGCTCGAGGCCGGCAGGCCGAGATACCAGGTGCCGAGGTTCCAGACGATTGCGGCGATCAACAGCGCGAAGACCATGGCGAGACCGGAACCGGAGCCGACCTGGAGAATCAATTCGACGGGCAACAGCGCCAGAATGCCGAAGGCGACGGCGCCGGAAGAGGTCAGCACGCCGAGAAAATTGAAGAGGCCCGACCAGATAACGGCAAATTCGGCTGGCATCGAGCGGGTGTAGATGACGGTGGCGACCGCGTTGGCCGTATCGTGGAAGCCGTTGACGAATTCGAAGCCGAGTGCGATCAGCAGCGCCAGGCCGAGCAGAATCCACGGGACAGTCGCGGCTTCGGCCAGATCATTGCCGAGGGCATAGCCGACATAGCCAAGGCCACCGAGCACGACCACGCCGAAGAGCGGCAGAAACCACTTGGCGGAACCGCCCGCG
The DNA here is from genome assembly GCF_000281735.1 of Rhizobium sp. AP16. Classification (NCBI taxonomy): domain Bacteria; kingdom Pseudomonadati; phylum Pseudomonadota; class Alphaproteobacteria; order Hyphomicrobiales; family Rhizobiaceae; genus Rhizobium; species Rhizobium sp. AP16. Next base: position 78,047 of record NZ_AJVM01000086.1, on the reverse strand, counting down.
CCGTGAATAGGATGATTGGCATTGCCACCCTCCGCATTGCTTGAAGCGACATCGACCATCTCACGCACTCCCCTGTGGCGAATAACATTTCCCCTTTAAGCGCGGTTGATGAAGCTCTCGTGACGCATGCCGCGATCTTCGCGCGCTGGCCGGCCGTGCGCGCAGTGCGGCTCATCGAAAGCGTGTTGCTCGTTAAGCGACAATATATGCGGAAGGCATCGCAACTTCCCGTTCAGCATCCTGATTTCGCCCCGAAAACGCCTTGTTCGGTTCAGCCGGCGTTCAGCTCTCAGGGCTTTAAATTGGCGTGTAAGGGACTTGGATAGGGGTCTATCAAGATGAGATTATCTGTATTTGCCATCGCTGCCGTGCTCGGTGGACTGGCCGTATCTTCGGCAGAAGCAATGCCTGTTTCCGCCACCGGGTCCATCCCCGCCGTCGTCAGGACAGCGGCTAAGGCGCCGGTCGTCAAGGTCGATTATGCCTGCGGTCGCGGCTGGCGCCTGACGCGTTGGGGCGAATGCCGACCGAGACGCTGGGGTCCGCCGCGTGGCTACGGCTACTATAGGCCGGCACCGCCACCGCCTTGGGGCTACTATGGCCACCGCCCCCATCGTGATCGATGGGAACGTGACGGCTGGCGCGAGCGCCGCCGGGATTGGTAAAAAAACAGATACCCCGCCGTCAAGTTGCGGCGGGGTATCGTCTATTTTGTCGTAAGCGGTTTTGTCCGCAAAGCACGCGCGGTCCACCACATGCCGACCGCCATTGCCAGTAACGCCAGCAGGATCGTTGCCAGGCTCTTGGCATGCACGACAATGTCCGAAAGTCTTGGCCGGATGAGATCGGCGGTGTTGAAGCTTTCGCCGCTGAAGCGGCAAAGAATGAGCGACAGATTGTTGCGCACGAGATCAGCGTCGATTTCGGAAACCAGATCGCCGGCGGCAACCATTTCGTCCTTCATAGTCCGCATCCGCAGCAGCACCGCCTTGGCGGCGGCGAGATAGGCGTGCGAACATTCATTGAACGGGCTTTCCTCGTCGCTGATGCCTCCCGGCATCACGCCCCAGAGGCAATAGCTGCGCTGGATCTGCGCGAAATTCAGGACACGACGGAAGGTCTCGTCGGTATCCGTTGCCGCAGCGGCAAGCGCGACGATACGCCTATAATAGGGATCGATCACGGCCATTTCGCCATGCGTCAGGCTTGGTATCGGAATGCCCGCCTGGCTCCCGGACGAGCCGCCGCCATGAGCGGCCACCGATATCGGCCAGCCCAGCGCCATCAAGCAGATCAGCCAGAGCAGTGCGCCACAGCCCGTCAGGCATTTCCCGCGCATAAAACCATGCGCGGGATGCATTGAGCGTGTCATCTCAGGCCCGGCGCAGAGCCGTGCGACCGTAGCGAACCTGGGGCAGGTCGCGCTCAGCCCATGCCCCGAAGGCGAGGCCGAGTGTCGCCCACAGGATGGCGTGCATCCCGAGCGACGTGATCCGGAACTGCCAGAGAACGATGGCCGAGAACTGCTCCGGCACCTCGTTGATCGGCGGCAGCAGGTACTGGATCAGCGCGATGAAGACGAAATAGCCGATGCCGGCAAGAATTACGCCGTTCCATGAGCCGTATCGCGCGACAAGCCGGCGGCCGAACCCGACGGCGACGATCATGCCGACGATGGAGGCCACGATCATGACGAAGAACAGTTCGGTCCTGGCGCCGATCGTATCGGGATTGCCAACGGCCGGCGGATTGGCCGGATATTTGAGGTCGGGAACCAGCGAAATCGCCACGAACGCCGCGATGGCGAGCAATGCGGCCGTACCGCGGGCGCCGAGCGAACTGATGCGGCCATAGACGAAGGCAAACACCAGCGCGAACAATCCGCCGACTGCCGTTGCGTAGATCAGGCTGCCGGTGAGGAGACCGACGCCCGCCTGCGTGGCGCGACTGACGATTTCCGGCTCGGATGCTTCCCCGGCCGCTTGTGCGGCCTTTTCCTCAAAGCCGATCGCCCAATCGACAAGCGGCTCGCCGAAGATGCGGGCGTAGATAAAAATGAGAATACCAGCAAGCGCTCCGACCAGCATGCCGCGGAGCAAAAGACGTCCAACCATGTTCCTGATCCCTTAGTGGCAGGGGAAACCGAGCAGATGACGGGCGTCATGCACGAATTCGTGCACATACATGCCCGAGATCAGCGATGTCGCGCCTTCCTCGGCGCCGACGAAGTAGATCGCCAACAGCATCAGAAGACCGGCGAAGATCGCCCAGGGCAGGATTTGGCCGAGCGGTATCGGCGTCGGGATCGCGGATGGTGCGAATGCGGTGTCAGACATTTCATTCCCTCTTCAGAAAAGCGCGTTCCATTTGCGGAAGGGTTTTTTACGGGAAGGGTCTGGCTCTCTGGGGGCGGTATCCGCCCGTCGATTACAGTGGCGCGACCGCGCCGGGATTTCACCGGCTTCCACACCCGTAAGTCTAAGTTTATATCTGGCTGCAAAGACGATTGTCAATCAACGCGCTCGCTGCCCGCCAAGGTGGTTGCGGCGCATCCGGCCTGGGGAAATCCAATATTATGAGAGTGCATCTGAGCTGGGTTTGCCACGGGCCGACCGAGGCCAACCGCAACAGCCGTTTTCCGGCCGACGAGCCATTGGAAGCCAAGGCCGCGCAACAGGCCCGGATCCTTGCCGAGCAGCTCGGAACGGTCGACCGGGCCTGGTCCAGTCCGGCTCTCAGGGCTCGCCAGACGGCTGCGGCCCTTGGACTTGATGGCGTCGCCGAGTCTGCCTTCAGCGAGTGTGACTACGGTCGCTGGCAGGGGAAGAGCATTGCCGACCTCAATAACAGCGATCCGGAAGCCCTGGCGCTCTGGATGCTGGATCTGGATGCGGCACCGCATGGCGGTGAGGCGTTGTCCGCAGTCTTTGCGCGCGTTGGTGGCTGGATGAAAGACCATATCGGCGATAGCGGTCACACCGTCGTGGTCACGCATGCCACCGTCATCCGCGCCGCCATCCTGCATATGCTGCAAGCACCGCCTTCGGCCTTCTGGTCCATCGATGTCGAGCCGCTCGGCATCGTGGAGATGACCAGCGACGGCCGTCGCTGGCAGCTCCGTTTCCCGAACGTCGTGAGATAGCAATTCCAGGAAAAGTGTGTAGTTGGTTTTCTGTCCGGAATTGCGTGGAAACAATCGTTAGAGCGCTGAAGCGCTCTAACGATTAGCGGCGGGCTTTGGTCCGCTGCCGTTCGAAACGGATGAGATAGCCGGCAAGGCCGAGCGTCATCAAAGAAAGCCCGTACCAGGTGATGGCATAGACCAGGTGGCTATTGTGGAAGGCGATCTGGGTGAGGCCGCCGACCGGCAAATCACCGGGATTTTTCGTATCGTCCGCGTCAATGAAATAGGGCGCGACGTTCTTGAGGCCGCGCACCTCGGCGATCGCGGTGACGTCACGCGAATACCAGCGCTCTTCCGCCGGAACGTTGGAGCGCAGCAGCGTGCCCTTCGGCTCGTTGATCCGGAGCAGGCCGGTGACGGTGGTCTCGCCGCTGAGCTCTCCGGCGGGGCGGGTGTCCGGATTGCGCTTGACGGTCGGCACGAAGCCGCGATTGATGACGACGACGGTGCCATCCACCTCTCGCATCGGCGTCAGCACCCAGTAGCCGGGGCCGAGCACGGTCGAGGCATAGACCTGCGTTTCCTTGTCGTTGAGGAAGGTGCCGGTCACCTCGACGCGCTTGTATTCATAGCCGGCGGCATCGATGGCGGACCATTCCGCCGGGCCGGGAGCGGCGACGGGCGGCGCATGCACGCGCGCGTCGACGCGCGCGATCAGGTCCAGCTTCCAAGACAGCCGCTGCACCTGCCAGGTACCGAGCCCGATGAGCAGGGCGGTCAATAGCAGCAGCAGGATCACCCAGATGGCGAGCTTCAGCGTCGAGCGCGGTTTTTCGGAAAGAGAGTCGGTCGGGATATCGGTCAAGGCGCAAAACTCCATCGGAGGCGCGAAAAAAGCCGGCGGAAACATCACGCCGGAGAGGGCGGGCATCCCTCGGGGACGCCCGCCGCTTTGTCATTACGGCATGTTGCGCATCATCTCGGGCGACATGACCATCATGTTGGCATTGAGATGGTGCATGACCCAGAGCGAGCCGGAGAGTGCGATGATCACCAGAACGATGGTGAAGATCAGCGCCATCATGTTCCAGCCGCCTTCGGACTTGGTGTTCATGTGCAGGAAGTAGATCATGTGCACGATGATCTGGATCGCACCGAAGACCATGATCAGGGCTGCAGTGACGACCGGATCGGCAAAGACCTTGCCCATGACCAGCCAGAAGGGAATGGCGGTCAGGATGACGGAGAGGACGAAGCCCGTCATGTAGCTCTTGAACGTGCCGTGGCTGGCCTCGTGGCCGCCATGGTGGTCATGGCCGTGGGCGTCTGCGGAATGATGCGAATGATTGTTCGAGCTCATCCGAGAACTCCCATGAGATAGACAAAGGAAAATACGCCGATCCAGACGACGTCGAGGAAGTGCCAGAACATCGACAGGCACATCAGGCGACGCTTGTTTTCGGGGATCAGGCCATGCTGGCTTACCTGCACCATCAGCGTGATCAACCAGACGATGCCGACGGTGACGTGCAGGCCGTGCGTGCCGACCAGCGCGAAGAAGGCCGACAGAAAGGCGCTGCGCTGCGGGCCGGCGCCTTCAAGGATCAGGTGATAGAACTCGTAGAGTTCGAAATAGATGAAGGCTGCGCCGAACAGGCCAGTGATCGCCAGCCACATCATCGTTCCCGACTTGTTGCCCTTCTCCATCGCCAGCATGGCGAAGCCATAGGTGATGGAGGAGAACAGCAGCATCGCCGTGTTGAGGGCGACGAGCGGCAGCTCGAACAGGTCGGCCGGCGACGGGCCGGCCGCATAGTTATGGCCGAGGACGGCATAGGTGGCGAAGAGGACTGCGAAGATCAGGCAGTCGCTCATGATGTAGATCCAGAAGCCCAGCATGGTGCTGCCTTCGGGATGATGCTCCTCCGTCAAATAGAATGCAGGGGTCTCGCCGTCCTTGAGAGCGTATGAGGTTTGGGTCGTCATAGGTCTTATACCTGTCCTGCGAGCAGCTTCGTACGCTCGTTCTCGGTCTTCACGACCTCGTCGGCGGGAATGTAGAAGTCGCGCTTATAGTTGAAGGTATGGCCGATCGTCACGACGATCATGGCGGCGAAGGTGATGGCGGCGAGCCACCACATGTACCAGATCATGCCGAAGGCGAAGGCGATGGAGAGAACGCCGAGGATGATGCCCGTGCCGGTGTTCTTCGGCATGTGGATCGGTATGAAACCCTCGGTCGGACGCTTGTGGCCGCGATTCTTCATGTCCCACCAGGCGTCGTGGTCGTAGACGATCGGCGTCAGCGCGAAATTATATGCTGGCGGCGGCGACGAAGTGGACCATTCCAGCGTGCGGCCGTTCCATGGGTCGCCGGTGAGATCACGAAGCTCTTCGCGCTTGATGAAGCTGACGACGAGCTGGATCAGGAAGGAGGCGATGCCGATGGCGATCATCACGGCGCCGAGTGCGGCGATGATGAAATAGATCTGCAGCGACGGATCGTCGAACTGCGAGACGCGGCGGGTAACGCCCATCAGGCCGAGCACGTAGAGCGGCATGAAGGCGAAGTAGAAGCCGACGACCCAGAACCAGAAGGACATCTTGCCCCAGAAGGGATCGAGCTTGAAGCCGAAAGCCTTCGGGAACCAGTAGGCGATACCCGCGAACATGCCGAACAGCACGCCGCCGATGATGACGTTGTGGAAGTGGGCGATCAGGAACAGCGAGTTATGCAGCACAAAGTCGGCCGGCGGAACAGCGAGCATGACGCCGGTCATGCCGCCGATGGTGAAGGTGACCATGAAGGCCACGGTCCACAGCATCGGCACTTCAAAGCGGATACGCCCGCGATACATGGTGAAGAGCCAGTTGAACAGCTTAGCGCCCGTCGGGATCGAGATGATCATCGTCGTGATGCCGAAGAAGGAGTTGACGCTGGCACCCGAACCCATGGTGAAGAAGTGATGCAGCCAGACCAGGTACGACAGGATGGTGATGACGACGGTGGCGTAGACCATTGAGGCGTAGCCGAATAGGCGCTTGCTGGCGAAGGTGGCGACGACTTCCGAGAACACGCCGAAGGCCGGCAGGATCAGGATGTAGACTTCCGGGTGGCCCCAGATCCAGATGAGGTTGACATACATCATCGGATTGCCGCCAAGGTCGTTCGTAAAGAAGTTCGTGCCGGCGTAGCGGTCGAGCGACAGCAGGGCAAGAACGGCGGTCAGGACCGGGAAGGCGGCGACGATCAGCACGTTGGTGCAGAGCGAGGTCCAGGTGAAGATCGGCATTTTCATCATGGTCATGCCCGGCGCGCGCATCTTGACGATGGTGGCCACCAGGTTGATGCCCGACAGAAGCGTGCCGATACCCGCGACCTGCAGGCCCCAGATGTAATAATCAACGCCGACATCGGGACTGTAGGCGATGCCGGAAAGCGGCGGGTAGGCGAGCCAACCGGTCTTTGCGAACTCGCCGATGAACAGCGAGATCATGACGATGATCGCGCCGGCCGTCGTCATCCAGAAGGAGAAGTTGTTGAGGAAGGGGAAGGACACGTCGCGCGCGCCGATCTGCAGCGGGACGACGAAGTTCATCAGACCCGTCACCATCGGCATCGCCACGAAGAAGATCATGATCACGCCATGGGCGGTGAAGACCTGGTCGTAATGGTGCGGTGGCAGGTAGCCTTCGGAGCCGTTGAAGGCGAGCGCCTGCTGCGCACGCATCATGAGCGCATCTGAAAAGCCGCGTAGCAGCATGATCAGCGCCAGGATGATGTACATGATACCGATCTTCTTGTGATCGATACTAGTGAACCATTCCTTCCAGAGATAACCCCAGAGGCGGAAATAGGTGAGCACGCTCAGAAGAGCGATGCCGCCGATCGCGACGCCGGTGAAGGTCAGGACGAGGATCGGCTCGTGATAGGGGATAGCGTCGAGCGTCAGCCGACCGAAGATGAATTTATAGAGGTCCGGGTTGGAAAACATGGATTGCCTCTGTCCTTATAGATAACTTGTTACTGAGCGCACGGGGATCAATGATCCTGGTGCTGCGCCGGCTGCGAGGAACCTGTCGACGAATTCGAAGACGAACCGTCGCCCATGTCCATGCCCGGCATGGAATTGTCGCCATGCTGCATCGAGTGGGCCGCAGGAGCGTCAGCCCTCACCGGTGTGACGTCCGCATGATCCGCATCGCGGTTGTCATGGATCAGACGCTCGCGGTTTTCTTGGCTGTCCTTGCCGGCGCCGCCCTTGGCGTCGATATGCATCATTTCGCTCATGCACATCTTGCTCGGATCGGCGCACATGTTGAGGATGGCCTCGTAGAGGTCCTTGTCGACGGCGTTATAGTAGCGAACGGGCTCCCGTTCGCTCGGCTTGGCGAGTGCCAGATATTCCGGACGGCCGAGCTCCGAGCCCTGGCTCTTGGCCTTTGCGACCCACTGGTCGAAATCGGCCTGGGAGAAACCGTGGAACTTGAAGCGCATATGCGAGAAGCCGGCGCCGCTGTAATTGGCGGACAGGCCCTGATATTCGCCCGGATGGTTGATGACCGCATGCAGCTTCGTCTCCATGCCCGGCATGGCATAGATCTGGCCGGCAAGCGCGGGCACGAAGAAGGAGTTCATAACCGCGGAGGCCGTGATCTTGAAGTTGATCGGCGTATCGACCGGGGCGGCCAGTTCGTTGACCGTGGCGATGCCGAGATCGGGATAGAAGAACAGCCATTTCCAGTCGAGCGCGACCACTTCGACGGTCAGCGGCTTGACGTTCTCGGCGACCGGCTTTCCGGCCGCGATGCGGTCGAGCGGCCGGTAGGGGTCGAGTTGGTGGGTACTGATCCAGGTGACGGCTCCGAGCGCGATAATGATGGCCAGCGGCGCCGACCAGATCACCAATTCCAGACGGGTCGAATGATGCCATTCGGGATCATAGGGAGCGGCCGTGTTCGACTGGCGATATTTCCAGGCGAAGAACAGCGTGAGGAAGATCACCGGTATGATGATGATCAGCATCAGGACGACCGAGATGACGATGAGGTCGCGTTGCTGCACGGCGATGTCGCCGGATGGAGCCATCACCACCAGATTGCAGCCCGAAAGCAGCAGGAATAGCGGGAGGACAAATAAGCGGCTGAAAATCTTCGATAGTCTTAGCACGTCTTAAAGCTCTTTTTGTTTCGACCCTACCGCAGCTAAAGGACGGAGGTCATGAACGATATGAGGTGTTTCGTCGCACCGCAGCAAGTTCGGGTGCAATGCGGTATTAGGCGCGGTCTCACTATCGGGAAAACCCTGATAAATCCAGAAGGTTTTCCAACGGTCCGTAGCTTTTATCGGCGCCAATATACCCGGATCGGCGAAAATGGCTACCGATTGTGGCACATCAACCCGGCATTGCGGCAGCGAAAGTCGAATTGACCTGATTCAACGGCTAATTTGCGAATTATTTCATGCTCGACACTTGATAAGTTCGCACGTTTGATCAACATTTTGATTGTACGCGAATTCGTGGAGGAGTTCGCGTCTCGAGAGGGAGGCTCTCACACATGGTCAGTGTTACGCATGAAGCAGTAAATGCAACATCTACAGGTTTTGAACGCGACGCCCGCAGCATGCATGCGGGCAGTGAGGTCGCACCCGGCAATATTGCCATCGGCGTGATCATCGGTCGCACGTCCGAGTTTTTCGATTTCTTCGTCTATGCCATCGCATCGGTCCTGGTTTTCCCGAAGCTGATCTTCCCCTTCGCGGATCCCCTGCATGGCACCATGCTTTCCTTCCTGATCTTTTCGCTTGCCTTTATCGCCCGCCCGATCGGTTCGTTCATCTTCATGGCGATCGACCGCGCCTATGGCCGCGGCGTCAAGCTGACGATTGCGCTGTTCCTGCTCGGCGGTTCGACGGCGTCGATGAGCTTCCTGCCCGGCTATGCCGAGATCGGCGGTTACGCAATCCTTCTGCTCGCCGTCTTCCGTATCGGCCAGGGTCTGGCGCTCGGCGGCGCCTGGGACGGTTTGGCCTCGCTGCTGGCGCTGAATGCACCGGCCAATCGCCGCGGTTGGTTTGCAATGATCCCGCAGCTCGGCGCGCCGATCGGCTTCATGCTGGCAAGTGCGCTCTTTGCTTACTTCGTCATGAGCCTGACGACTGCCGACTTCCTGGAATGGGGCTGGCGCTATCCGTTCTTCTGCGCCTTCATGGTCAACGTCGTGGCGCTTTTTGCCCGGCTTCGCCTGGTCGCCACGCCGGAATTCGGCGCGTTGCTGGAGCGTCATGAGCTGGAGCCGGTCAAGATGACGGAGCTTTTGCGCGTGCATGGCCGTGACGTGCTGATCGGCGCCTTCGTGCCGCTGGCAAGCTTCGCGACCTTCCATCTGGTTACCGTCTTCCCGCTGAGCTGGATGACGCTCTACAGCGACCAATCGCCCGGGTCGTTCCTGCTGGTGGAATTCGTCGGCGCGATCTGCGGCATTGTTGCGATCATCTGTTCCGGCCTGCTGGCCGATCGCATCGGCCGGCGCAACCAGTTGGCCGTCGGTGCGGTGCTGATCGCCTGTTTCGCCTTCGTCGCGCCCTGGCTGCTGGACGGCGGCAGCACCGGCCGCCACATCTACGTGGTTCTCGGCTTCACGCTGCTTGGCCTTTCCTTTGGCCAGGCCGCCGGCGCGAGCGCCTCACGCTTCAGCCGGAACTATCGCTACAGCGGTTCGGCCCTGACCTCGGATCTCTCCTGGCTGATCGGCGCTGGCTTTGCACCCTTCGTGGCGCTCAGCCTCTCCAGCCAGTTCGGCCTGGTCTACACTAGCCTCTATCTGCTCTCCGGCGTCGTCTGCACGCTTGTCGCGATCTTCTTCAGCAAGACGCTTGAAACGCGCGACACCTGATCGGACCTTCGGGGTATCAAAAGGCCGCGATGCGAAAGCGTCGCGGCCTTTTGCGTGTTGCGGCACAAGCATCCACGCTGCTGGAAAATCCGGCGAAATCTTGACTCTCCTTTCAAGCTTTTGTGATACAAACGGGCGTGCGGAAACTTGAAAAGAATAGTCAGGAAAAATATAGGCTATCGCACCACCGTCAAAGACGGGGTTTTCAAGCGAGAGGACGCCCATGACTTTTTCCTTTACCCATCTTACCAGCGCGCTGGCGCTTGCCGCGGGCCTTGCAGTCGCTCCGCTGATGGCAAATGCCGCCGAATCCGAAGGCATCGTCGTCTACAATGCCCAGCATGAGACGCTGACCCAGGCCTGGGCGGATGGCTTTACCAAGGAAACCGGCATCAAGGTGACGATCCGCAACGGCAGCGACATGCAGTTCGCCAACCAGATCGTCGAGGAAGGTGCCGCGTCCCCCGCCGACGTCTATCTGACGGAAAATTCTCCGGGCATGACCCTGGTCGACGCCAACAAGCTCTTCGCCCCTGTCGATGCTGACACGCTGGCGCAGGTGCCGGAAAACTTCAAGGCGGTCGATGGCAACTGGGTCGGCGTCGCCGCCCGCTCGACGGTTTTCGCCTATGACAAGACCAAGCTGAAGGAAGCCGATCTGCCGAAGTCGCTGCTCGACCTCGCCGATCCCAAGTGGAAGGGCCGCTGGGGCGCGTCGCCGGCCGGTGCCGATTTCCAGGCGATCGTCAGCGCGCTTCTCGAGCTGAAGGGCGAGGACGCCACCAAGTCCTGGCTGAAGGCGATGAAGGAAAACGCCACCCCTTACAAGGGCAACAGCGTTGCCATGAAGGCCGTTAACGCCGGTGAAATCGAGGGTGCGGTCATCTATCACTATTACTGGTTCGGCGATCAGGCCAAGACCGGTGAAAACAGCAAGAACGTCCTCCTGCATTACTTCAAGAACCAGGATCCGGGCGCTTTCGTCAGCATTTCCGGCGGCGGTGTTCTCGCCTCCAGCCAGCACCAGAAGGAAGCCCAGGCATTCCTGAAGTGGATCACCGGCAAGGGCGGCCAGGCCGTTCTGCGCGACGGCGATTCCTATGAATATGCTGTCGGCAACGGTGCCGAATCCAATCCGAAGCTGGTGCCGATCAAGGATCTGCAGGCCCCGAAGGTCGAGCCTTCCAAGCTGAACAGCAAGAAGGTCACCGATCTGATGACGGAAGCCGGACTGATCTAAGCTCTTGCATCACTGTCGCATGCCCTGCTAGGGGCATGCGGATGGTCTTTTGGCCAATTCGATCCCGGCAATCGCCTTAAACGGCGGTTGCCTTCCTGTTTCAGGGCGTGAAAGGCAGCTGAGACTTGCTGCAGAAGAACACATATGCCGCGCCGGCCGGTCGGGCCGCTGCCATGCGAGTGCCTCCGCTGACGGCTGCGTCTCGCGGCCGCGTTCCGCACGCTTCCGTTATCGCCCTTGCATCCGTCGTCGCTCTTCTGAGCCTGGTACCGCTCGGCTTCATCATCTGGATCACTGTCGACACCGGCTGGAACGAAGCCATCGCGCTTATCTTCCGCAATCGCGTCGGCGAATTGCTGGTCAATACCGTTCTTCTCGAAGTCTGCACCATCCCGCTTTGCATCCTGCTTGCCGTCACGCTCGCCTGGCTGACCGAGCGTACCGATATCCCCGGCGCACGCCTGTGGTCCTGGCTGGCGGTCGCGCCGCTTGCCGTGCCGGCTTTCGTGCACAGCTACGCCTGGGTCAGCCTGGTGCCCGGCATGCGCGGGCTGTCGAGCGGCGTGCTCGTGTCGGTGCTGGCCTATTATCCCTTCCTCTATCTGCCGGTGGCGGCAGCGCTGCGCCGCCTCGATCCGGCGATCGAAGATGCCGCCGCTTCGCTTGGCCTCAATCCCTGGCGCGTCTTCTTCCGGGCGATCCTGCCGCAGCTTCGCCTTGCCATCTGCGGCGGCTCGCTGCTGATCGGCCTGCACCTGCTGGCGGAATACGGTCTCTACGTGATGATCCGCTTCGATACGTTTTCGACCGCGATCGTCGATCAGTTCCAGTCCGCCTATAACAGCCCCGCTGCCAACATGCTCGGCGGCGTCCTCGTCTTTTGCTGTCTCTTGCTGCTCGGCATCGAAGTGCTGGTGCGCGGCAACGAGCGTTATGCCCGCGTCGGCTCCGGTGCCGCTCGTCCTGCGGATCGCCGCCGTCTCGGCTGGTTCGTCGTCCCGGCCGTCGCTCTTCCGGTGTTGGTGGCCGCGTTCACGCTCGGCGTACCTTTCGTGACGCTGGCGCGCTGGCTCTACCTGGGCGGCGCCGGCATCTGGCGGATGGAGACGGTCGGCAATGCGCTATTGCAGACCATCGGTCTGGCGATTGCCGGCGGACTGCTTGCCACCGTCGCCGCCATCCCGATGGCCTGGCTCTCGGTGCGCGCGCCCGGCCGGTTGCAGCGTATCCTCGAGGCCTGCCATTACTATGTTGGCTCGCTGCCGGGCGTCGTCGTCGCCCTGGCGCTGGTGTCGATCACGGTGCGGCTGATCCTGCCGCTCTACCAGACCTTCGCAACGCTGCTGCTTGCCTATGTCCTGTTGTTCCTGCCGCGCGCCATGGTGGGCTTGCGCGCCAGCATCGCCCAGGCCCCAGTCGAGCTCGAACGCGCCGCCATGGCGCTCGGGCGCACGCCGGCCCAAGCCGTGCGGCAGATCACCATGCGCCTTGCCGCTCCCGGCTTTGCCGCCAGCGTCGCGCTGGTTGCCCTCGGGATCACCAATGAACTGACGGCGACGCTGATGCTGTCGCCGAACGGTACGGTGACACTGGCGACGAAATTCTGGTCGTTGACCAGCGAGATCGATTATGTCTCCGCCGCGCCCTACGCCTTCATGATGGTGGTTCTGTCACTGCCGCTCACCCTTCTTCTCTACACGCAATCCAAGCGGACGGCGGGACAATGACCTTTCTGGCGATCAAGACCATCAGCAAGCGCTACGGACCGGTATGCGCGCTCGATACTATCGACCTCACTGTCGCTCCCGGCAGCCGCACCGCCATCGTCGGTCCGTCCGGCTCCGGCAAGACGACGCTGCTGCGCATCATCGCCGGCTTCGAGACCCCGGATGCCGGCCAGGTGACGCTGGAAGGCGAAACGCTGGCGGATGGTCCATCCGTCGTGCCCGCCCATCGTCGCGGCATCGGCATCGTCTCGCAGGATGGTGCGCTGTTTCCGCATCTGAGCGTGGCCGATAACATCAGCTTCGGCATGGAGCGCGGACGGCCGGATCGCGCCGAGCAGATCAATGCGCTCATCGACATGGTGGAGCTCGATCGCAACATGCTCGATCGCCGCCCGCATCAGCTCTCCGGTGGCCAGCAGCAGCGTGTGGCGCTTGCCCGCGCGCTTGGCCGTAAGCCACGGCTGATGCTGCTCGATGAACCCTTTTCCGCACTCGACACGGGCCTGCGCGAAAACATGCGCAAGGCCGTCGCCCGCGTCCTGCAAATCGCCGGCATCACGACGATCCTGGTGACGCATGATCAGGCCGAGGCGCTGTCCTTCGCCGATCAGGTCGCCGTTCTGCGCGATGGCAAGCTGGTGCAGGCCGGAACTCCGCAAACGCTCTACCTCCATCCTAGGGATCGCGAGACCGCCACCTTTCTCGGCGACGCCATCCTGCTGCCGGCAGACCTTGGCGATGGCTTTGCCAATTGCGCGCTGGGCCGTATTCCGACCGACACCAACGGTCGGCAGGGCCGCGCCGATATCATGCTGCGGCCGGAACAACTGCAACTGAGCGTCCTCGATGATGCCGGAGCGAGCGCCGCCTGCGTCGGCAAGGTTACCGACGTCGAATTCGGCGGTGCCGTCTGCACCGTGACGGTCGTCCTTTCCCAGGCCAATGGCGCCGAGACGCTGAGCATCAAAAGCTCCGGCGTCGGCTTGCCCGAGATCGGCAGCATGGTCTCGGTGACCGTGCTTGGTAATGCGCATGTCTTCGACAAGACTGGCGTCTGAGCTGTTTTTGGGTTGAAGCCGTCGGCGCTTTAGGGAAGATAAGGTGAGGCCGCCATCATGGCCGATGTCAAAGGAACCCCCATGTCTCTTCCCGATGAGATCTCCCAGGATCTCCCCTTTCTGACATCCCTTCGCCATAACCTGCACGCTCATCCGGAATTGGGGTTCGAGGAGGAGCGCACCAGCGGCATCGTCGCGACATTGCTGGAAGAAGCTGGCATCACGGTGCATCGTGGCCTCGGCAAGACCGGCGTCGTCGGCACGCTGCAGGTTGGTAACGGCACCCGTCGCATCGGCCTTCGCGCCGACATGGATGCGCTCGCCATGCCGGAAAAGGGCAACAAGCCCTATAAATCCACCATCCCCGGCAAGATGCATGCTTGCGGTCATGACGGCCACACGACGATGCTTTTGGGCGCTGCCCGGCAACTGGCGGCAACGCGCGGCTTTTCCGGCACCGTGCATTTCATCTTCCAGCCGGCCGAGGAAGGGCGCGGCGGCGCGAAGCGCATGGTCGAGGAAGGCCTCTTCGACCTTTTCCCCTGCGATGCCGTCTATGGCCTGCACAATATGCCGAGTCTCGATATCGATGAGATGGCCGTGGTCGAAGGGCCGCAGCTTGCCTCCTCGGATAGCTGGCGCATCACCTTTCGCGGCACCGGCACCCATGGCGCCAAGCCGCATCTCGGCAAGGACCCGATCACGGCGGCAGCGACATTCCTCTCCTCATTGCAGACCATCGTCGGCCGCGTCGTTGACCCGCTGCAGCCGGCCGTCGTCAGCGCCTGTTCGGTACAAGCGGGCGACCCCAAGGCCCTGAACGTCATCCCCGACACCGTCGAGATCGGCGGCACGGCGCGCGCCTATACACCGGAAGTCCGCGATCAGCTCGAACAGGAGATCGGCCGGCTGGCGCATGGCACGGCGGCGATGTACGGCATCGCGGTGGACTACCAGTTCGAGCGCCGCATCCCGCCGGTCGTAAATGATCCCGAGGCGACCGCGCGGGCGCTGAAAGCCGCGACTGCCATCTTCGGCGAAAAAGTTCTCACCCGCTTCCCGCCCTCCACCGCCGGCGACGATTTCGCCTTCTTCGGCCAGAATGCCCCGGGCTGCTACGTCTGGCTCGGCAACGGCCCCGCTGTAGACGGAGCGCTGCATCACAACACGGCTTACGATTTCAACGATGACGCCATTGCGTCGGGCGTGGCGTTCTGGACGACGTTGGTGGAGCAGGACCTGGGGGCTGACGCCTAAATCTTCCCAAGCACCGCCGTCTCCAACACTTGCCCCGTCACCACATCGGCAATCCCACGATCCGTCTGATGCGGTCCGACGTTACAGGCAAGTGTCGCGCCGAAGCACGCCTTGAAGACGAGATAGGGCGGTTGCCAGTCGACGATCTTGTCCATTGCTTCGCGCAGAACACTGAAGGTCAGGGCTGTCTCTTCAAGCGGTGCATCGCTCACCAGGCCGGAAAGCGGCAGCGACAGCACGATCTGGACCTTGCCGTCGCTCGCCACAGCCAGGCCTCCGCCTGCTGCGATGACGGCGTTGGCGGCGAGCGTCATGTCTCTGATATTGCCGCCGAAGACCGTCAGATTGTGGCTGTCATGCGAGACTGTGGTGCAGAGCGCGCCGCGCCATTCGCCCCAGCCGGTGAGGAAGCCTACGCGTGGGCGTCCATCCGCCTTGCCATGGCGATGGGCGACGGCGATCATGGTGGTCCCGGCCGGCGGCACGACATATCCGTCCGCCACCTCGGCTTCGATTTCGCCCCATTGCGTGAAGCGCGGCCGGTCGATCGTCGCAAGCCGCACGCGGTTGCCGCTGGCCGGTACGCGGAAGTCATCCTCAGTCAGCGGCTCGAGTTTGATCGAGTTCTGCAGCGGGGCTGTATCGAGAGGCGCGATGGTGCCCGCGATCTTGCCGGCCTTGGCGACGATCTCGCCGTTGGCGATCACTCGCTTCGCCTTGAAAGCCCGGAGGTCTTCGAATAGCACGATATCGGCACGGCGGCCGGCGGCGATCAGGCCGAGATCGTTGCGGCCGAGCCGCATGGCAGCGTTGAGCGTTGCTGCCCGGAGCGCCCATTCCGGCTTCAAGCCGTCGCGCACCAGCCGGCGGACGACATCATCGAGGCCGCCGTTGACATGCAGTTCGTCGGGGAAGACGTCGTCGGTGCAGAGCGTCACCGTCTGCGGCAGGAAGCCGAGATCGTTGATGACCTCGACGAATTCCCTCAGCAGATGGTCATGCGAGCCGCGCAGCTCGATGGTCAGGCCGGCGGAAAGCTTGGCGAGGAAATCGGCGCCGGAGGTCAGCTCGTGGTCGGAGGAGACACCGGCTGCCATGAAGGCACTGAGATCGGCACCTTCGAGACCACGGGCATGGCCGCAGACGAGCTTACCGGATTGCAGCCCGGCGTTGACTATGGCGCTGGCACGCGGATCGCCGTCGATAACGCCGCGCATGGTCATGACCTCGGCAACACCCCCGATCTCGGGCCAGGCCAGCATCTCGGCCATGGCGGAGGCATCGAAATCGGCGCCCGCCAGCTCCAGCCCGGGGGCGGAGGGCACGCAGGACGGTGCGAGCGGGATCACCCGCAACGGCAGCAGCCGGGTCGCCTCGACCGCCCAGCGCACGCCATCAAGGCCATGCACATTGCCGAACTCATGCGGATCCCAGACGATGGTCGTGACCCCGCGCGGCAACACCGCCTCGGCATAGAGGGCCGGTGTCACCATCGAGCTTTCGATGTGCATATGTGTGTCGATCAGGCCGGGCGAGAGGAAGCAGCCCGCGGCATCGATCGTCTCGGCGGCATTGGTGCGGCTACCCGGCGCGTGCACGCTTGCGATCAGCGGCCCGACGACGCCGATATCGGCGGCGCGGATCTGGCCGGTCACCATGTCGACCAAACGGCCGCCCGCGATGAGCAGATCAAAGGGCGCATCGCCGCGCGCAGCCGCAACCGCGCGGGCGCGCAGCTCAGGTGCGTTGAGGTCGCCGGGCTCGAGGGAATGCTGGATCATCGGCGTGCCTCATTGATCATGGCGTCGAATATGATGGCGCGAGCCCTGTCGGCATCGATCTCGGCGGCGAAATGGGCGTTGAATTCCGCATGCGATGCGCGCGTCTCGACGACGGTGCGCCCGCGTGTGTGCTGCCCCCACAGCTCGACATCGATCCGGGCATGCTGGAGCCTGGCGATATCGGGGGCGACGAAGATGGCGGCGGCAGTCGGATCGTAGACCGCCATGGCCGGACGGCCGCGGCTGATGGCGATGTTGACGTAGCCGCCGAGGAGATCGGCAAGCAGTTCGGCATTCTTGCCACCGGCCTGACGCACCCGTTCGACATCGTCGGGCCGCGCCAGCACCTTTCGGCAAATGTCGAGATCGATCATTCGAAGCGGCAGGCCATGGGCGAGCACGATGGCGAGCGCTTCCGGATCGGCAAAGGCGTTGAATTCGGCCGAGGCCGTGTGGTTGCCGGAGGTCACGCCGCCACCCATCCATGTCAGCTCGTCGATGCGGGCGGCAAGATCGGGCCGGGCGAGCGCCACCGCGGCGATATTGGTGAGCGGACCGAGTGCGAGGATCCGCTTCGGCCCCAAGCCGTCCGCCAGCCAGTCGCAAAGGGCGGCAAAGGCATCGCTGGAAGGAAGCGCATCCGCCGGCGGCAGGCTCTTGCCCTCGGTCGGTATGCCGCTTGAACCGAGAATGTTTTGCGCTGTTTCCAGCTTGCAGAGCACCGGCAGTTCGCGGCCGGTATGGATGGGGAATGTCCAGTCGAAGGCGGCTGCGGCGCTGGCGGCGTTGGCGCGTATCTGCGCGAGCGGTGCATTGCCGCTCACCAGCGAGACGCCGTCGATCGCAAGGCTCGAATGCGCGACCACCAGAATGGCGGCGATATCATCGAACCCCATGTCGGTATCGATCCAGATCCCCATGGCCGTGCCTGTCTGTTGAATTGAAAAGAGGGGGAGGCGCCATCGAAGGGACGCGCGACCGGGACCGCGCGCCGCCGTTCGTTCGCTCAAGCGAGTGCGTCGAGGATGCGGATCCAGGAGCGTATGCCCTTATGATAGGACCGCAGCTCATACTTCTCGTTCGGCGAATGGATGCGGTCGTCCGCAAGGCCAAAGCCGACCATCAGGGATTCCATGCCGAGCATCTTCTGGAAGTCGCCGACGATCGGGATCGAGCCGCCCATGCCAATGACGATCGCCGGTTTCGGCCACTCATTGGAAAGGGCGCTCTTCGCCTTGGTCAGTACCGGCGAATCGTAGGACAGGTGGATGGCCGGCGAAGCGCCATGTTCGTGGAATTCCACCGAGCAGTCGGCCGGCAACTTCGAGCGAACATAGGCACGGAAACTGTCACGGATCGCTGCCGGGTTCTGTTGCCCGACAAGGCGGAAGGAAACTTTCGCTGAAGCCTTGGCTGCGATCACCGTCTTGAAGCCGGCGCCGGTATAGCCGCCCCAGATGCCGTTGACCTCAGCTGTCGGCCGCGCCCAGGTGAGTTCCAGTACCGAGCGGCCCTTTTCTCCCGACGGGATCGACAGGCCGACCTCGCCGAGGAAATTCTGTGCCGAGCGGCCGAGCGTTTCCCAGGAAGCCTTGATGTTGGCGGGTGTCTCCTCCACGCCATCGTAGAAGCCGGGAAGCGTGATACGCCCGGTCTCGTCGTGCAGGCCGGCAAGGATATCGGAGAGGATATGGATCGGATTGGCCGCCGCGCCGCCGTAGAGGCCGGAATGCAGATCGCGGTCGGCAGCATTGATGGTGATTTCCTCGCCGACCAGACCGCGCAGGGCGGCCGCGATTGCCGGGGTGTCGCCGTCCCACATGCCGGTATCGCATACGAGCGCGTAGTCGGCCTTCAGCTCGGCGGCATTGGCTTCGAGGAAGGGCTTCAGCGACGGTGAGCCGGACTCCTCCTCACCCTCGAACAGGATGGTGATACGAACCGGCAGCTCACCCTGGATCTCCTTGTAGGCGCGAACGGCCTCGACGAAGGTCATCAACTGGCCCTTGTCGTCGGAGGTGCCGCGCCCGACCAGGATCTTCCGGCCGTCGCCCATGTCCTTGATGGCGGGGGCGAAGGGATCGCTCTCCCAAAGCTCGATCGGATCGACCGGCTGTACGTCGTAGTGACCGTAGAACAGCACATGCGGCGCATCGGCGCTGGCGGCATCATGATGGGCAACGACCATCGGGTGGCCGGGCGTATCGCGCACGGATGCCGTAAAGCCGAGCTTGATCAGATAGGCGGTGAGCCATTCCGCTGCCTTGCGGCACTCCGGCTTGAAGGCGGGATCGGTCGAGATGGATTGGATGCGCAGCAGTTCGAACAGATTGTCGAGGCTGGACGGAAGGTTCTCATCGGCACGGTCGAGAACGGGCGATACATCGGTCATATCCGACTCCTTACATGGAAATTGCTGGGACGATAGACCAAAGCCCGGCCGGTTTCGAGGCGGGAAATCCGAAAATTTCGCAGTGCGATTGCCGCATGCGGAGGATGCGTTTCAGCATAAATAGTCGCCTATTTAATTTACGGTTATTTAGAGCATCGAAAATAAGCTCGATCGATAAAAGCAAATGGAGATGCTGAATGTTCTCTGTAATGGCATGCATTCGCGACGAGCACGACATCAGGTTGATTTTCGTCGCAGCCGCCATTTGCTTGATCGGCAGCCTGGCGACGATGCTGCTGTTTTCGCGGGCGCAGGAATGCCGATCGCAGCAGCGCAGCTATTGGGTGGTCGCTGCCGCCTTTGCCAGCGGGGTCAGCATATGGGCCACGCACTTCATTGCCATGCTGGCCTATGACGGCGGTCTGCCGATCAGCTACGGCCTCTCGCTCACGATCCTCTCCGTGGTCTTTGCCATCCTTGGTTCCTGGTTCGCCATTGCGGTCGCTTTCGAATGGGACAACACCATCTCTTTTGCCATCGGCGGCATGCTGATGGCACTTGGCATCGCCTCCATGCACTTCACCGGCATGCAGGCCATCCAGGCGCCAGCGATCCTTGCCCACGATCCGTCACGGACATTGGCGGCAATTGCAGCCGGCGCTGCTTTGGGAGCACTCTCCTTCGTCGCCTTTTTCCGCATGGGCGGCCAACGGCGGATCGCGCTCGGCACGCTGCTTCTGGTGCTGGCGATCTGCGCCCTGCACTTTACCGCCATGAGCGGCGTTACGCTGACACCGGACCCGACTGTGGAGGCGGCGACCCTTTCGATCGACCGTATCGTGCTGGCCGGCATCATCATGGCGGCATCGACGGGGCTGGTTCTGATTGCGCTTGGCGCCGCCTTCGTCGACCGCCATCTGACCGATTTGCGCGGTTTCGCCAATGCCTCGCTTGAGGGTATGCTGATCGTTCGCGACGGCCGCGTCATCGATGCCAATGAGCGGTTCGTCGCCATTTCGGGCTGGTCGTTGCAGCGGTTGATCGGTAAGTCGCCGGGGGATTTTCTCACGCCGGACGCCGCCATGCGCCCCGAGGAAGCCGCTTCGCTGGAAACCGCGCTCTTAAGTGAAAGCGGCAGGAGCATTCCCGTCGAGGTCGTCATCCGCACCATCATCTATCGCGGGCACGAATGCCGCGTGCTGGTCGTGCGGGATTTGACGGAGCGCCGGCAGGCGCAGCAGATGATCGAGCATCTGGCCCATCATGATACGCTGACGGATCTCCCCAATCGCGCGTTTTTCGACGAGCGCATCCGTCAGGCCTTGCAGATGGCAGAGCACAAGGGGACGGAGGCCGCCGTCTTCTGCCTCGACCTCGATCGGTTCAAGGCGATCAACGACGTTTTCGGTCATGCCGAAGGGGACCGTATCCTTTGCAAGGTCGCTGATATTCTTCGTCGTTCGGCCGAGGATAGCGACACGGTGGCAAGGCTCGGCGGCGATGAATTCGCGATCATTCAGCCGGGGCAATCGCAGCCGGAGGGTGCGCGCCGGCTGGCGGAGCGCATCCTGGCAGAATTCGCCGCGGAGATGGACACGGCGCGCGATCCGACTGCCGTCGGCGTCAGCCTGGGGATCGCCATCTATCCGCGGGATGGCCACAGCGCCGAGCAGCTCTATTGCAATGCCGATATCGCCCTCTACCGCGTCAAACATACCAGCCGTGGCTTCGCGTGCTTTTTCGATGCCGGTATGGACGAAACGGTCCGCACCCGCCGCCAGATCGAAAGCGACCTTCGTCAGGCGATCCTGCGCCGACAGCTCCATGTCGACTACCAGCCCATTCTCGACGCTCAAAACGGTCAGATCAGTGGCTATGAAGCCCTGTTGCGCTGGGATCATCCGGTGCGCGGCGTGATCGAGCCGGATACCTTTATCCCGATCGCCGAGGAGAGTGGATCGATCGTCCAGCTTGGCGAGTGGGTGCTGGAACAGGCCTGCATCGAGGCGGCGCGCTGGCACGACAAGGCCAGTATCGCCGTCAATGTTTCGCCGGTGCAATTCATGATTCCGACCTTGTACGATCAGGTGGCGCAGATCTTAGCAAGGACTGGTCTCGATCCGCATCGGCTGGAGCTCGAGATCACCGAAGCCGCCCTGATGCGCGACCGCGTTGTCGTGCTCTCAACCCTGCAGCGTCTGCACCGGTTGGGCGTTCGTGTCGTGATGGACGATTTCGGCACCGGCTATTCCTCGCTAAGCAACTTGCGCGCCTTTCCCTTCGACAAGATCAAGGTCGACCGCAGCTTCACCGGGGCGCTGGAACATGATCCGGCGGCCCGTTCCATCGTGCGCGCCATCATCGGGCTCGGTCATAGCCTGAACATGCCGGTGGTGACGGAAGGTGTGGAAACGGAGAGCCAGCGCCGTATCGTCGTCGAGGAGGGCTGCGCGCAACTTCAGGGCTTCCTACTGGGCAAGCCTGATATCGAGCCGAGCAGCAGGTTTTCCGCATCGGATAAGACCGTAGCCTGATTAGATATGTTTGGCGTTTTCCAGGATGCGTTTGACATATTCGAGCAGCAATTCGCGCTCGAAGGTGCGGAAGCCTCTGAAGAGGTCCCTGTCCGCCGCGATCGCGGCCTCGACGGCTTCGGTTTGCATGGCGGTGGCCTTGCCGGTCAGGAAGATCAACTGCGCGCGCTTGTCGGATGGATGTGGCCGGCGCTCCACCAACCCGTCGCGCTCCATGCGTGATAGCGTATTGGCCATCGTCGCTTGTTCTATGTCGACGCGCTCCAGCAATTGCTTCTGCGTCAGCCCGTCTTCGGTCCATAATTCGAGCAGGATCGGGAACTGACCGGGGGAAAAGCCGAGCCGTGCCGCACGTTGTTGTAACGAGCGGGAAAATCCCTTTGCCATCTGATTGGCAAGGTAGGTCGCGGAGTCCGTCCGGTTAAATCCCATGATTGTAATTATGCCAGTATTCCGGGCCAAAACAATCGGCAATTCTCGGGCGGGGCCTGTCCGGAATCGGCGGAGTTGCAACGGTATTTCGAGCAGCGTTCCGCTGGGCTGTGCGAGCGGATCAAACAGAAAAGCCGCCATGGCCTGGAGGGGCGCCATGGCGGCTTAGAAAAGGAGGACAAAGGCCCGGAGAGGGGGATAGGCCTTTGTCCAAGTCTGACATGGCGGGGGACAGGCCGGTTGTCAGACCCTCGGCGTAATCAATCGCCGGTGAGTATGAAATGAGGTTCCAAATATGGTTTTTCAAGGGAATATGCAGTTTAGATTGATTAAAACTTGGTAACGTTTCAGTGAGAGATTTGGCCTGTCCGCGCGTTGTCTGATGGAACTTTATATGGACGTTGGAAGTGCACCACGCTATCCATGCTTCCATGAAAAAAGGTGATCATCTCTTCCTCGTCGACGGCTCCGGATTCATTTTCCGGGCCTTCCATGCCCTGCCGCCGCTGACGCGCAAGTCCGATGGAGTGCCGGTCGGCGCCGTCTCCGGTTTCTGCAACATGTTGTGGAAGCTTTTGACCTCGGCGCGCGATACGTCGGTCGGCGTGACGCCGACGCATTTCGCCGTCATCTTCGACTATTCCTCGAAGACATTCCGTAAGGATATCTACGACGCCTACAAGGCAAATCGCTCGGCGCCGCCGGAAGAGCTGATCCCGCAATTCGGGCTCATTCGCCAGGCAACCCGCGCCTTCAACCTGCCCTGTATCGAGACGGACGGTTTCGAGGCCGACGACATCATCGCCACCTATGCCCGCCAGGCCGAGGCAACCGGTGCCGACGTCACCATCATCTCCTCCGACAAGGACTTGATGCAGCTCGTTACCCCAATGGTCCACATGTATGACAGCATGAAGGACAAGCAGATCGGCATTCCCGACGTCATCGAGAAATGGGGCGTGCCGCCGGAAAAGATGATCGACCTGCAGGCCCTGACCGGCGATTCGGTCGACAACGTGCCCGGCATCCCCGGCATTGGCCCGAAGACGGCGGCGCAGCTTCTGGAGACGTTCGGCGATCTCGACACGCTGCTCGCCCGCGCCGGCGAGATCAAGCAGGAGAAGCGCCGCGAAAACATCATCGCCAACGCCGATCTGGCCCGGATTTCCCGGCAGCTGGTGACGCTCAGGACCGACGTACCGCTGGAACTGCCGCTCGACGCACTGGTGCTCGAGCCGCAGAACGGCCCGAAGCTGGTCGGCTTCCTGAAGGCTATGGAATTCACCTCGCTGACGCGCCGCGTCGCCGAGGCCTGCAATTGCGATCCGACGGCGATCGAACCATCTGACGTCAAGGTCGAGTGGGGCGACACCGCCCACGGCCCGGATCTCGATGTCGGAGACAATGT
Source organism: Rhizobium sp. AP16 (assembly GCF_000281735.1). Classification (NCBI taxonomy): domain Bacteria; kingdom Pseudomonadati; phylum Pseudomonadota; class Alphaproteobacteria; order Hyphomicrobiales; family Rhizobiaceae; genus Rhizobium; species Rhizobium sp. AP16. The sequence goes on along the minus strand of NZ_AJVM01000086.1, from coordinate 54,197 downwards.
CGAGCTCGTCGCCGGCGGCACCGTCGCGGCCGAGGGCGCTTCCGTTCCCGCGCCGGCGGTCAAGCCGCGCGTGGGTGTCGAGGGGCTGACCGAACCTGCCGACCTCACCAAGGCCCGCGCGGCAAGCTTCGCCACCGCACCGATCGACCATTCGAAATATGCCACCATCCGCGATGTCGCCACCCTCGACCAGTGGATCGCGGATGCGCGCGAAACCGGCATCGTGGCCTTCGACACAGAGACGACGTCGCTCGATGTCATGCAAGCCGAAATCGTCGGCTTTTCGCTGGCGATTGCCGATAACAAGAACGATCCTACGGGCGCTTCCATCCGCGCCGCCTATGTCCCGCTCAACCACAAGAATGGTGTCGGAGACCTGCTCGGTGGCGGACTTGCCGACAACCAGATCCCGCTGCGCGACGCGCTGCCGCGGCTGAAGGCGCTGCTGGAGGATACTTCCGTCCTCAAGATCGCGCAGAACCTGAAATACGACTACCTGCTGATGAAGCGCTATGGCATCGAGACCAAGGGCTTCGACGACACGATGCTGCTGTCCTACGTGCTCGACGGCGGCGCCAACGCCACGCATGGCATGGACAGCCTGTCGGAACGCTGGCTCGGCCATAAGCCGATCGCCTACAAGGACGTTGCCGGCAGCGGCAAGTCTAACATCACCTTCGACCTCGTCGATATCGACCGCGCCACAGCCTATGCCGCCGAGGATGCCGACGTGACGCTGCGCCTCTGGCTGGTGCTGAAGCCCCGACTGGCAGCAGAAAAACTCGCAACCGTCTATGAGCGCCTGGAGCGGCCGCTGGTGCCGGTGCTTGCCCATATGGAAGAGCGCGGCATCACCATCGACCGGCAAATCCTGTCGCGTCTCTCCGGCGAGCTGGCGCAGGGTGCGGCCCGGCTGGAGGACGAGATCTATACGCTCGCCGGCGAGCGTTTCAACATCGGTTCGCCCAAGCAGCTCGGCGATATCCTCTTCGGCAAGATGGGCCTTGCCGGAGGGAGCAAGACCAAGACCGGGCAGTGGTCGACCTCGGCGCAGGTGCTGGAAGACCTGGCGGCTGCCGGCTTCGAGCTGCCACGTAAGATCGTCGACTGGCGCCAGCTCACCAAGCTGAAATCCACCTATACCGACGCACTGCCGGGCTACGTCCATCCTGAGACCAAGCGCGTCCACACCTCCTATTCGCTGGCCTCGACCACGACCGGGCGCCTGTCCTCCTCTGAGCCGAACCTGCAGAACATTCCGGTCCGCACCGCTGAAGGCCGCAAGATCCGCACGGCTTTCATCTCGACGCCCGGCCACAAGCTGATCTCGGCCGACTACAGCCAGATCGAACTGCGTGTGCTGGCGCATGTTGCCAATATTCCGCAGCTCGAGCAGGCCTTCGCCGATGGCGTCGATATTCACGCCATGACGGCGTCGGAAATGTTCGGCGTGCCGATCGAGGGCATGCCGAGCGAAGTGCGCCGCCGCGCCAAGGCAATCAACTTCGGCATCATCTACGGCATTTCGGCCTTCGGCCTCGCCAATCAGCTGTCGATCGAGCGCTCGGAAGCCGGCGACTACATCAAGCGATATTTCGAGCGCTTCCCCGGCATTCGCGACTATATGGAAAGCACCAAGGCGACGGCGCGTGACAAGGGCTATGTCGAAACCATCTTCGGCCGCCGCGTCCATTTCCCGGAAATCCGCTCCTCCAATCCCTCCGTGCGCGCCTTCAACGAGCGCGCCTCGATCAATGCCCCGATTCAGGGCTCGGCCGCCGACGTCATTCGCCGCGCGATGATCAAGATGGAGCCGGCGCTGGCCGATGCGGGCCTTGGCGATCGCGTTCGCATGCTGCTGCAGGTGCACGACGAATTGATCTTCGAAGTTGAGGACGCCGATGTCGAACGCTCGACTCCGGTCATCGTCTCGGTCATGGAAAATGCCGCCATGCCGGCGGTTAATATGTCCGTGCCGCTGAAGGTCGATGCGCGGGCGGCGAACAATTGGGATGAGGCGCATTGAGCGCCTTATCTCAAGCTGATTCCTATCGTCTTATAAGCGTTTCCAGCTCTGCGACGATCACACGGCCCGCCTCTTCCAGCGTGCCGCTATTGTCGATGTCGGCGACATCGTAGCTGCCCTGAACGGTGAGCGAGCCGCGCTCCAGCCGTTTCAGCACGTCCTCGCGGCTTTCTCGGCCGCGCGCTATCAGCCGCTCCGCCAATACTTCGCGCCGCGCCGTAACGTTGATGACCTTCAGCTTCGGAAATGCCGCCTGGAAACGATGGAGCACCGAACGGGAGCCATTGGCGACGACGAGGTGGCCGTTGGCGAGTTCGCCCTCGACATCACTAGGAATGCCGTATTTCAGGCCGTGCGCCTCCCAGGAGACGGCAAAGGCGCCGTCCTGTTCCATGGCGTCGAAATCGGCGTCGGAGACGCTTCTGTGGTCTTCGTTACCAGCATCGCCATAGCGGGTGATGACGCGACGGACGAAATGAATGTCCGACCGGCCGGCGAAATGCCGGGCGGCGAGATTCATCAGCGTATCCTTGCCGGCGCCGCTCGGGCCGACGACCACGACCATGATCCCGGCTGTGTTTGCCGAGAGGTCCTTAGTCGGCTCTGTCTTGGCGTCGAGCGTCATGCCACACGCCGTCCTTCCCGCCAGACCGAGCGCGTCACCGGCACGCCGTGATCGCGGCGGACGCGCACGAGATCGGCGCGCAGTCCCTCGGCGATGCGGCCGCGATCGTTGAGGCTGACGGTCTTGGCCGGGGTCGCGGTGACCATGGCGATCGCCTGCGACAGCGAGATACCCTCGACTTCGTCGGCGAGAATGAAGGGCGCGTGCAACAGGCTGAGCGGCACGTAATCGGAGGAGAGCACGTCGAGCACGCCGAGTTCGGCGAGATCGCGGGCGGCGATGTTGCCGGAATGCGACTTGCCGCGCACGATGTTCGGCGCGCCCATCAACACGCTCATGCCGGCCCCATGCGATGCCTTCGCCGCATCGACGCTGGTCGGGAACTCCGCCAGCCGCACGCCGTAATTGATCGCCTCGTCGACATGGACAAGCGTCGCGTCGTCATGGCTGGCAATGGTAATACCGCGCTCATTGCAGACCTTCGAAATGGCATCGCGATGCGGCGTTGCGTATCGGGCCGATTCTGCCTGGCGCTTGGCGACAAAAACGGCAAAGGCCTCGTCGCTGAGGCCGCGCTTCTTCTGGTAGTAGAAGATGTATTGGTCCATTGTCTGGAACTGGCGCTGGCCCGGCGCGTGGTCCATCAGCGAGACCAGGCGGACATAGGGGTCCTTCTCGAAATCCTGGAAGTGATCGAGAACGTTGTCGGAGGAGACCTCGCAGCGCAGGTGGATCAGGTGGTCGGCGCGCAGCCGGTCTTCGCGCTGTGCCGCCTGGATGGCGTCGGCCATGTCGCGCATCTCGCCCTTTTCGAAACCGCCGTCTTCGTCGGAGCCCATGCGCAGGCAGTCGAAGACGGTGGTGATGCCCGAGGTGACGATCTGGGCGTCATGCGCCTGGATGGCGGCCGTCTTGTTCCAGCGCACGCCGGGGCGCGGCGAATAATGGGCTTCCAGATGGTCCGTATGCAGCTCGACCAGACCGGGGATCAGATAATCGCCCTCGAAATCCTCGCCGATACCGGACCTGCCGTCGGAAATATCGGCGATCCGCCCGTCGCGGATCAGCACGGAGCCCTCAAGGATCTTGTCTTCGAGGACGATGCGGGCGTTGGAGAGGACGATTTCTTTGGTCATGTCAGGTCTTTCACTTTTGGGCGTCGGCAAGCGGCAGCCAGGAACGGACGGTAAAGGGTGCGCCACGCTCTTCTTCGACGAAGACGGCGAGGCCGGAAATATCGAGCGGCTTGCCGGTATGATCGGCGAAACGATCGCGCAGCAGGTCATGGATGCTGGCCTGTTGCTCGGCCGCGACCTTGCCGGTCAGTGTCATATGGAAGCGGAACTCGTCGTTCACGTAAGGATAGCCCCAGCGCAGCAGGTTTGCACGCTCCGCCTCGCTCAATCCCTCCGGCTTGCGCCGCGCAATATCGGCTTCGGAAAGGGCGGCGCGAAACGGCTCGAAGGTCTTGACGACTTGAGCGGCGAAATCCTGAAGCGGCTGATAGACGGCTCCCGGAACGAGCGCGAAGAACTGGCCGAGCTGGCCGAGCACAAGCTCAGGAATGGCAAAGGCCGGCGTGCGCGCGGCGAAATCGGCGGCCACGTCGAGAAGATCGCGCTCCGTGACCGAGCTTGCCAGCTCGAAAGGCGCCTTCAGCGTGGCGTGAAAGCCGTAGCGGCGCGGATCGGCGGTGACCTCGGCATGGTTCTCGGGCACGACGCCGATCGCCTTGTCGGAAAAGATTTCATTCGAAAAGGCATCGCGGCCGAGCCATCGGGCGGCGAGCGCCGTCAGGGGATCGGCTTTTGGCGGCGTAAAATAGAGAGCGTAGCGCAAGGCTATATTCCTTGGAAAAATCGGCTGCGCGAGACACTGTTGGGTGATTTGCGCCAAACCGCAAGAGAGGCCAGACGGTATCGAATCGAATCCGGCTAAACCCGGTGCGCCCGATCTTATCCTGCCCGGGCTTCCGCTAAAGGATTCCCGTGACAAAATGATGATGCGATACGGTTTTTTGTTGTCTTTTTTACCTGTTTTGCGTGCCCATCAGGCGTGTCCGCAGCGCGCTGGAGGCGGCGTCGAACAGAAAGACGACGATCAGGATCAGCAGCACCATATAGGCGACGTTTTCCCAATTGGCGTTGGTACGCATGGCTTCCCATAGCTTCAGGCCGATGCCGCCGGCGCCGACCGCGCCGATGATGGTGGCGCCACGCACGTTGGATTCCCATTGATAGAGCGTCTGGCTGACGATGACGGGAACGATCTGCGGCATGATGCCGTAGCGATGCACGAGGATGGTTGACGAACCGGTGGACTTCACGCCTTCGCGCGGCTTGTTGTCGATATTCTCAAGGCCCTCGGAGTAGAGCTTGCCGAGCGTGCCGGTCTCGGTGAGGAAAATCGCGCCGCTGCCGGCAAGCGGTCCGGGGCCGAAGGCGCGGGTCAGGAACAGCGCCCAGATCAGCATGTCGACCGAGCGCAGGAAGTCGAAGAAGCGTTTCAGCACCTGATTGAGCAGCCGGTTTGGTGTGATGTTGCGCGCTGCGAGGAAGGCCAGTGGGAAGCCGACGACTGAGCCGAGCAGCGTGCCGAGGAAGGCCATGACGATGGTCTGGAACAGCTTGGACCAGACATCACCGTGCTGCCAAGCGGCATTGTTCCAGACATTGTCGAAGGCGAGCGAAAGGTTCGATTCATCGGGATTGAGCCGGGGACCGGAGACGATCAGGCTGATGACTTCGCCCGCCGGCTTGTCGAAGAAGGGCGAATGCGTGTCGAAGACGAAATTCGCCCAGCCGATGAAGCGCTTGCGGATTTTCACGCGGTCCGTGGAGATGCTGACATTGCCGGCAAAACCCATGTCCACGAGGATATTATCGTCATAGACCGTCATCCAGGCGGGAACCGGCTCCGAGCCGATCACCTTTGGCACGTCGCCGGTGATGTCGATCGGGATAGTGACACCATGCGCGGTGAGGATCGCCTGTGTCTTGGTGATCGTCACGGTGCGGCTGGTGCCGCTGACCGAGACTGTCAAGCTGCCGTCGGGGTTGTTTGTCACCCAATCCGGGTGCGGATTATCACCCAGCGGCGAAAAGCGCGGATATTTGATGCTGATCGTGTCGCCGGAAATGCGGAATTCCGGCTGTACGTCGTAGCTGACCCATTCGCTCAGATAGATGCCGACGCGCTCCCAGTGGGCCTCAGTGATGACTTTCGGCAGGTCGAAGAACCAGACGGCGTAGAAGCCGTAGAGGATCACGCCGATGAAGACCATCAGGGCACCAAAGCGCTGGCGAAAGGATCGGTGCAGGATCTCCGGGTAGCGTGCTTCGATATCCTGCATGCGGCTGGCGTCGATAACGGACATGGGCGACCTCAATGCTGCAGAAGGAAGGCATGTTCGCCGACGAGACGGCGACGGAGCCATGCGGAAAACTGATCGACGGCGATGATGGTGATGAAGAGCAGCAGCACGAGCGCCACCGTCTTGGCGCCGAAGCCGCGCGAGATAGACAGCTTTAGCTCCTCGCCGATGCCGCCGCCGCCGACGGCGCCGATGATGGTCGAGGCGCGGACGTTGATTTCCAGGCGCAGCAGCGCATAGGACATGAAATTCGGCATCACCTGCGGCAGGGCGCCGAAGCGGACGCGCTCCGTCCAGCTGGCGCCGACCGCTTTCATGCCCTCATCCGGCTTCATGTCGATATTTTCGACGACTTCGTAGAAGAGCTTGCCGAGCGCGCCGATCGTGTGCAGGCCGACGGCGATGATGGCGGCGATCGGGCCGATCGACAGGATCGCCGAAAACAGCCCGGCAATGACGATCTCGGGGAAGGCGCGCAGGAATTCCATGACGCGCTTCGTCACCAGCCGTACAGGATTGGACGGCGACATGTTGCGGGCGGCAAAGAAGCTGAGAGGCAGGGCGACGATGAAACCGATGATGGTCGATACCAGCGCCACGTTGATCGTGATGATCATCAGCTCGAAATATTCGGGAATGTAGAAATTGCCCCAGACATAGACGCGGCCGAGGGGAAAATTGAATTCTTCGCCGCCAACGCCGTTTGCGCCGTTCGGGCTCGCAAGATCGAAGAGTGCGCGATAGACGTCGGCCCAATCCTTGGGGATCAGCCAGCTCAGGAAATCGAAGAGATGCGGCAGGCGGTCGAAGAAATGGCCTGCATTGCTCTCGTCAGCGAAGCGGACGGAGCTGACGAAGGCGATGATCAGGATCGCGAGCCCGAGCCCGGTATAGAGACGGCGCCGGGCCACCATGCGGCTCCAGGCATCGCCGATCTCCTTGGCGCTGTGGGGCGCGCTCTGCATCTGTGGCTGGGCATCGGCAATCGTCATGAAAAATACCGCCTTGAAAAATAGCAAAGAGGCGGCCGTTGCCGGCCGCCTCGCAGTCAGGACGAAGATCAGCCGCCGATGGCAGCTTTGCGAACTTCGATAACGGCGTTGTAGAAGTCCGGCTTGACCTTGACGTAGCCTTTGAAGTCGCCGCCTTCGATGGCGTTGAAGCACTTGGCGTCGGCGGTCGGGAGCTTCAGGAAGAAGTCGGTCAGCTTGGTCTGCCATTCGGCGCCGAGAGCGTTGCGAACGACGAGCGGGCCGTTCGGGATCAGCGGCGAACGCCAGACTTCAACGAGCTTGTTCGGGTCGACGGCGCCTTTGTCGACTTCCTTGCGGAAGGTGCCGGAGGTGTAGCCGTCCTTGAAGTCGCCGAGGCCCGAGGAGTCGTCGACAGCGACGTCGACCTTGCCGTCATAGGCGGCGAGCAGGTTGTTCTCGTGACCGCCGTTGAACTGGGTCGAGGCGAAGAACTTGTCGTTCGGCATGCCGGTGTCCTTCGGGATCTGCGTCAGCGGAACGAGATAGCCCGAGGTGGAGTCCGGATCGGCGTAGCCGAGCTTCTTGCCCTTGGCGTCCTTGATGCTCTTGATGCCGGAGGACTTGAGCGCGAGACCGATCGAGTAATAGCCGGTCGAGCCGTCAGCCTGCTGCGTGGTCAGGATCGGGGTGACGGCTTTCGGGTCCTTGATAGCGACGGCTGCATAGCCGGAAGCGCCGAGTTCGGCAAAGTCGAGCGTGCCGCCGAGAAGACCCTGGATAACGCCGTCATAGTCGGCGGCCGGGAACAGCGATACCTTCTCGAAGCCGAATTCCTTCTTCAGGTGATCGGAGAGGCAGGCATAGTTGCGCAGGCGGTCGGCTTCGTTTTCGCCACCGAGAATACCGACGCGGAATTCCTTGAGGTCCTGAGCGGCAGCGCCGCCGGCAAGCGCGAGAAGCGCCGTGGCTGCAAGAAGGGTCTTCTTCAACATGGGTTCGTCTCCTGGTTAACCGGTGTGTCCCCGGATGTCTTCGGTCTGAAAAAATGCGCCCTTGACGCGGGCTCTCGATCGCGGCCGGCTCCCTCTCAGGGACCGGCCAGTGCCAGCGGTTGCAGGCCGGCGGATGCATGTGCCGCGGCTTGCGCGGCCTGATCGGGAATGTTGATGGCGGTCGACGTCATCGTCTCGTCGACACCGGCGCCATCCTTGTCGGTGCCGTAGATTTCCTTGACTGCTGCGGCCGTCAGGTCGGACGGCTTGCCGTCGAAGACGACACGGCCGGCGGCCATGCCGACGATGCGTTCGCAATAGTTGCGGGCCGTATCCAGCGTATGCAGGTTGGTGATGACGGTGATGCCTTCGCGCTCGTTGATGTCGCGCAAAGCGTCCATGACGATCTTGGCGTTGAGCGGATCGAGCGAGGCGATCGGCTCGTCGGCGAGCATCATCTTCGGCTGCTGCATCAGCGCGCGGCAGATGGCGACGCGCTGCTGCTGGCCGCCCGACAGCGTGCCGGCCATCTGCAATGCGGTCTGCTCGATGCCGAGGCGCCCGAGTGCCGCGATCGCTTCGATGCGCTCTTCACGGGTGAAGACCGAGAGAAGGCTCATGACGGTCGAGCGCTGGTTGAGGCGGCCGAGCATGACGTTGGTCAAGACGTCGAGGCGCGGGACCAGGTTGAACTGCTGGAAGATCATGGCGCAGTCGCGCTGCCAGTTGCGCAGCGCCCGGCCACTCAGCTTGGAAACCTCGGTGCCGGCGAAATGGATCGAGCCGGAAGTCGGGTCGGCGAGGCGGTTGATCATGCGCAGCAGCGTGGACTTGCCGGCGCCCGAGCGGCCGATGACGCCAACCATCTGTCCTTGCGGAATGTCCAACGTCACGGAATCGACAGCGAGCTTGTTTCCGAACCGGCGCGAGACATTCTTGAGCTCGAACATGAAGCTTTCCCTTTCGCCGCTGCTTTGGTCCGCAGCTGGCATTGACGTCGCGCTACTAACTATGAATAGGCACAGGTGCCTTGGCTCAAAACGGAATTTCGAGCGGCTGTGCGCCAAGTATAGGCAACGCATTATCGCCGCTTCATGAAGCTCCGATGTCAGATTTGTGTAAGTGTTGTTACAATCCCCCGCTATTGGTGCGGTGGGATGATTCAGTGGAGCCGCATTAGTTGCTGTCGGCGTCAAATAAACCCGTTGGGAGACCATCCATGCTGCGGACGTTCTTTTCCCGCCGATATTCCTCGATACCATCGGGACCCTTGGCCTTGGCCCATTGATCGAGGCTCGGCCTTTCGCCTTCATAGGAAAAGAGCGGCACGCCGAAGCCGCAGGAGGTCTGGACGAGGTCTATATCCAGCCAGACGATCTGGCGGGCACCGAGCGGTTCGTCGCCGGCATAATGGGTATGCAGCAATTCCCGGTATTCAGCCGATGTCCGGTGAATGATCCGGCCGCGCCCATAGAGGCGCAGGATCATCGGCGGCCCCGCGACGGCGCAGAACATGATGGTCAGCCGCCCATCGGCCTTCATATGCGCCGAGGTCTCGTTGCCGCTGCCGGTGCGGTCGAGATAGATGGCGGTATTGGGTGAGATGATGCGCAGGCACAGCGTCTCGCGGGGCGAAACGTTGACGCGGGACGTCCCGGTCGCAGATGCCGTAAAGAAGATATGTTGCCGGGCAATGAAATCGTTCAGCCGGTCATCGATGCTTTCGAACTGTTTTGCCATGAAGGCGTCTCCCTCGAATATCTGGTCTCAAAGGGTCGCCAGACGCTGGATCCTCAGTCGGCCGGCGCAAGCCCCGTATCGGCGAAAAACGTCCTCATGCGCCGTAGCGGATCAAAAAATCCTCGGCGGAAAGGGCGCGGAAGTCGGTCAGCGCCGTGCGCAGAGTGGCGTGATCCCAGTCCCACCAGGCAAGCTTGTCCATCCGCGCGCCGACCTCGGTGGTGAAACGCTCGCGGATGAGCTTGGCCGGTACGCCACCGACGATCGTATAGGGGGCGACATCCTTGGAAACGACGGCACCGGCGCCGATGACGGCACCATTGCCGACCGCAACACCAGGCAGGATGGTGGCGCCGTGGCCGATCCAGACGTCATGACCGATCACGACGCGGTTCTCGCGCCGCCAGGTGAAGAAATCCGTCTCCATATCGGCATCCGGCCAATAATCGGCGGCGCGATAGGTGAAGTGATGCAGCGTCGCCCGCCATGTCGGATGGTTGGTGGCGTTGATGCGGACGCTGGCGGCGATGTTGACGAACTTGCCGATCGTCGCGCACCAGACGGCGCCGTCCTGCATGATGTAAGAATAATCGCCGATCTCGACTTCGTCGATACGGCAACGCTCCGAGACCTCGGTGTAGCGGCCGAACGTCGAGTTCTTGACCGTTGCTGTCGGGCTGATGAAGGGCGATTCGCCCAGTTGGCGGCTCATGCGGCGGACTTTCTGGGTGAGAAGCGGGAGACGTCGAGAATCCGGCTACCGACCGCTTCGCGCACTTCCTCGTCGTGGAAGATGCCGAGCAGGGCGACGCCGGCCTTTTTCTTCTCCTCGATCATCGAGACCACGACGGCGCGGTTCCGGGCATCGAGGGAGGCCGTCGGCTCGTCGAGCAGCAGGATGGCGTGGTCGGTGATGAAGCCGCGGGCGATATTGACGCGCTGCTGCTCGCCACCGGAGAAGGTGGCGGGCGGCAACTGCCAGAGCTCTTGCGGCAGGTTGAGCTGGGCGAGCAGGGCGCCGGCCCTTTGCCGGGCATCCGCCAGTACCACGCCGCGCGCCAGAAGCGGCTCGGCGACGACATCGATGGCGGCCACGCGCGGCACGGTGCGCAGGAACTGGCTGACATAGCCCATGGTATGGCGGCGAACCTCGAGCACGGTGCGCGGATCGGCGGTGGCGAGATCGGTGATCCTGTCCTTGTGCGCCACCAGGATCTGACCGGCGTCGACGGCATAGTTGCCGTAGATCATCTTCAAGAGCGAGCTCTTGCCGATGCCGGAGGGGCCACCGAGCACGACGCATTCGCCGGCTGCGACCGAGAAGGAGACATCGGCGACGACAGGCAGGCGAATGCCGTCGCGCAGATGCATGGTGAAGCTCTTGAAGACTTCGGAAACGACGAGGGGGGTTGCCATGATCTTATTTCCTCAGACCTGCAGGATCGAAGAGACGAGCAGCTGCGTGTAGGGTTCGCGCGGATCGTCGAGCACGCGGTCGGTCAGACCATGTTCGATGACGTATCCGTCCTTCATCACCATCATGCGGTGCGACAGCAGGCGGGCGACGGCGAGGTCGTGGGTGACGATGATCGCCGACAGGCCGAGATCGTTGACGAGGCCACGCACGAGGTCGAGCAGGCGTGCCTGCACCGAGACGTCGAGGCCGCCGGTCGGCTCGTCCATGAATACCAGGCGCGGGCCGGTCACCAGATTGCGGGCGATCTGCAGGCGCTGGCGCATGCCGCCGGAAAAGGCGCGCGGCTGGTCGTCGATGCGGTCGGCATCGATTTCGACGCGTTCCAGCCAGTCGACCGCCGTGGCGCGGATATTGCCGTAGTGACGGTTGCCGATCGCCATCAGCCGCTCGCCGACATTGGCGCCGGCCGAGACCGTCATGCGCAACCCGTCGGCGGGGTTCTGGTGGACGAAGCCCCAGTCGGTACGCATCAGAAAGCGACGCTCCGCCTCGTTCATGCGGAAGAGGTCGCGATAGGTCTCGTCGCGCATGTGGTATTCGACGCTGCCGGTGGTCGGCAGCAGCCGCGTCGAGATGCAGTTGAGCAAGGTGGTCTTGCCCGAGCCGCTCTCGCCGACGATGGCCAGGACTTCGCCGGGCCAGAGATCGAAGGAGACGTCACGGCATCCGATGCGACTGCCGTAGAATTTCGAGATGTCCTTGACCTTGAGGAGTGGTGTGTCGCTCATTCGGCGGCCTCCTGATTGGGTGCCGGCCCATTTGGCGCCAGCATCGGGCCGACATGGCCGTGGGCGCGGCGGTCTTCACAGAAATCGGTGTCGGAGCAGACGAACATCCGTCCGCCTTTGTCGTCGAGGATCACTTCGTCGAGATAGACCTGCTCGGCCCCGCAGAGCGCACAGGGCTTCTCGAAGCGCTGTACTTCGAAGGGGTGATCCTCGAAATCGAGGCTGACCACGTCGGTATAGGGCGGCACCGCATAGATGCGCTTCTCGCGGCCGGCGCCGAAGAGCTGCAGCGCATCCGACAGGTGCATTTTCGGATTGTCGAATTTCGGCGTCGGAGATGGGTCCATCACGTAGCGGCCGGCGACCTTGACCGGGTAGGCATATGTCGTGGCGATGCGGCCGTTGCGGGCGATGTCCTCGTAGAGCTTCACATGCATGAGGCCGTATTCCTCGAGTGCATGCATCTTGCGGGTCTCGGTCTCGCGCGGTTCCAGGAAGCGTAAGGGTTCCGGGATCGGCACCTGGTAGACCAGCACCTGGTTGGGGCCGAGCTTGGCTTCCGGGATGCGGTGGCGCGTCTGGATGATCGTCGCCTCTTCCGTGCGGGTGGTGACCGCGACATTGGCGACCTTCTGGAAGAAGGCGCGGATGGAGACGGCGTTGGTGGTGTCGTCGGCGCCCTGGTCGATGACTTTCAGGACGTCGTCCGGCCCGATGATCGCCGCGGTGAGCTGCACGCCGCCGGTGCCCCAGCCATAGGGCATCGGCATTTCGCGCGAGGCGAAGGGCACCTGATAGCCGGGAATGGCGATCGCCTTCAGGATGGCGCGGCGGATCATCCGCTTGGTCTGTTCGTCGAGATAGGCGAAGTTGTAGGTGGCGAGATCGGTCATTCGGCTGCCTCCGTCAGGGGATCCTTGCCGCCGTCGCGGGCGGCCTCGAAGTCGCGGCGCATGCGGCGCACCAGGTCGAGTTCGGCCTGGAAGTCGACATAGTGTGGCAGCTTCAGATGTTCGACGAAGCCGGTTGCCTGCACGTTGTCGGAATGGGAGATGACGAACTCCTCGTCCTGGGCGGGGGCGACGATATCCTCGCCGAGCTCGTCGGCGCGTAGCGCCCGGTCGACCAGCGACATGGCCATGGCCTTGCGCTCACTCTGGCCGAAGACAAGGCCGTAGCCGCGGGTAAACTGCGGCGGCGCCTTGGCCGAGCCCTTGAACTGGTTGACCATCTGGCACTCGGTCACCTGGATGCTGCCCAGTGAGACGGCGAAACCGAGTTCCGGCACGTCGAGTTCGACCTCGACTTCTCCGATGCGGATTTCACCGGTGAAGGGATGGTTGCGGCCATAGCCGCGCTGGGTGGAATAGCCAAGCGCCAGAAGAAAACCCTCGTCGCCCCGGGCGAGCGCCTGCAGGCGCAGGTCGCGGGTCATCGGGAATTCCATCGGCTCGCGCGTCAGGTCGCCGGTTTCGTGATCGATCGGCATCTCGCCATCGCCCTCGATCAGCCCTTCTTCGGCCAGGATTTCGGAGACTCGCATGACGCGACCCTCTTCCGCCGACCGCTGCATCGGCTCGTCCACCGGCTCGTCGGTGAGCAGGCTCGGGTCGAGCAGGCGGTGGGTATAATCGAAGGTAGGGCCGAGAAGCTGGCCGCCCGGCAGGTCCTTGTAGGTAGCGGAGATGCGGCGTTCGATCTTCATCGCCGCCGTATCCAGCGGCTGGGAATAGCCGAAGCGCGGCAGCGTCGTGCGGTAGGCGCGCAGTAGGAAGATCGCCTCGATCATATCGCCGCGCGACTGGCGCACGGCAAGTGCTGCGAGCGTCCGGTCATAAAGCGAGGCTTCGGCCATGACGCGGTCGACGGCAAGCGCAAGCTGCGCGACGATCTGGTCGATGCCGAGCGCCGGCAGCGAGCGGTCGCCGCGGCGACGATCGGCGAGCAGCCGGTGAGCATTGGCGATGGCGGCTTCGCCGCCTTTTACGGCAACATACATGCGTCAGATCTCCGTCGCGATGATCTTGGTGGTGCGCGGCAGGCAGAGGAATTGCCGTCCGGCCGTCAGAACGAGGTCGACACCGCGCGGGAAGAGCGCGCGATTGTCGTTCCAGAAGCGCAGGAACGTGTCCGGCAGGCCGATGGGCGCAATCATGTTGATGTCGGCAATCCCAGGGCCGGAGAGCGCCAGTTCCTTGCCGCCTTCGAGGCTCGCGATTTCCAGCGCGATCGTCGTCGAGCGGTCGGGATATTCCTGGGTGCCGACATCGAACTGGTTGAGCGAAGCGAGCAGCACGCCGGCTTCGACGAAGGCAAAGCGGGCCTCGAGCTTTTCGGACGTCACCGGCGCGCCGGTGTGGAAGCCGAGCCATTCCGGCATGGTCGAGCGCGCAAGGCCGCCCGACATCCAGACCGATGTGTCATGGTCGCAAAGGGTGAGCGCAATGGCGCCGGCGGCGATGCCGAGGGGTGCGGGCGGTGCGATGTCGGAGACGACCGTTTGCAGGGTTCCCGGCCGCGCCATCGCGTCCATCATCATCTTGAAGACGCTCTGCGCGTCGAAGACCGGGTTGGTAAAGCCGCCGGTCAGGGCATCGTTGTCAGGGGTGATGGTGTTGGAAAGGGTCATCAGTCTTCTCCGCGGACCATGGTGAAGAAATCGACGCGGGTAGCGGCCGTCTCTTCGGCTCTTTGCCGATCCCGTCCGGCGATCCGCTCGGTGATCGGCAGCAGGATCGCCTTCTCGACGAAATCCTTGGTGGCCGGCTGATGCCAGAGCGCGTCGAAGATCGCCGCCAGCCGTACCTTCTCGCGGTCGGTGCCGAGCGCATGCGCGTGGCCGACCGTGCCGGAGGCGAGTCTGATGGTAGCGCGGGTTACCGTGACCTCGCCGAGATTGAAAGGTGCGCCGCCGCCGCCGATGCGCCCGCGCACCATGACGAGACCGGTTTCTGGCCCACGCACGGGCTGGATAGCCGGCTTGTCGGACAGTGCTTCCCAGGCCGCATCGAGCTCGTCGCGCTCGGCCCGGGCCAGAAGGTCCGCCGTGCGCTTGCGTTCCCGGCGCTCCTGCGCAGCTACCTCTTGCCTCTGTGCTGAATTCATCGCGTCTTCCTCAAAATGTCTATTGATATAGACAACCATACAAGGTATGTTTTATATCTATTGGGGCGACGTGACAAGCGTATGACAGGACAAGCGGGAAATATGGCGGGGCAGAAGGTACAGAGACAGACGGGCGTGGCGCTCTGGCGGCAGATTGCCGACCGGATTCGCGCGTCGATCAATCAGGGCGATTTCGACGAGACCGGCATGGTGCCGCCGGAAACGGCGCTGGCGCTGCAGTTCGGCGTCAACCGGCATACGGTGCGAAGCGCGCTGGCCGCTTTGGGGCAGGAAGGCATCGTTCGCGCCGTGCAGGGGCGGGGCACCCTGATCGAGCGCAAGGAACGCCTGAATTTCCCGATCTCGAAACGGACACGATTTTCTCAAGGGATCGGCGATCAGGCGCGCGAAGCGCGCAGCGTGCTGGTGGCGGCCAGCCGTGAAATTGCCAGTGCCGAGGTGGCCCGCTGGCTGAAGCTGACACCTGGCGCAGCCGTCGTCCGGCTGGAAACGATCGGCCGGGCCGACCATCGCCCGGTGTCACGCGCTACGAGCTGGTTTCCCGCCGACCGCTTTGCCGATATCGCTGAGATCTATGGAACCACCGGCTCGATCACCAAGGCTTTCCGCGAACTCGGCGTCGCCGATTATGTTCGTGTCGTCACGGAAATCACCGCCACCCATGCGGAGGAAGGTGACCTCACCGACCTCGAACTCTCCCCCGGTGCCATCGTCATGAATACCAGGGCATTGAACGCCGATCTCGACGGCGTGCCGGTGCAATATTCGATCTCACGCTTTGCCGCGGATCGGGTGCGGTTCACGATCGAGAATTGAAGCTGTAATCTGAATTTTAAGAAAGCTGTCTATCCAGCTTGCTGCGGGTTTCTTCCCGTAGAGCAGCGAATTCGGCTTCTACTTCGCCAGCGGGAATAAGATTACCTGCATTGGCAGAATTCTGTCCCGCCAGTATCTGCTGCCGAAACCAAGCGCTATAACTAATCACGTCTTTTTCGTGTTTCATTCTCGTTCCATCGTCAGCTCATATGCTACGCCGCATGCGTAGCGTAGCATATGAGAGCATCAAGAATAGTCAGCCGTGGTAGCGCAGCCGCTCAATGCGCGCCGGACATGTCGCCGAGCACTTCCTTGGAAGCGACGGTGGAGTCGGCGTTGAGCTTGTAGACCATCGGCACGCCGGTCGCGAGGTTAAGCGCCAGGATCTGTTCCTTGGTCAGGCGGTCGAGCACCATGACCAGTGAGCGCAGCGAATTGCCGTGGGCGGCGACGAGCACTTTCTGGCCGGCGAGCACGCGCGGCAGGATTTCGGTGAGGTAATAAGGCCAGACGCGGGCGCCGGTGTCGCGCAGGCTTTCGCCGCCGGGCGGGGGCACGTCGTAGGAGCGGCGCCAGATATGTACCTGTTCCTCGCCCCACTTGGCGCGGGCGTCGTCCTTGTTGAGGCCGGAGAGATCGCCATAGTCGCGCTCGTTCAGCGCCTGATCCTTGATCGTTTCCAGGCCGGGCTGACCGACTTCATCGAGGATGATCTTCAGCGTGTGCTGGGCGCGGGTGAGCACCGAGGTGAAGGCGATGTCGTATTTGATGCCGTAATCGGCCAGCGCCTTGCCGCCGGTCTTGGCTTCTTCAACGCCCAGCGCTGTCAGGTCGGGATCCTTCCAGCCGGTAAAGAGATTCTTCAAATTCCAGTCGCTCTGGCCGTGGCGAACGAGGACGAGAGTACCGCTCATAATGTCACTCCTTGAAAGGATCGTATCAACGTGTGGAAAGCCCGAGGACATCGAGCATGGAATAAAGGCCGGGCTTCTTGTCGCGCGCCCAGAGAGCCGCTTGAAGCGCGCCGCGGGCAAACAATGACCGGTCGCCCGCACTATGGGACAACGTCAGCCGCTCGCCTTCGCCGGCAAAAATAACTGAGTGATCGCCGATGACGGCACCGCCGCGCAGCGTGGCAAAGCCGATCGAACCCGCCGGACGCGGGCCGGTATAGCCGTCGCGTACGCGCACGGAATGATCGCCGAGATCGATGCCACGCCCCTTGGCAGCGGCTTCACCCAGCAGCAGGGCGGTGCCCGATGGCGCGTCGACCTTGTGCTTATGGTGCATTTCCAAGACTTCGATGTCCCAATCGGCCGGCGGAAGCGCCCGCGCGGCCTGCTCGACAAGGACGCTCAAAAGGTTGATGCCGAGGCCCATATTGCCCGACTTGACGATGCGGGCGTGTCGGGCGGCAGCCTTGAACCTGGTCTCGTCTTCGGCAGAGCAGCCGGTGGTGCCGATGACGTGGACAATGCGCGCCTGGGCGGCGAGGTCGGCGAAGGTGACGCTGGTTGCCGGCGTGGTGAAGTCGATAACGCCGTCGGCATGCAGGAAGGCGGAAAGCGGATCGTCGGTGACGGGAATGCCGATCTGCCCCAGCCCGGCGATCTCGCCGGCATCCTTGCCGATGAAAGCCGAACCGGGGCGCGCGACGGCGGCGTGTAGGGTCAGGCCTTCGGTGGCGTGGATGAGGCGGATCAGAGCCTGACCCATGCGGCCTGCCGCGCCCACCACCACCAGCTTCATCGCATCGTCGCTCATGTCGTCTCTATCGTCTTATTTGCGGGAATTGCCGGAAACGGCCGGCCGCTGAAGGCTGTTGAGGCGAGCGTAAAGGCCATTGTCGGCCTCCGCAAGCGTCTCGTGGTTGCCCTCTTCGACGACGCGCCCATTCTGCATGACAATGATCTTCTCGGCCCGGACCACCGTCGACAGGCGATGGGCGATGACGACGACCGTGCGGCCGCTCATGGCTTCGTCCAATGCCTTCTGCACGGCCGCTTCCGACTCGGTATCGAGCGCCGATGTGGCTTCATCCAAAAGGAGGATCGGCGCATTGCGCACCAGCGCGCGGGCAATCGACAGGCGCTGCCGCTGGCCGCCGGAAAGCGTCACGCCGTTTTCACCGACCGGGGTGTCGTAGCCCTGCGGTTGCGCCAGTATGAAGTCATGGGCGTAAGCGTGCCGGGCTGCTTCCTCGATGTCGGCATCGGTCGCTTCCAGACGGCCATACCGGATATTGTCGCGGATCGTGCCTTCGAAAAGGTAGGGCTGCTGCGACACATAGGCGAGATGCTCGCGCAGCGACTGCTTGGTGACGTGGCTGATGTCCTGCCCGTCGATCAGGATGCTGCCGGCCTTCGGGTCGTAGAAGCGCGGAATGAGGTTGATGACGGTGGATTTACCGGCGCCGGAGGGGCCGACGAGCGCCGTCGTTTGTCCACCTTCGGCAGTGAAGCTCACGCCCGATAGAACGGTGTCGTCGCCATAGGCAAACTGTACGTCGCGAAATTCGATACGGGCATCGGTGACGACCAGCGGCTTGGCGTCCGGCAGATCGCGCTGGCGCGGTTCCATGTCGAGCAGTTCGTAGATCATCCGTGCGTTGACGACCGCGCGTTCAAGCTGCGTCTGCAATTTGGCAAGGCGGCGGGCCGGATCATAAGCCAAAAGTAGCGACACGATGAAGGAAAACACGGCGCCTGGCGGCACATTTTCATAAATCGAACGGTAGGCGGCATAGGCAAAGACACCGGCGACGGCAAAGCCGGCAACAGTTTCGATCAACGGGCCGTTACGCTCGGAAATGCGAACAATACGGTTTTGTCGATTCTCTGCTGCCGTAATCAGCTTGTTGATCTTGCGGTCGAGTTCGGGCTCCATCGTGAAGGCCTTGACGATGGAAATGCCTTGAATGGTTTCCTGCATCGCGCCAAGCACGCGGCTGTTGAGAACGACCGCCTCGCGCGTGACGGCGCGCAGGCGCTTGGAGATGTGGCGCAAGGCCAGAAACACAGGTGGGGCAATGACGAAAAAGATAAGGCTGAGCAATGGGTCCTGATAGACCATGTTGCCGAGCAGAAAGACGAATGACAGAAAGTCGCGCGCCGTAGACGTGATGACGAGGTTCATCACATCGCGGATGCCGGAAACGTTCTGGCTGACCCGCGCGGCAATCTGAGCAGAGCGAGCTTCACTGAAAAAACCGACTGACAGCGTCATCAAATGCGCATAGAGGCGCCGTTGATAGCGAGCAATGATGTCATTGCCGATCTTGGACAGAATGACCGATTGAAAATAGCCGGCAAAACCACGCGCTATAAAAGCCGCAAATATAGCAAGACAAATCAGCCACATAACTTCGGCGCGGCGCTCGTAGAAAGCTCCGTTGACGATCGGCCTCATAACAAAGGCCATCATCGCCGTGGATGCTGCGACGACGACGAGGCAGAAGATTGCGATCGAATAGCCCCAGATATGATCGCGGCCGTTTTCAGCTATAACGCGCTTCAGGACAACGGTAATGGCTTCGCTGTCGATATCGGTCTTTTTCGTGTTGGGCGATTTCAAAAATCGGCTTCCTGTCTCAAACCAAGCGAGCCGCACATGGCACATGCTTTCGCGGCTCTATAAAGAGTTAGGACGGCTTTGGCTAGAGATGGCCTGCCGCACTGGTTAAGGGGCAAGCCATGGAGCCAAGATCATTATAAGGGAAGGAAGCCCCTTCAAAAAGGCTGCCTGCGGCCCTGATCGGATCAACGCCGCCAGCGCCGTCCGTCCGTTGCCAGGCCGAAACTGGCCGGTGCGCGGGCATAGGCCGTGAGTCCTGAGAGTGCCGCCAGCGGATGGGTGACCACATGCGTCGGGATCGATTTCAAGAGCGCGGTATGCGGCGCCTTGTCTTCGAAGGCGGCGCGGAATTCCGGCGTCTGCAGCGCCGGCAGGATCTTTTGCGAGATGCCGCCGGTGATATAGACGCCACCCCGCGCCATGAAGACCAGCGCGATATCGCCGGCGACGCGACCGAGATAGGTGACGAACAGCGTCAGGGTCTCTTCGGCCTGAATGTTGGTTTCAGCGAGCGCATGCGCCGTGATATCGGCCGGTTCCTTGAGGCTGGGATCGATGCCGTCGGTCTTGCAGATGGCATGGTAGAGGTTCTGCAGGCCGCGGCCGCAGAGGACCTGCTCGGCGGAAATGCGGCCCTCGATCGTTTCCAGATGCGGCCAGATCTGCAGATCGCGCTCGCTGCGCGGTCCGAGGTCGATATGGCCGCCTTCGCCGGGCACGGGGATCCAGGCGTGCTGGGCATGAACGAGGCCGGCGACGCCGAGGCCGGTGCCCGGGCCGAGCACGGCGCGCGAGGCGACCATGCCTTCCGATATCTCGCCGATGGTGGCGCGATGCTCTTCGGAAATACCGGCGATCGCCAGCGCCTGCGCTTCGAAATCATTGATGATCAGCACATCTTCCATGCCGAGATTGGCGATCATCGTCTTCGGGCGGATCACCCAGTCGCAATTGGTCAGCGGAATTTCGTCGCCACGCACCGGGCCGGCCATGGCAAGGATCGCCGAGCGCGGCCGCACCGCCGACTTGGAAAGCGCTTCCTCGATCGCGTCGTCGATCGTCTTGAAATTGGCAGTTTGCACGATCGGAAAATGCGCCGGCTCGGAATGAGCATCGATGACAATGGAGAAACGCGCATTGGTACCGCCGATATCGCCGATCAGGATCGGAAAGGGCAGGGGGGCTTCGCTGTGATTGAGCTCGGGCATGGACAGGTCCGTGTCTGCCGCCTGAAGGCGGATTAATGGTTCAGTGTCTTGATCAGGCGTTCTGCGGTGGCTTCGTTAAGGGCCATCGGAATGTCGTAGAGAACGGCAAGCCGAGTCAACGCCTTGACATCGACATCGTGCGGCATGGGGGTGAGCGGATCGATGAAAAAGATGAGCATGTCGATATCGCCGGTAGCGATCATCGCGCCGATCTGCTGGTCGCCGCCGAGTGGGCCGCTTTTCAGGCGGGTGACCTTCAGGTCGGGGCAGGCATCCAGCACGCGGCCGCCGGTGGTGCCCGTGGCGACGATATGCCAATCGGCAAGCACATCCTCGTTGCGGCGTGCAAACTCCGCCATTGCATCCTTCTTCTGATCATGCGCGATCAGCGCGATGCATTTGCCGCCGGCCATGAAATTCCCACTCCGTCCCGGATTTTTAATCGATTTATCCGCCTTCTATACCAAGAGGCCGGGCTTTGAAAGACCGGCCAATGTCAGATCAGATCTTGGCGCTTCACTGCTGCGGAATGCTGCCGGGCGGCGTGTTGCCCGTGCCGCTGCTCGAAACCGGCAGCGTGCCGGTCGCCGTCGTCGGGGCTGCCGCCTTGATGCCATAGGTGGCGGCGCGGGCCGAGGGCACCGAGGGGGCGTCCAGCACCGCCTGGCAGGCCTTGGGGAGGTCTGACACCATGACCTCGCGGGGCTTTACCGGCGGCTTGGTGCTGGGCTTCGGTTTGGCCCAGGGCTCGGGACCGAGCCACCAGGCAAGCGTCTTGTCGCAGCCGTCACCGGCGGTAACCGGGGCCTGCGGCGTACAGCCGACCGAGCCCGCCGGGCAGCTCAAGCGGATGTGGAAATGCGAGTCGTGGCCATATTCCGGGCGCAGCTTGCCGAGATTGGTGCGGTCGCCGGTCCAGCTGTCGCACATTTTCTTCTTGATCGCCGGATTGACGAAGATGCGCTGGACTTCGGGATAGCTGGCGGCGCGCATCAGGAGGCGGGCATGCGCCGGCGTCCAGACCCGGTCGTTGATGGTCAGGAACTTGTCCTTCGCCAGCATCGAGGTGAAGGGCAGGCTTTCGCGCTCGGCCGCCGTCAACGTCCGCGACGGCATCGGCGTCAGCCAGACGTCGGCGTCGAGGCCGATTTGATGCGAAGCATGGCCGTTAAACATCGGCCCGCCGCGCGGCTGCGCCATGTCACCGACCAGCAAGCCCGGCCAGCCGTCATATTTTGCCGCGTCGCGCGACAGGCGTTCGAGCAGCCCGATCATCTCCGGCCGGCCCCAGCGACGGTTGCGCGACGGGCGCATCGCCTGCCAGGTCGGTCCATCGGTCGGCAGCGCCACGGCGCCGGAGAGGCAGCCCTTGGCGTAAAAGCCGATCGATTGCGACTGCCCTGCTGTCGGCAGCGCCACCCCACCGAAGATCGCCTTGGCACTGCCGGGCGTCGGGCCGGCCTGCTGGGCCAGCGCATCGCCGGTAACGAGGCTAGCACCGATCGTCGTGGCGAGGGCTAGTTTGCTGACGGTGCTGATGGTTCGAACCAGGAGGGAAATCATGTGGTTCCTTGAGATGCTGCCGGCGTTGGCCGAAGTGATTTGCAACGAAATCTACCGCATAACCCCGAAAATCGGAATCGATTTTCCGGCTGCCCGTACCTCCAGTCTTCATTCCATTACCGACGGTCGGCAGCAATCTCCCCCTGGAAATCGCAGGGTTTCCTTGGCCGGCCGGTTGACAGTGCCGGCATAGTCTGCGGAAAATCCGACAGTCACAATGACCATGGTCTCGACCATCTGCCGCGCGAGTTGGGGAGTGCGCCGATGGTTGGGAACCGGAGCCTGGGTCTCGGGTCGGTTGAGACGAGCGTAGTGGTAGCTTGGGGATTGCAAAGGGGAATAAGGGGTGGGGACAAATAGCGGACAACCCGCGGAGACATCGACCGGCGAGCCGCAAATGCGGACACCCAAACGCCGGCGCGGTCATGATCGTGTGGCTGTGCTTTTGGAAGCGGCCGCGACGGTTTTCGTCGATAAGGGTTATGATGCCGCGACGATGACGGAGATTGCCGCAAAGGCGCATTCGTCGATCGGTTCGCTCTATCAATTTTTTCCGACCAAGCCGCTGCTTGCTGAAGCATTGCATATCGATCGGCTGGAGCGGCTGAAGGCGGTGTTTCAAGACATCGCGGAAAAGAGCGGCGGCCTTTCGGCTGCTGATAGCGGCGAGGCGATCTTCGACAGGCTCGCGGCCTTCATCGAGACGTTTCCCGAATATCCGGTGCTTGCCGCGCGCCGGGATATTCCGAGGGATCGCAAGCTGCGCTCGCGGGCGGAGGTGAAGGAGCTGATTTCCTCCATCCTGCGACGCGCCGAGCCACCGGTCACCGACGACGTCGCCCTGATGTCGGCGATCATTCTCGAATTGATCCGCATCGCCGTCATTGCCGCCAACGAGCCGGAAGCGGTTGAGGACCGGCGCCTTATCCGCGAATTGCGCCTGATGCTGCGCAAGCGCCTGGAGGAAGCCACGGCAAAAGCCTGATTTCGTCGGGTACTTATCGGTGGCCTCGCGAAGAGGTCAGCAATTCCGTCCTGTTTTTTGCCCTCATTTGCCTTATGCTTGATTCCATTCAAATCATCAGGGGATCATGAATGGCATTGTCGCGGTTGAAAGCAGGCTTGGTTGTTTCTCTTTTCTGCCTGCTGGCCCTGCCGGCGCCATCCAATGCCGATGAGTCGCAATTCCGCATCGGCACCGCCATTCTCGGCGACCTGAAATATCAGCCCGGCTTCAAACATTTCGACTACGTCAATCCGGATGCGCCGAAGGGTGGAGAGCTGAAGCAGTCGAGCATCGGCACGTTCGATACGTTCAATCCGGTCTTGTTCAAGGGCAATCCCGCCGACGGGATAGAGCTGATCTACGATACGCTGCTGAAGAAGGCCGATGATGAGGCCAATTCTTCCTATGGCCTGCTTGCCGAGGGCGTTTCCTATCCCGATGACGTTTCAAGCGCCACCTTCCGGCTGCGCGCTGAAGCGAAGTGGGCCGATGGCACGCCGGTAACGCCCGAGGACGTCATCTTCAGCTTCGAGAAATTCAAGGAACTCAATCCGCAGGCGGCCAGCTACTACGGGCATGTCGTGAGCGCCGAGAAGACCGGCGAGCGCGATGTCACCTTTCACTTCGATGAAAAGGGCAACCGGGAGATGCCTTCGATCCTGGGCCAGCTTACCATTGTGCCGAAACATTGGTGGGAAGCAAAAGGCCCCGACGGCAAGCCGCGCGATATCACACGCACGACGCTTGAGCCGGTCATGGGGTCCGGACCCTACAGGATCGCATCAGTCCAGCCGGGTGCTTCGATCCGCTACGAACTGCGCGACGATTATTGGGGCAAGATCCTGCCGATCAACGTCGGCGAGAACAATTTCGGCGCGATTAACTATCTCTATTTTTCTGACTACGACGTTGCTTTCGAGGCGTTCCGAAGTGGCGTCATCGATTACTGGCAGGATAATTCGACAAGCCATTGGGTGACCGGCTACGATTTCCCGGCCGCCAAGGACGGTCGCATCAAGCGGGAGGAGCTACCCAACACGCTGCGCTCGGTCGGCATCATGCAGGCTCTGGTTCCCAATATGCGGCGTGAACAATTCAAGGACGAGCGCGTCCGTGAGGCGCTGAACTATGTTTACGATTTCGAGGAGCTGAACCGAACCCTTTCCTTCGGGAAGTTGACGCGGGTCGACAGCTTCTTTTTCGGCACCAAATTCGCCTCCTCTGGTCTTCCGCAAGGGGAGGAACTCAACGTTCTGAATAGTGTCAGGGACAAGATACCCGCAGAGGTCTTTACCTCGCCCTATACCAACCCTGTCGGCGGCGATCCGCAGAAGACGCGCGATAATTTTCGCAAGGCTATTGGTTTGTTCAAGGAGGCGGGCTGGGTTCTCAAAGGCAACAAGATGGTGAACGCGCAGAGCGGCCAGCCGTTTTCGCTGGAACTCCTGCTGAACAATCCCTCGCTGGAAAGATCCGTGCTGCCCTATATACAGAACCTGAAGCGCATTGGCATCGATGCGAGCGTCAGGACCGTCGATCCCTCGCAGTATATTAACCGCATTCGCAGCTTCGACTATGACATGATCTGGGTCGTCTGGGCGCAGACGCTGAACCCTGGCAATGAGCAGGCCGAATTCTGGGGCTCCGCGTCCGCCGGCCGCCAAGGGTCCCGCAATTACGCTGGTATAGCCGACCCAGGCATCGACGCCCTCATCCAGAAGGTGATCTTCGCAAAAGACGTACCAGAAAAGGAAGCGACAACCAGGGCGCTCGACCGGGTGCTGCTCGCTCATCACTATGTTCTGCCGACCTTCTACGGGACGACGACCAGGATAGCCTATTGGGACAAATTCGATCATCCAGCGGAGCTACCCTATTACTCCATCGGCTTCCCCGATCTCTGGTGGTCGAAAAGCGTCGCAAAATGAGCGGCTCTTGCAATGGCGGGCGGGCTGGGCTCCAAATGCCCCATGCCGATTCGGCAATTTCTACGTGACATGACGACGCCGGGCTTTACGC
Source organism: Rhizobium sp. AP16 (assembly GCF_000281735.1). Classification (NCBI taxonomy): domain Bacteria; kingdom Pseudomonadati; phylum Pseudomonadota; class Alphaproteobacteria; order Hyphomicrobiales; family Rhizobiaceae; genus Rhizobium; species Rhizobium sp. AP16. The sequence continues at coordinate 28,951 of NZ_AJVM01000086.1, read as the reverse complement.
GGCGGAAGGGAATAAGCGATTTGAACGACGGATGGATGAAGGCCGGGGCAGGCATGTTCCTCGATGAGGGAGTGACGGGCTGATGGGTGCCTATATCCTCAGACGTCTGCTGCTGATGATCCCGACCATTGTCGGCATCATGGCGATCTCCTTTACCATCGTGCAATTTGCGCCCGGCGGACCCGTCGAGCAGATGATCGCGCAACTGACCGGCCAGGCCGACAATGCCAGCGGCCGCCTCTCCGGCGGCGGGGATATGCTGGCCCAGCAGGCGACCGACGATGGCGGTTCGAAATATCGCGGCGCGCAGGGGCTCGATCCGGAGCTGATCGCCAAGCTCAACAAGCAGTTCGGCTTCGACAAGCCGCCGCTGGAGCGCTTCGGGCAGATGATGTGGAACTATATCCGCTTCGATTTCGGCGAGAGCTTCTTCCGCAATACCTCGGTGATCGATCTGATCGCCGAGAAGCTGCCGGTGTCGATCTCGCTCGGTATCTGGATCCTGATCTTTTCCTATGCCATCTCGATCCCGCTCGGCATCCGTAAGGCGATCCAGGATGGATCGACCTTCGATGTCTGGACTTCCGGCGTCATCATCGTCGGCTATGCCGTCCCGAGCTTCCTCTTCGGCATCATGCTGATCGTGCTCTTCGCCGGCGGCTCCTTCTTCGACTGGTTTCCGCTGCGCGGTCTCGTCTCGGACAATTTTGCCGATCTCAACTGGTGGCAGAAGATCCTCGATTATCTCTGGCATCTCGTCCTGCCGCTGATCTCGCTGTCGCTTGCCGCCTTCGCCACCACGACGCTGCTCACCAAGAATTCCTTCATCGAGGAAATCAAGAAGCAATATGTCATCACCGCCCGCGCCAAGGGGTTGAGCGAGCGCCGCGTGCTCTACGGCCATGTCTTCCGCAACGCCATGCTCATCGTCATCGCCGGCTTTCCCGGCGCCTTCATCTCAGCCTTCTTCACCGGCTCGCTGCTGATCGAGAATATCTTCTCGCTCGATGGCCTCGGCCGCTTGAGCTATCTCTCCGTCGTCCAGCGCGACTATCCGATCGTCTTCGCGACGCTCTTCATCTTCTCGCTGCTCGGCCTCTTCGTCAGCCTGATCTCGGACCTGATCTATACTTGGATCGACCCGCGCATCGATTTCGAGCGGAGGGACGTCTGATGGATGCTGCGAGCAGTGTACCGACGGCAACGATCAAGCCGCCACGCAAGGGTCTCTTCTCCCCGACCAACATTCGCCGCTGGCAGAATTTCAAGGCGAACCGCCGTGGCTATTGGTCCCTCTGGCTGTTCTTGGTTCTGTTCTTCTTCAGCCTCGGGGCGGAATTCATCGCCAATGACCGACCGATCCTCGTCTCTTACAAGGGCGAGATCCTGGTGCCGGTTCTGGTCGACTACCCCGAGGAGAAGTTCGGCGGCTTCCTGGCGCAGACGGATTATCGCTCCGGGGATATCGAAGACGAGATCAACGCCCATGGCTGGATGATCTGGCCGCCGATCCACTATTCCTACCAGACTGCCAATTCCAATCTTCCGCAGGGCATATCGGCCCCGACCGCGCCCTTCTGGCTGATGACCAAGGAACAGCGCTGCTCCGGCTATGCCCAGGGCGTTGCTGATCCCAACTGCACCTGGAGCAATCTCAATTGGCTCGGCACGGACGACCAGGCGCGCGATGTCTTTGCGCGCATGATCTACGGCTTCCGCATCTCGGTGCTGTTCGGCCTGGCGCTGACCATCTGCTCGGCCGTCGTCGGCGTCGCCGCCGGCGCCGTCCAGGGCTATTTCGGCGGCTGGACGGACCTTCTGTTGCAGCGCTTCATCGAGATATGGTCGTCGATGCCGGTGCTCTATATCCTGCTGATCATCGCCTCGGTGCTGCCGCCCGGCTTCTTCATCCTGCTCGGCATATTGCTGCTGTTTTCCTGGGTGGGTCTCGTCGGCGTCGTGCGCGCCGAATTCCTGCGGGCGCGCAATTTCGAATATGTACGTGCGGCCCGCGCGCTCGGCGTCAACAATATCACCATCATGTATCGCCACCTGCTGCCCAACGCCATGGTCGCGACCCTCACCTTCGTGCCCTTCATTCTCTCCGGCTCGATCACAACCCTGACCTCGCTGGATTTCCTGGGGTTTGGCATGCCGCCCGGTTCGCCGTCGCTGGGTGAGATGATCGCCCAGGGCAAGTCCAACCTGCAGGCCCCGTGGCTCGGCCTCTCCGCCTTCTTCACCATGTCGATCATGCTGTCACTGCTGATCTTTGTCGGCGAGGCCGTGCGTGATGCGTTCGATCCGAGGAAGACGTTCCGATGAGCGACAATTCGACCCTCTTGCTGTCCGTCCGTAATCTCTCCGTCGCCTTTCATCAGGGTGGCCGAACCTCGACAGCCGTCGACGGCATCTCGTTTGATATTCATAAGGGCGAAGTGCTGGCGCTGGTCGGCGAATCCGGCTCCGGCAAGTCGGTCTCGGCGAACTCGATCCTGAAGCTTTTGCCCTATCCGTCCGCCAGCCACCCCTCAGGCGAAATCCTGTTCAAGGGCAAGGACCTCTTGAAGGCGTCGGATAATGAGCTGCGCGCCGTGCGCGGCAACGACATCACGATGATCTTCCAGGAGCCGATGACCTCGCTCAATCCGCTCCACTCGATCGAAAAGCAGATCACGGAAATCCTGGCGCTGCATCAGGGCGTGGTCGGCCAGCAGGCCCGCCGCCGCACGCTGGAGCTTCTCAATCAGGTCGGTATCCGCGAGCCGGAAAAGCGCCTGAAGGCCTATCCGCATGAGCTGTCAGGCGGTCAGCGCCAGCGCGTGATGATCGCCATGGCGCTCGCCAATCGGCCGGAGCTGCTGATCGCCGACGAGCCGACCACGGCGCTCGACGTCACCGTGCAGGCGCAGATCCTCGAACTGCTGCGCGATCTCAAGGGCGTGCACGGTATGTCGATGCTGTTCATCACCCATGATCTCGGTATCGTCCGCAAATTCGCCGACCGCGTCTGCGTCATGACCAAGGGCAAGATCGTCGAGACCGGTACGGTCGAAGAGGTCTTCACCAACCCGCAGCACGACTATACCCGTCATCTGCTGGCCGCCGAACCGCGCGGCGAGCCGCCGGTCAGCGACACCAGCAAGCCGGTGGTCATGGAAGGCTCCGACATCAAGGTCTGGTTCCCGATCAAGGCCGGGCTGATGCGCAAGGTGGTCGATCATGTAAAGGCGGTCGATGGCATTGATCTGAAGCTTCGCGCCGGCCAGACGCTCGGCGTCGTCGGCGAGAGCGGTTCCGGCAAGACGACGCTCGGCCTGGCGCTCGCCCGGCTGATCTCGTCCAAGGGCCGCATCGCCTTCGTCGGCAAGGATATCGCCGACTATTCCTTCAAGGAGATGCGGCCGCTGCGTAGCCAGTTGCAAGTCGTCTTCCAGGATCCCTATGGCTCGCTCAGCCCGCGCATGTCGGTCGGTGATATCATCGCCGAGGGGCTGAAGGTGCATGAAGCATCCCTGTCGTCGGAAGAGCGTGACCGGCGCGTCTGTTGGGCACTGGAAGAGGTCGGTCTCGATCCTTTGACCCGCTGGCGTTTCCCGCATGAATTCTCCGGCGGCCAGCGCCAGCGCATCGCCATTGCCCGCGCCATGGTGCTGAAGCCGCGTTTCGTCATGCTGGACGAGCCGACATCGGCGCTCGACATGAGCGTGCAGGCCCAGGTGGTCGATCTCCTGCGCGACCTGCAGCAGCGCCATGACCTCGCCTACCTCTTCATCAGTCACGACCTGAAGGTGGTGAAGGCGCTTGCCAATGACCTAATCGTCATGCGCTTCGGCAAGGTGGTGGAGCAGGGGCCGTCGGCGGATGTTTTCCGCGCGCCGCAAGAGGATTACACCAAGGCGCTCCTCGCTGCCGCGTTCAATATCGAGGCGGTTCCGACCGCCGCCATCCAGCAATAGAGAGCATTGCCATGCCGGCCAAAAGTCCCGTTCTCGTCGATCTCAAGTTCAATCCGGAGAGCGTCGCCAAGGCCCTCAAGAGCTTCTTTGCCGATCGTGGCAGCGTCAATCTCGCCGATCCCGCCACCAAGGGCGCCGATCTGAGTCATGTCGACTATGCGCTTCTGTGGAAGCCGGATGCCGATCTCTATCAGCGCGCACCCAATCTCAAGGTGATTTTTTCTGGCGGCGCCGGGGTCGATTCGCTGATCACCGCCGCCACCCCGCTCGATATTCCCATTGTCCGCTTCGTCGACCGCAGCCTGACGGTACGCATGTCGGAATGGGTCGTGCTGCAATGCCTGATGCATCTGCGCGATGTCTGCGGGCACTTCCGGCACCAGCGCAAGCGCGTCTGGGGCCGGCCGGCGGGGCTTGAGGCGCGCGATGTCACTGTCGGTGTCATGGGCCTTGGCGTTCTCGGCCTCGATGCCGCCGCCAAGCTCAAGATCATGGGCTTCGATGTCATCGGCTGGTCGCGCCAGAAGAAGCAGATTGACGGCATGGAAACTTTCGACGCTGGCGAACTCGACGCATTTCTCGCCCGGACCGACATACTCGTCGGCTTGCTGCCGCTGACGCCGGAAACGACGGGACTCTACAATGCCTCGCTGTTTTCGAAGCTTCGTCGCGATGGCGCCTTGGGCAAGCCTGTGTTCATCAATGCCGGGCGTGGCAAGAGCCAGGTCCAGGTCGATATCGTTTCGGCGATCGAGGCCGGCATCCTCGGTGGCGCGTCGCTCGATGTCTTCGAGGTCGAACCGCTGCCGGCCGACGACCCGCTCTGGGGCCTTGAGAATGTCGTCATCACCCCGCACGACGCGGCGGTCTCGGAAGAATACTCGCTGATGCGGCATGTCGAGGAGCAGATCGCCCGTTTCGAAGGCGGCGAGCCACTGCAGTATGTGGTGGACCGCAGCCTCGGCTATTGATGAGGCTGCCACGGCCGAAAATTTGGGCATGCATTGCCGGCAATAGGCAGCCGCGTGTCCAAATGATTATCAATTTTGCTTCAGTGACTGGACTTTCCCTCAACTTTTTTTGATAAGACTAGAACTGTATCCGCCTGCCGGCCCGTTTGGCCGTGGCGAGAGGTGGGCGCAGGGAGACGGGCAGGAACGACATGACGAAGACCGATATTGCCGCCCGGGTCTATAACCATACCTGGAAGCTCGATCCGATCGTCCGCAGTCTGATCGATACGGATTTCTATAAGCTCTTGATGCTGCAGATGATCTGGAAGCTCTATCCGGATGTCGACGCCACTTTCTCCCTGATCAACCGCACCAAGAGCGTCCGGCTCGCCGAGGTGATCGACGAGAAGGAGCTGCGCGAACAGCTCGACCACGCCCGCACGCTCCGGCTTTCGAAGAAGGAAATGATCTGGCTGGCGGGTAACAGTTTTTACGGCCGCGCCCAGATCTTCGAGCCGGAATTCCTCACCTGGCTGTCGAATTTCCAGCTTCCCGACTATGAGCTGTCGAAGCGCGACGGCCAGTATGTTCTAGACTTCCACGGCTCGTGGAAGGAAACGACCATGTGGGAAATCCCCGCGCTTGCCATCATCAATGAGCTTCGCTCGCGCACGGCGCTGAAGGCGCTCGGTCCTTTCACGCTCGATGTGCTCTATGCACGCGCCAAGGCGAAGATGTGGGAGAAGGTCGAGCGTCTCAGGGAATTGCCCGACCTGCACATTTCCGATTTCGGCACCCGCCGCCGTCATAGCTTCCTGTGGCAGCGCTGGTGCGTCGAGGCGCTGAAGGAAGGTGTGCCCCACGCTTTCACCGGCACGAGCAACGTCCTTCTCGCCATGGATTCCGATCTCGAAGCCGTCGGTACCAATGCACATGAGCTGCCGATGGTGGCAGCGGCCCTCGCCAAGACCGACGAGGAACTCGGCAAGGCGCCCTACAAGGTGCTGCGCGACTGGAACCGCCTTTATGGCGGCAACCTGCTGGTGGTCCTGCCCGATGCCTTCGGCACGGCCTCCTTCCTGCGCAACGCGCCGGAATGGGTGGCCGACTGGACCGGCTTCCGTCCGGACAGCGCGCCGCCGATCGAAGGTGGCGAGAAGATCATCGACTGGTGGAAGAAGATGGGCCGCGATCCGCGCCAGAAGCTTCTGATCTTCTCCGACGGCCTCGACGTCGACGCGATCATCGCCACCTACAAGCATTTCGAGGGCCGCGTACGCATGGGCTTCGGCTGGGGCACCAACCTCACCAACGATTTTGCCGGCTGCGCGCCCACCGAGATCCATGGCCTCAACCCGATCTCGATCGTCTGCAAGGTCATCGAAGCCAACGGCCGCCCGGCCGTCAAGCTCTCCGATAATCCGCAGAAGGCGACCGGCGAACCGGCCGAGGTCGAACGCTACCTGAAATTCTTCGGCGCCGAGGATCGGGTCGATCATGAGGTGCTGGTGTAGCGGCACTGGCCCGACAGAACCAGCTGGTGGTTCTTTGCGCGAGGTCCTGCTACTATATTGAAGGCACAGCCTGCGCAGGAGAATTCGATGTCATCCGCTTTGAAAGCCAGTGTAAAGATTGATCCTGAGGTGAACGAGCGGCTCGAGAAATTGGCCGCCAGCCGTCACCGCCAGCCGGATCTACTTCTTAAAGAAGCCGTCGAGCAATATGTGGATCGTGAGGAGAAGCGCGATTCTCTCCTGCGGGATGGGCGCCTTTCCTTGGATGAATATGAGGCGACAGGTCTGCATGTCACGGGTGACGAAGTCATTGCGTGGCTTGAGACGTGGGGCGATGAGGACGAGAAGGCCCCGCCTGAATGCCATCGGTAAGGTTGACGCAGCGCGCTCTTCGCGACCTTGAGCGAATGAGACAGTTTCTGCAGCCCAAGAATGCTGCCTCCGCAAAGAAAGCTTCGACAAAGATCATTCAAACGATCCAGATGTTGTCGAACCAGCCCGATATGGGTCGGCCAGTGGAAGACTTGCATCAAGGATTGAGGGAGCTCATCGTCAAATTCGGGCGCGACGGTTACGTTGTTCTCTACCGGTATATTGGCGATGAAGTGCTCATAGCGGCTATCCGCCATGGTCGTGAAGACGGATACAAGTAACAGATACCGCCTACTGCATCGTCCGTCCCACCCGCTTGAACAGAGACCATTTGCCGTTCTCCCAGCGATATTGATCCGGCGAAATAACATAGGGCACGTCGCTGAGATCGGCGCTGATCAGCTCGAGGAGCTGCAATCCCGGGGCATCGTTCTCGTGGGTGAAGAAGACCTTGTCGCGGGAGAGGAAGGCGGCGATCGGTGCTGCGCCGCCGGATTGGTCCTGCACTTGCGCCCAGAATTTCGGCAGGAAGGCGACGCTGGATTCGAACTGGCCGTCGATCTCGACATATTGGAACTGGCTGCGCTTGGCGATCTGCACGCCGGTCTTCGACAGGAACTTGTAGAGATTGTCCTGTGCCGTTTCCGCCAGCTCGCCGGCGTCCATGCCCCAATGGTCCAGCGTGCTGGTCATCACGTAGCTGACCGTCGTTTCGCCGTTGACCACGAACAGCCTGACCAGATCCTCGGCTTCGTCGAGATAGACGAATTGCGGCGGCTCGCGTTCGTTCCGAACTGCCTGCATCATCTGACGCCGCGCCACGTCGACGAAGCTGCGCGACTTCAGCACCGGCAGAACCTTGCCGAGATTACCCGCGCCATCGGCCGCTTCCGTCACGTTAAGATAATGGAGCAAAGCCTGGGCGCGCGCCTGGCCCTGCTTCTCGCGTAGCGCCAGCAGCGCATTGTTCAGGAATTTCGTCATCGTGTTGCCGTTGCGGTTATGCATCGTCAGACTGCCGGCGCCCGGATCATAGTCCACTTTGAGCACGTCACCGAAGAATGGCAGGCGCTCCTGCAGGTAGGCCGCGAAACGCGCCTCGTCCTGCAGCGCCTCGTCAGGAATATTGAGGTCCAGGCTCTTGATCACCGGTTGGCTGTCGGGCTGCGGCTGGCGCGGGGCAGGCTGCTCGATGCGTGCCTCCCGCCGTCCGGCTCCACCGAAGAGCTTTTTCAGGAAATTGAACACGCTGATATCCCCAGGCACCGGACAGTATTCTCGCAAAGCCTAACGCGCCGCCGCCTTGCGCGCAATGCCGATGCCGTTTGCCTGAAGCACAAGTGTAAGTGCCTGCTTGTGCGCGCAAAAAAGGCGTATAGTCTGCAAATATGGTCCGGTCGGGCCTGAGTGGGGAAAGGCAGTGCATATGGGTGTTGTCGGGGGTCAGGGCCGCTCGGTCGGGGTACTGCTTCTATGTCTGTTCGGGTTTGCCATGCCCGCTGTGGCCCTCGCGCAAAGCGCGGCCACGACGCCGGCTGCCGTTGTCGCGCCGCCGCCGGAGAAGGTCCGCGAGCTCATCCAGCTGATGAACGAGCCGGACGTCAGGCAATGGCTTGCGGCGCAAGTGAACACGACTTCCTCGACGACCGCCGCTCCCGCAAGCGATCCCGGCATGGGCGGTGGCCAGATGTCGGAACTGTCGGACACGCTCGGTCATACCCGCCGACATCTGGAAACGGTATCCGGCGCGGTGATGACGCTTCCCTCCGAGGTGATGGCGGCATCACAGAAGCTGGAGGCCGAGGGCGAGGCAGCCGGCCGGCTGCGCATCGGCATCCAGGCGCTGGTGCTGTTTTTCCTTGGCCTTGTTGCCGAATGGGTGGTTGGGCGCTTGATCAACGCCAAGCATACGCAGCGAACAAAAGACGCCGCCGGTGTCGAAACAGAGCTGCAGGCGGCTCGCTTTCAGTTCATGGGCGGCGTGGTGCCGGCGATCGTTCACGGCCTGGCGACACTGATCCCGCTTCTCGTCTTCGACTGGCCGCCGATCATCGAAAGCTTCGCGATCGCCTGCGTCATCGCGTTCGTTTCCATGCGGCTGGCCATCTCGATCGGCAAATTGCTGATGGAGCTGATCGCGATGCGCCGGGCAAGCGACGTTCTGGATGAGGACGGCGGCGTCGTGCGCATTGCGGAGCGGCGGCGGGTGGCGACCTATTGGTATCGGCGCGGCGCCCTGTTCGTCATCTATTTCTCCTGCGGCTGGGCGGTGATGCAGGCTATCGTGCCGCTCGGCTTTTCCAATGGCGCCCGCTATCTCGTCGGCTACACACTCGGCATTGGCCTGTTCCTGATCGCCGTCGAGGCCGTCTGGTCGCGGCCGTCGCAGCCTGGCAAGCCTGGCAGAACGGCGATCTCCTGGCTTCTGACGGTCTATTTCGCGGCACTATGGTGCCTTTGGGTGACCGGCTTCGATGGCCTGCTCTGGGTCGGCATCTATACCATTCTGCTGCCGCGGGCGCTCTCGGTGTCGTCGCGGGCGGTAGAGGCATTGCATGATGCGGCCGGCGGCGTTTTCGGCACCGGTAGTCTTGCGGCCGTGTTTCTCGACCGCGGCGTTCGCGCCCTGATCATCGCGTTTGCCGCCTTCTGGCTCGGCCGGATGCTGGGCGTCGAGGCGGATATGATGATGCGGACGCCTGAATCCGGTATCGACCGCGTCGCACGCGGCATTCTCGGCGGCATTGTCGTCCTGCTCGCCGCTGATCTGATCTGGCACCTGGCGAAGACTTATATCGACGGCAAGCTGATGCAGGCGCTGCCGCTCGTCAGCGATTCCGAGGAGCTGAGGGCCAGCCGCGCGCGGCTGCAGACACTGTTGCCGATCTTCCGCAACATCCTCGCGGTCGTCATCGTCATCATCGCCATCATGATGGTGCTGTCGGGGCTAGGCATTCAGATCGGGCCGCTGATTGCCGGCGCGGGCGTCGTCGGCGTCGCCGTCGGCTTTGGCGCGCAGACCATCGTCAAGGATGTCATCAGCGGCATGTTCTATCTTTGGGACGATGCTTTTCGCGTCGGCGAGTACATTGAAAGCGGCAATCACAAGGGCGTGGTGGAATCTTTCAGCCTGCGTTCGGTCAAGCTGCGCCACCAGCGCGGCCCCCTGGCGACCGTGCCCTTCGGCTCGCTCGGGGCGGTCAACAACATGAATCGCGACTGGGCGATCGACAAGATCATCGTCAAGGTCACCTACGATACCGATCTGGTGAAGATGAAGCGGATCATCAAGGATATCGGCCAGCGCCTGCTGGATGATGAGGAGCTTGCTCCTAACATCATCCAGACACTGAAGATGAAGGGTGTCGAGCAGTTCGGCGATTTCGCGATCGAGATCCGGCTGGCGTTCACCGCCAAGCCCAACGAACTCTCCGCCATCCGCCGCAGCGCCTTGGCGATGATCAAGCAGGCCTTCGACGAAAACGGCATCCAGTTCGCCTTCCCGACCGTGCAGGTGGCGGGTGACAGGGATGCCTCTGCGGCCGCAGCCCGGCAGTTAATGGAGATGCGGGCGGCGAACATCGAACCGCAGGCTGGCTAGGACCCGTGGGTCCGGTGACAGTCTCGGTCGGCAACGAGCAGATGTGTTATCGAAATAGGATGTAGGCGGTTTCGCCTGCCTCCTTCATGTTTTTGGCGCCGCAGTGCTGCCGCGCACCACCAAGGTCACATCGATCATTTCGCGCTCGGTTGGCATGGCGTCTTCCAGAACCGCCTGCACCGCACGTTGCGCGATCTCGGCAAAGGGCTGCGCCACCGTCGTCAGGCCCGGCTCCACCATGCCGCCCTCCGGGACGCCATCGAAGCCAATGATCGAGACGTCTCCAGGAACGGTAAGCCCTCGTGCCGCCAGCCAGCTCATGGCCAGTAATGCGATATTGTCCGACATTGCCAGGATGGCGGTCGGCGGCTTTGGCGCCGAAAACAGATGCTCAAGGCATGTCTCGACACTCGTTTTGTCGTTGTTGGTCTCGTAGATCGGAATATCCTGGCGCGGAATGCCGGAGGCCTCGAGCGCCTGCCAATAGCCGATGGCGCGATGGCGCGACGTCGAATAGATCGCCCGCTCGATTTCACCAGTACCGACCAATCCGACATGGTCGTTGACAAACTTGGTGGCAAGGACGGCGAAGCGTCGGTGGCCCAGTTCCGCCAGGTGTGTGGCGGCTGTCGCAGCTCCCCCGATATTGTTCACGCCGATCGACGGGATCGACGGATCATCGTCATTCAATGCCAGGGCAATGAAGGGTAATTGCCGCTCGCGCGTCAGCTGCACAAGTTTCTCGCCGGCTTCCACGCACAATAGGATGAAGCCATCCACCAGAGCGCTCTTGATGTTCCAGTCCAGCTTCTGCCGATCCTTGGCCGAGACGAGCGCGAGCCCGGTGCCGCTGGCATCGCAAACCTGGGCAACGGCTGCCAGGAGGGCTCTTGCCCAGGGATCGTCGAAAAAATAAGCGAGCGGTTCCACGGCGGCGACGCCGATGGCATTGACCTTTCCGGCGCGCAGCAATCGTCCCGTGAGGCTCGGGCCGGGATATCCCAGCTGTCTGGCCGTTTCGAGGACGTGCTCGCGCACCTCCTCGCGGACCACATCAGGCCGGCTGAAAACATTGGAGGCCGTTCCCTGCGATACCCCCGCCGCCTTGGCGACATCCGCGAGCTTGATGGTGCCCTTGACCAATAACGCCTCCATTTTTACGCCGGGCACCTTAGCATGAAATTGTATCGGTTCAATTCTGCTTGACGGGAGAATTTTCAAGCGTACGATTGAACCGATTCAATTCAACAATCCGAATTGATATTGAATCGATTCAATATTGAAGGCTTATCTTATGCTGACCAATGACTTCTTCAGGGATCTCTACAATGATCGTTGGGGTGATCCTGCCAACCCGAATGCGGTGGAGCCATCTTCCCCTAAAGACAACGACCGCGGCTCGCAGGGCGCTCTCGGCCGCCTTGCTCGCTTCTTCCAACGTCGTCGGAAGCGACCGTCCGCGTGGTCCTTCACGATCTCGAGCGAAACGCCCGACGTGGCGGGCGATGCAAGCAGCGGTCGTCGCAGCCAGTGCGATATCATGCAGCCGAAGTTCCTCAACCTTGCGAAAGCACTTTCGCGAAACTGCTAGGAATCCGCGCTGCGTGCTGGTCTCAGAAGTTTTCCTTATACGGGCGCAGGTCGATTTCCTGGGTCCAGGCGGAGGGGTGCTGGCGGTGGATATGCCAGTAGGTCTCGGCGATGGCGTCGATGTTGAGCAGGCTGTCCGCCTGCACCTCCGGCCGCCTCAAGCGCAATCTGTCGCCGTCGATGCCGCCATCGATGATGGTGTGGGCGACATGCAGGCCGAGCGGTCCGAATTCACGCGCCATGCTCTGGCTGATCATCCGCAAGCCCGCCTTGGCGGCGGCGAATTGCGCGTAACCGGCCTTGCCGCGAAGGCTGGCCGACGCGCCGGTGAAGATCACCGTGCCGCGTCCAAGCGGAGCGAGATGCCGGGCTGCCTCGCGCCCAACGAGGAAACCGCCGAAGCAGCAGATGCGCCAGAATTCCTCGAACTCGGCGGCGGTGACGTCGCGAAAGCCGATCGGCCGGTTGATGCCGGCGTTGAAGACGATAAAATCGGGTGGGTCGATCTCATTTCGCGGTGCAAACGCATGGTCGAACAGCTGCGTTACGGCGGCTTCGTCGGTCGCATCGGTCTCGATCGCTTCGGCGCTGCCGCCGGAGGCATTGATGCCGTCGGCGACCTTGGTGATCTTGTCCAGGGTTCGGCCGGCAATGACGACGTGATAGCCCTTGTCGGCCAGCAGCCGGCAGAGCGCCGCGCCAAGCCCTTGTTCGGCTCCTACACCCACGATGACGGCGCTTGGCGTGCTCATTCCGCTGCCTCCCTGGCGTCGAGTGTCGGGTAGTCCGTATAGCCCTCGGTGCCGCCGCCATAGAAGGTTGGGCGATGATAGGGGTTGAGGGGTGCACCTTGGCGAATGCGCTCGGGCAGATCCGGATTGGCAATGAACAGGCGGCCGAAGGCAATGGCGTCGGCATGACCTGTGGCAAGGGCTGCCTCTGCGGTTTCCGGCTTGAAATTACCGGCGGCGATGAGGGTGCCTGACCAGGCGGGGCGGAAGAGCTCGGCCGCCGAGGGTACATTCTTGTGGTCAACCTCGGCCTGTCCGGCGCCGCTGGCACGCGGCTCGATCAGGTGCAGATAGGCAAGATGCAGCCGGTCGAGCTCACGGATGACATGGCCGTAGAGCCTGAGTGGATCGTCCTCGCCGCTATCATTGGCAATGCCGAAGGGCGAGAGGCGGACGCCGACGCGATTGGAACCCCAGACCTTGGAAACCGCCTCGACCACGTCGAGCAGCAGTCGCGTGCGGTTCTCGATCGAGCCGCCATATTGGTCGGTGCGCTGGTTCGAGCGGGCCTGGAGGAATTGTTCGATCAGATAGCCGTTGGCGCCGTGGATTTCGACGCCGTCAAAACCGGCCTGCTTCGCATTGGCCGCTGCCTGGGCGTAGACATCGATCAAGAGCGGCATCAGGTCGATATCGATTGCCTGCGGCGTCTCGAAAGGCACGCGCTCGAACGAGGCCGTGAAGGCTTGACCGGATGCGGCAACCGCGGACGGTGCGATCGGCGCTGCGCCGCCGGGCTGGTGCGACGAATGGGAGATGCGGCCGACATGCCAGAGCTGCAGGAATATCCGGCCGCCCTTGGCATGAACCGCGTCGGTCACGGCTTTCCAGCCGATGATCTGCTCCAGCGTATGGATGCCCGGCGTTGCCGGCATGCCCTGTCCGCTCGGCGAGATCTGCGAGCCCTCGGAAATGATCAGCCCGCGCTCGGAGGCGCGCTGCGCGTAGTACTCGACGTTCATCGGAGAGGGGACATTGCCCGGCTGGCTTGCCCGCATGCGCGTCAACGGCGCCATGACGACACGATGCGCCAGTTCGTAAGGACCGACGGACAACGGCGAAAATAAAGTAGCTGTCATGCAAATCACCTGCCTGGAGCGAATTTTGCTCGCCGGGGCGGAAGGGCCGGTCACCGGCGAATCGGTCTCGGGAGTGTGTGAATAAGATGATGGTCATCATTTATTCCAACAATCGGACGTGCGCAACCAAATCTCGTTCAAGCTTGATGCCGAAAGTCATATTTCCGCAACCGCCGAGCGTGGAGACTTCCGGCCTGACGGGTGCTACGCCGTAATCCTGGCGAGGAAAGCCAGCATCGCGCCATTGAACTGCGCCGGGCGCTGCAACGGCGCGAAATGGCTGACACCGGGCAGCAGGATCAGCTCCGCGCCGGGAATACTGCGGGCGAGATGGTCGGCATGCTCGCGCTTGATGAATTCGTCATGCTCGCTGTGCACGATCGTGACAGGCACGTCGATCTCGGCAAGGTGAGCGACCGAGTAATTCGGCTCCGTCCGCTGCATCAGGCCGACGGCCTCGACGAAGGCGTCGAACTGATCCGGCGCCGCAGACAGGGCGGCGTAATCCTTGACGTGCCGGGAAAAGCAGCGCTCGACGATCGGCGTGAGCACGAATTCCTTGGCGCCGCTGGGGTCCATGTTGCAGGCGAAAAACAAGACGCCGGCGATGCGCGCGGGATGGGTTCTGGCGAGGATCAGGCCGGTGCATGCCCCGTCGCTCCACCCGACGATGGCGGCTTTTTCGATGTTGAGCCTGTCCATCACCGCCAGCACATCGGAGGCCATCAGTTCGTACTTGTATGGTCGCGGATCGCGCGTGCTGCGGCCATGGCCTCGGCTGTCGATGATTACCGCCTGATAGCCGGCCTCGATCAGCGCCGGCACCTGATGGCCCCAGTTGCCGCCGTTTCCGAGGCCACCATGCAGCAGGATGACCGGCTGCCCCTCCCCATAGGCCGCATACCAGATGCGGATACCGTCATGCTCGACATGGCCGTGGATATCCGTGGCGGGCAGGGGGGCGGCACCATCGGCCGCGAATATTTCGAGATCGTCGTCCTTGAATTCCATGCTCATCTCCCCCCCATGCGATGACGTCTTCTCGGCGGTAGCATAACCGAAATCCAGGCCGGGTCATCTATCCAGCCAAGCCGGCCGGGCAGCTCGTCACGGCGTTACAAACCGCCGCAGTGCATCCGCCAATTCGCTTGTTCCACGACGGATCTCGCCGGCATCACGCTCAGCATCTATTCGACCGGCATTATGCGCCTCGTAGAGTTCGGTCACCAACCGGGCATAGCTCTCGGAAAGGCCGCCGCGGGTCAGGATAGCTTCCCATTGCGACCGTGGCAGTTCCCGGGCGACGACGGGACGGGCAACCAGGGAGGTGATGACGGCCGCGACATCGTGTGGCGTATATCGCCGTGGACCTTCGGCATGGACAATCCTTAGGCTCATGTCTTTCTCTTCAAGAAGCAGGTCGGCGGCAATCGCGCCGACGTCGAAGGCGGAGACGGTTGGGAACAGTTTCGTCAGCGGATGATGAAAGCTATGCAGCTGGCCGGTCTCGACCGCTACTCGCGTCACCCGCGCCCAATTTTCCATGTGCTCCGCCGACCGCAGGAAGATAGTGCGTGAGCGCAGCTTTCGCAGGCGAGCTTCCAAGGCGTTGAAGAGCAGTGTGATGCCGGTGCCCGACCTCACTTCGGCACCATAATCGGAGATGGCAAGCACCAATTCCGGATTTGCCTTGTCCAGAGCCTCGCCCATCGTCTCGATCAGCCGCAGCATCTCGGCGCGTGCATCAATCGCCCTGACATCGATAGGGCAGATGACCTGGACAGCGCGGGCGCCGTCGATCGCATCGCTCAAAGCGCCGACATCGGCCATATCAGCCACGGCGACTTCGCAGCCCAGATCGACAAACTCCTGAGCCCTTGAGCGATCGCGCAGGATTGCCCGGACCGGCGCACCTCTCTCTCGCAAGGCGGCAATTGTCGTGCGGCCGATTTTCCCGGTAGCGCCCAGAATAGCGAACATGATGTTTCCTCCTGTGTGTCATCCCAAGAGGCTTATTCGTCCGTGCCACTTCCTTCGCGCATGTTCGGATGACGAATTGCGGGATCGGATGAAAATCGAAATTACTGGCGCGTGCGGGCGATCATGCCGGGCGTGATGCCGAGAATACGCCGCATCCAGTGCGCCATATGGCTCTGGTGAGCGAAGCCGGTTTCCAGCGCTACCTGGCTCAGTGGCATGTCTTCGGACAGAAGCATCAGCCTGGCGCGCTCAACCCGGCGTGTCAGCACGTATTGGTGCATGGGCATGTCGAATGTGGCCCGAAATAACGGCTTCAGATGGGATAGGCTGAGCCCGGAGACCGCAGCCAGGTCGGCAAGCGACAGGGATTGATCGATATGGTCTTCGATGAAGTCCACGAGACGACGCCTTTGCAGGGCGCTGAGCGACCTCACCGTTGCGGTTTTCTCCCCTCCCGACTGGTCCCCGTTTTCCACCAGGCGGATCGCAAGCGCCAAGGCAAGCGTCTCGCCATAGAGCCTGTCGGAAGGTACGCTTGCCTCGAGTTCCGTCTTGATCGCCCAAGCGATCGACTCGATCCGGGCGTCGCGAAGCTGAAACTTCGGAGCGAGGGAAACCGTTTCCGGATTGCGTCCCATTGCCGTGGCCGCAGTGCTGAGGAGTTCGGGACCGATCCCCAATCGCAAAATGGTGCAATCGGCATCGTCCTCCCACCATCCCTCCAATCCGGCAGGCACGACGTCGATGTCGCCATGTTTCTGGACACGGCGAGAGTGCCGGCCATCGCACTGGCAATGCGCGTTCACGGCACGTCCGAAATGAACGCCGAGCCGGTGCGATGACAAACCGGGAACATAGGTGCGCCCGGCGCGGATATGCAGGAGTTCCGCATTTAAACCAGCCCAGCCAAGATGCCTGCTTGAAAGGAGGATGCTTGCCGCACCGTTCTTTGAGAGATTGGGATTGCCGAATTGATCCATGAGTTCGCCCTTTCATAGAGGACGTCGTTGATTTGCGCCGATCATACACCTTTGTCGATCGGGTTCGAGATCGGGCGACGGAAGTCCGTCCGGATGACTTTAGCCTCTCAGGAAATCGGAGGGGCTGGCGGCAGTGGCGTCTCGATCAGAAAAGCTTGCGATAAACAACGAATCCGGAGCGCTCGGCCACCTGGTCGTAAAGCTTCATCGCCGTGAGGTTGGTTTCATGCGTCTGCCAATAGACGCGGGCAGCGCCAGCCTCGCCCGCCCGCTCGTAGACTTCGCCTATCAGAGCCTTGCCCACGCCTTTTCCCCGTGCGGCCTCGAGCGTGAACAGGTCCTGCAGGTAGCAGCTCGGTTCGATCGCGGTGGTGCTGCGATGGAAAAGGTAATGCGTGAGGCCGACAAGCTGCCCCTCGCTTTCGGCGACAAGAGCATGCATCGGCTCGTAAGCGTCGAAGAAGCGTGCCCAGGTCATCTGCGTGATCTCGGGCGCAAGGGCAGTCGCGCCCGAGCGACCGTAAAACGCGTTGTAGCCTTCCCATAGGAGAAGCCACTGATCGAAGTCTTTGCGGGCGACGGGGCGGATCATGGGTAGATTGGACATTCCTGCGCCTTGTCGTTTTGAACGGAGCAATGGACACCCGACTATCGATACATAGCCGGATGTTGGCAAGAGAAGCGCGTCGTCATAAGCCTTGCCGAAGTGCGGCAAGCACGTCGATAGCCTTGGCAATATCCGCCGATTGGAACTTGGCGGCAAGTGCTCCGATCCAGTCGCGACGAAGCTGGTCGGCCGCCTCATAGGTGTCGCTGCCCTTGCCGGTCAGGACGACGAGCTGCGCTTTCTTGTGGTGCGGGTTGTCTCGGAATTCCACCAGGCCGTCGCGGACGAGTTCGTTGACGATGCGCTGTACGCCTTGACGGGCAACGCCGGCCTCCTTGGCGATCTGCGCGACCGTGCGTCCATTCCTTGGTCGGGCAATGGCGCCGAGCACCTGCCAGCGCGCGCTCGTCAGGCCAATCGGCCCGACGATCTCGTCGCCCCTTGCGAGAAGCCGTCCATTCAGGCGGAAGACTTCGAGGATCAGGCGGCCAAGTTCGTCTGCATCTGCGGGCATGGGTCGCTTTCTCTGATTGCGGAAATCAATATTGACAATATGTTGTCATTAATCGATGGTGAGATCAATGTGAAATTGAACCTTGGAGTGAGAGGCATGAAGACGGAGTCTATTTTTCGCGTGGATAAGTTTGTGGTGCCGGCGCAATCGCGCGATGCTTTCATGGCCCGGCTACAGGTTACGCATAAAACACTGGGGGCCGCGGATGGGTGCGTGCAGAACCTTGTCCTCGAACAGGTGTCCGGAGCCGGGGAATTCAATTTCGTCACCATTGTCGAGTGGCGCGACACCGCCGCCTATGAAAATGCCAGGCAGGCCGCGCAGCAAAGGCAGAAGGAGAACGGCTTCGATCCGCAGAGCTACTTCCGAGAACTGGGCATCAAGGCCGATCTTGGGAACTACACGCCGATGTCGGAAGGGTTTTCCTCAGCCCTCTAAACCCCTTCAACGAGGGCCGTCGAATGGGCCAGTGTTTTTGCTTCGACAGCAGTCCGGGAATGAGGAGGGCAGTGTTCTACTGCATGCCGTGCGACGCCAGATGCTCGAAAAGATCCCGTGCAGGCGCCGTCAATTCCTCGCGCGCGCGGATGCAGACCGACAGCCGGCGCGTCGCCCAATCATCGGCAAGGCGGATGGCCGTGATTTTGGTGGATCTGCCGCAGCGTCGCGCCGCTGTCTCGGGTACGATGCCGAGACCGACGCCGTCTGCCGCCATCTGGCAGATGGCCTCGAAGGTGCGCAGACGCACCCGTATCTTCAGCTTGACGCCTATTCTCGCTGCCTGGGCGTCGATGTGATCCTGCAGCGCGCCGCCTGAGAGCCCGACGAAATGGTGGTGCAGGATATCGGCAAAGGCGATGCGCTTCTTCTCCGCCAGCGCGTGATCGCGGGGCATGACCACCACCAGTCGGTCGATGGCGAAGGGGCGCAGCTCCAGGCCGCTGGTGTCGACCGCATCCGAGAGAATGCCGATCTCCGCCAGCCCGGCCGCGATGGCCTTGGCGATCTCGATGCTCTGCCGCTCCTTCAGCTCGATATCGATCCGCGGATGGGCCGCCATCCAGGGCGCGAGCCGTTCGGGCAGGAATTCGGTGATCGTGGCGGTGTTGGCCGCCAGCCGGAGGGTGGCGCGCAGGCCGCTGGCATGTTCGCCGAGTTCGCCATGCATCTGCGCCATCTGCCGCTGGATCAGGCGGGCGTGATGCGCCAGCGCCTCGCCGGCCGGCGTCGGCCAGACGCCACGACGGCCGCGCTCGAGCAGCCTGACCTCGCCGGTCGCCTCCATGTCACGCAGGCGCTCGCTGGCGGCGGCCAGGGAAAGCCCGACATCCGCTGCCCCATGGGTGATGCTGCCGGCATCCACCACGGCAAGGAAAAGACGAAGATCGGTCAAGTCGAAGCGCATGATGGTCAGCATAGCCGAGATCCAGCCTTCGGAACAGCCGAAGCCTGGCTGCGGATCATCCGCATTGTGCCCGTCGCCAGATCCCCTATGTCAGCGGCATGATGGACCATTCGCTATTGCTCGTCGTCGCGATCGCCGCGACCTTCTTTGCCGCCGGCATCGTCAAGGGCGTCACCGGCATGGGGCTGCCGACGGTCGCCATGGGCGTGCTCGGCGCGCTGATCTCGCCGCTTGCCGCCGCCGGCTTGCTGATTGCCCCATCCTTCGTGACCAATGTCTGGCAGCTCTTCGCCGGCCCGAAATTCGGGCCGCTCCTGCGCAGGCTGTGGCCGATGATGCTGGCGATTGTCGTCGGCACTGTGGTGGGTTCATCGCTGCTGACCAGCGGCGACACTATGCTGACGACGGCAGCACTTGGCGCTGCGTTGGTGATCTATGCCGCCTATACGCTCGTCGCCCGCCAGCTCCGCGTGCCGGCGCGGCTGGAGCTGTGGCTGTCGCCTCTTGTCGGTGCAGCGACCGGCATTGTCACGGGCGGCACCGGCGTCTTCGTCATCCCGGCCGTGCCCTATCTGCAGGCGCTGGGTCTCGAAAAGGACGATCTGGTGCAGGCGCTCGGCCTGTCCTTCACCGTCTCCACCATGGCGCTCGCGGCCGGGCTTGCTTGGCGCGGCGCTTTCCAGCTCGACAATCTCGCCATGTCGGCGCTGGCGATCCTGCCGGCGCTTGCCGGCATGTGGGCCGGGCAGCTTATTCGCAACCGGGTCAGCCCGGCCACATTTAGGCTATGGTTCCTGATCTGCCTCCTTCTTCTTGGTGCCGAAATGCTCGCAAGGCCGTTTCTCTAAACGCGGTATCGGCCAACATTATGAGAGAGCCTGGGTCGCGTTTGCCGGCATGACCCGCAAGGTCAAGCCCCAGAAGATGAGGGCGAGGGCGCTGATGCCGGCGCCGAGCAGGCAGACGCCGAGCCAGCCGGCATGGGCATAGGCAAGCGTTGACATGGACGAGCCCAGCGCGCTGCCGATGGAATAGAAGACCATATAGCCCGCCGTCAGCCGGCTCTGGGCGTCGGGCCGCACGCGGTAAATCATCGCCTGGTTGGTCACATGCACGGCCTGAAGGCCGAAGTCGATGACGACAACGCCGATGACCAGCCAGAGGATTGAATGCGGCAGCAGGGAGATCGGCCCCCAGGCGAGCAGCATCAGCGCCAGCGAAATACCGGTGGTGCGCTGGCCCAATCCCCGATCCGTCCATCGCCCGGCCCTGGTCGCACCCAGCGCTCCGGCCACGCCGGCAAGCCCGAACAGGCCGATTGCCGTGTGTGACAGCGAGAAGGGCGGCGCGCTCAGCGGCAGCACAAGCGGCGTCAGCAGCGTCGTGATATTGGCGAAGATCAGCATGCAGATGATGCCGCGGATCAGCAGCGCCGGTTCGGAGACGAGCAGCCCGAATAGCGAGCCGATCAGGCGCGGATAGGACATCGACGCCGGGCGCGCTTCCTGCCGGGGCAGGGCCTTCCAGAGCAGCGCGACGATGACGAGCGTCGCTGCCGCCGAAGCGAGATAGACCGTTCGCCAGCCCGAGAGATCGGTGAGCGTGCCGGCGACAGTGCGGGCAAGCAGAATGCCGAGGACGATCCCGCTGGTGACGACCCCGACGATATGGCCGCGCTCGGCCGGTGGGGCAAGGCTCGCGGCATAGGCGACGAAGGCTTGTGTTACCACCGCCAGCAGCCCCATGACCGCCATCGCCACGAGCAGCATGTTTCCGCTGGACGCGAAGCCGATGGCGATGAGTGCGGCGACGGAGAGCAGCGATTGTGCGATCACCAGCCGGCGTCGGTTGATAAGATCGCCGATCGGAACCAGTAGGATTAGCCCCAGTCCATAGCCGACCTGGGTTGCCCCGACGATCAGCCCGGCATGGGCGCGTGACAGGCCGAGATCGTCGGCCATCACGTCGAGCATCGGATGCGCGAAATAGGCATTGGCCACCGCCAGCCCGCTCGCCGCCGCGAAGAGCAGCATGATCGTGCGCGACAGCGGCGTTGTTTGGCGCGGCTCGCCGTGACTGGGCGCCCTATGCTCCTTCTTGTTGGAGACTATCTTCGTCTTGGCAAAATCGGCGTCCAGGGCCACATCATCATCGGATCGCATCGCAGCTCCTCCATTGATTCGGTTTTATAATGAAACCGTTTGATCAATAGTGGATTGGTTTTATAATGCAACTGCTATCTATCGAAGGAAGACGCATGGTCGGGCGAAAGAGCCTTAGCGGAAATTACTGCCCGAGCGCGCGATCGCTGGATGTGATCGGCGATTGGTGGTCGCTGCTTATCGTCCGCGACGCCTTCGATGGGCTGACGCGTTTCGGCGAATTCCAGAAAAGCCTTGGTATTGCCAAGAATATCCTGGCCCAGCGGCTGCGTACGCTGGTCGAGCGCGGCATTCTCGCATCGGTTCCAGCTCCCAACGGCGGCGCGCATCAGGAATATCATCTGACCGATATGGGCCGCGATCTCTTCCCGGTCATGGTGGCGCTGCGGCAATGGGGAGAGCGCTATCTGTTCGAGCCGGGCGAGCCGCACTCGAAGCTGGTCGATCGCGACACCGGCCGGCCCATCCGCCTCGACGTCCGAACGGATGACGGCAGTGCTATCACCGCCGACAAGGCGCTCATCCTCAAGGTGCCCGTCACGGACGAGGATTGACCGGTCAATCCGCCAGCCGGCCTCGCATCCTCTATGCCGACTCTTCCGTCAGCTTACGCCGGCAAAGCTTCCCGACAGTGTCAGGTCGGGAAAATAGCCCTCCGGCTTGTATCCGATCGTCTTTCCGCCAGTGAGGCCCCCCTGGATTTCCGAACCGAAGAAGGAATAGGGGAATGTCTGGGGCAGGGCGCTCACCTCGTCCAGGCGGCGGCGCAGTTCGAGCGGGATCTCGAACTCCACGGCTGCGAGATTGTGCTTGAGCTGGTCCAGCCTGGTGGCGCCAAGGATGACCGAGGCGACGCCGGGCTGCGTCATGACCCAGTTCACGGCCACCTGCGCCATGCTGCGGCCAAGCTCGACTGACACTTTTTCAAGCTCGGCGACGATCGCCCAGTTCCGCTCGGTGAATTTCTGGAAGCCGGGATTGCTCGTACCGCGCATGGTCTCAAGCCGTCCATTGACCTGCTCCCTGGAATCGGACCGGTATTTTCCGCTCAGGAAGCCGCTTGCCAGCGGGCTCCAGACCATGATGCCGGCGCCATAGCGGGTGCCGAAGGGGATGAATTCCTGCTCGATATTGCGCTCTGCCAGAGAGTATTCCATTTGCAATGCCGAGACCGGCTCATATCCCCGGTGTTCGGCCACTGCCTGCGCGCGGCTGGCATACCAGGCCGGCACGTCGGAAAGGCCGACATGCCGAACTTTACCGGAGCGGACGAGATCGTCGAGCGTACGCATGACTTCCTCTGGTGGCGTCAGCCGGTCCCAGCAATGCAGCAAATAGAGGTCGATATGGTCGGTGTTCAGCCGCTTCAGCGAGCCTTCGACCGCGCGCAAAATGTTCTTGCGGCCATTGCCTGCAGTGTTCGGATTGTTGCCGGCGATATTCATGCTGAACTTGGTCGCGATCACGGCCTCGTCACGCAGGCCACGCTCGGCGATGAATTCGCCCAGCCAGGCTTCCGATGTCCCGCCGGTATAGGCGTCGGCCGTGTCGAAGAAATTGCCCCCGGCCTCGACATAGGCGTCGAACACGGCGCGTGCTGTGTCCTTGTCGGCGCCCCAGCCCCATTCCGTGCCGAAGGTCATGGTGCCGAGCGCAAGCTGCGGCACCTTCAGGCCGCTATTGCCGAGTGTGTAATAGGTCATGCCCATGGGTTTGATCCTCGCTCATAGATCCTGTGCGTTTGGCAGGTTCTCCTGCGTCGCGGTTCGCCGGCGTAGGATGCGCAAAAGGCATCTATTCGATAAGATCGTTTATTCCGCATGTAGTGTGCGATATGGTGCATGAATGGATCGCGACCTGCTTGCCCATCTGCCGGTTATCGTTGCCGTGGCGCGACGCGGTGGCTTTGCCGCCGCTGCCGCCGAACTCGGCATGAGCCCGTCGGCGGTCAGCCATGCCGTACGGCTGGTGGAGGAGCGGCTGGGACAGCCGCTGTTTGCACGCACGACCCGCAGCGTTGCGCTGACGGATGCGGGCAAGAGTCTGGTCGGGACGCTGGCCCCGGCCCTGCAGGATATTCGCGAGCGAATGGAGCGTATCCGCTCGGTCAAGGGCCGGCCCAGCGGCCTGCTCCGGATCAATGCCGCGAGGATATCCCTGCCGCTTGCCGTAACCCCGATCGTCGCCGCGATGGCGGAGCGCTATCCCGATGTCGAGGTCGAAATATTCTCCGATGAGCGTCTGACCGATATCGTCTCCGAAGGCTTCGACGCCGGCATCCGCATCGGCGAGATGATCGCGCAGGACATGGTGGCGGTGCGGCTGACGCCGCCGTTCCGCTCCATTGTGGTTGCCTCGCCCAGCTATATCGGCAGCCACGGTCGCCCGATGAATCTCACGGATCTTTCGCAGCACAATTGCATCGGTTACCGGCTCATTCGCTCCGGCGGGCTCTACCAGTGGGACCTAGTACAGGACGGCCGGGATGTCGCCGTGGCGGTACGAGGTTCGGCGATCGTCACGGAATCGCACTCGGCCATCGAACTGGCGCTTGCCGGGGTCGGCCTCGCCTATGTGTTCGAACCTCTGGTAAAGGCCGATATTGCCGCGGGCAGGCTCATTCAGGTGCTGGATCCCTACGCCGTTACCGAAGACGGCCTCTTCCTCTATTTCCCGCGCCGCGCCGAACTGGCGCCGAAGCTCAGGGCTTTCATCGCTACCGCGCGGAGCGTCGGCCATTCGGCCGCGCCGTTGTCCTGACGAACTCCCTTGCCCGGCCGGAATGGGAGCGAGTTGTCCCATGAGGACCGGACGAAGTCGCCAATCGCGATTACCAGGCGCAGAGCGACCGTGACGTCGGCGTCAAGCGCGCTACCTCGATTTCACGCCAGCACAGGCTGTCCATGCGCGGGTAGATCTCGTCCGTCCAATCGGCGTTCTGACGCAGACGCTCCCGGTATCGCGCCACGCCAGCCTCGTCCTCGTGGCATTCGAACCAAACGAAAACAGTCTCTCCCTCGCGAACCGGGAGCCTCCGAAAACCGTTCGGGCTTTGCTCCGTGACAAATGCGGCATCAACCCGCGCGCCGGCGTCTTGGATGATCGGGAGTACGCGATCGAAAAAGAACCTCGCGAAATCACCCTCTGTCGCGGGTGCCAACGAGCAGGTATTCGCAATGACGATACCCCTCGTTTCGGGCCGCTCCGTCTCCTGCTTTCTCTGTAAATTGCGCGCGAAGGGTTGCATTGCGCCCGCCGATTTCAGGAGCAGCACGTTGTCCGAGTTGAGCATCGTGGCGTTTGCGTCCGGCCCGTGCTTTTTCCAGATCGGTCCTGAATAAAAGGATTGGAGCGCCTCCGTCCGCGCTTCCATGTCCCGGAAAGAGCGTACCCAGACGAAAGCATTGTGATCCCCAAGGTCGCGAAACTCGGCCTCGACACGCATGCCCAGCTCTTCCTGCGGTTCAACGAATTCCCTGTCGAACAGACTGATCAATGGCTCCCGGCCTCCGGGAAGCAGCCGATAGCGGCGAAGTTCAAATACGGTGTGGGATTCCATGCTTCCTCCTAACAGGTCAATCATCCTGTTTAAAAAGAGGATGATTGACCTGTTTTGTCAAGATGCTATTCTCTTGAAAAATTCGCAGGAGTTGCATGATCGGAAACAGAAGAACCAATGACCCTGAGGGTGTACGTCGTCGGATCGTCGATACGGCCTATGACGCCTTCATCAAGCAGGGTTACATCGCAACCGGGATGCTGGAGATCCGTGAAAAGGCTTCGGTATCCGGTGGTGCGATGGCGCATCATTTCCCGGCAAAGCGCGAGCTAGGGTTGGCGGTTATCCGCGATCGGGTGAGCCATGCTGTGCAGCAGACGTGGATTGAGCCGTTGGACACATGTGTTGACGCACCAGCTGCCGTCGATCTGATTTTCGAGGGCATCATCGGCGAACTGACGTACAAGGGCTCGGTTTCCGGCTGTCCGCTCAACAACATGGCGATGGACGTCTCCCCCCATGATCCTGAAATGCGTGTTGCCCTCGGCGATATTTTCGCTGCCTGGCACGAGGCACTGTCGGCAAAATTTCAAGCGGACCTGACGTCGGGACGCGCGAGCGACATCCGCCCAAGCAGTCTTGCGACGCTGGTAATCGCCGTCTATTCCGGCGCCATGGCGATGGCAAAAGCACGTCAGGATGTCGGTGCGCTCATCGAATCCAGGGCGGAGTTGACAGCGCTTCTGGCACTGAAATATCGCGCAGCAACTCCGGCTAGCTGATATTCGATTTTCAGTTCAGGGAAATCCCGGCACGGATTAATCCGTCAGCTTTTCACATGCTTCGGCGAGCCAGTCAGGCAATAGGGACGTTATCGCGCAATCGATAGAGATGGCGGACAAGGTGGGATTCGAACCCACGGTACGCTTTCACGCACACACGCGTTCCAGGCGTGCGCCTTAAACCACTCGGCCACCTGTCCATCTGCACTTTCGCATCCGATGAAGGAGCTATTGTGGGAACGGCGCGATATATACCGATGAATTTTCTGGGATCAACCCAAATCTGACAGTTTT
The DNA here is from genome assembly GCF_000281735.1 of Rhizobium sp. AP16. NCBI lineage: Bacteria > Pseudomonadati > Pseudomonadota > Alphaproteobacteria > Hyphomicrobiales > Rhizobiaceae > Rhizobium > Rhizobium sp. AP16. The sequence goes on along the minus strand of NZ_AJVM01000086.1, from coordinate 2,869 downwards.
TTGACTTCTGAGCAGAAAACTATGCGCTTCTCCTCCATTGCGCTTGTCTCATTCCCAACTTATCTAAAGAGAAAGACGGAAAAAGAATGCAACCGGCCAAGCGTATATGGCCGAGTATCATTGAGTATCGGGAGGAGTTCATGCGTTTCCTGCTGCGTTTTGCCAGCCTCGTCGCGCTCGTGGTTGCGGTGGTTGCCGGGACCATTGATTCCATCCAGTCGGTCGCAGCCTCTGCTGTGGTCATGACGCCGATGGGGGATGCCTGGAAGGATGTGAGCCCGTCCTCACTCGCGAGCGTCCAGTCGCTGATCTCCTATTATATTCATCCGCGCCTCTACGACATGGCCATGCAATGGCTGCTGTTCCAGCCGGCTTTCGCGGTCTTCCTGGTGCTCTCGCTGCTATTGTGGATGGTTGCCTACAAGAAGCCGCCGGTTGCGGGCCGTTTCAGCGTCTGAGGCCGGTCGTTCCTCCTCGGTATTATGCTTTGAAAACCGGTCCGGCTATGCAATTTGGCGACGTCCGGAGGCGCGTCGGCGCGGGTGTTATCGCCTTCCATCGCCGCTTGGTTGGCTAATAAAATCGCAGTTCGAGAGCGGAATTGTCCAAAAAACAGCCCCTTTGAGCGGGCTTTTGGCAATTCCCACAAATCTTTACCAACTGAAAAATTTCTGGTGAATTTTTCGTGCAGCCATGCAAGGATGCGCGCCAGCTTGGCCTCGGGGGAGGCCGGCGGTTCCGCAGACATGTCCGGTCAACGGGCTTGCGGGAGGACCCAACAAGATAGAAACAACAGGGCTGCAACTCATGAAAAAATCCCTTTTGACGCTTTTCGCCTTGGCTGCCATGTCGGCAACGGCGCTTGCGGCCGACATCAAGCCGGCGATCGTCTACGGCACCGGCGGCAAGTTCGACAAGTCCTTCAACGAAGCGGCCTATAACGGCGCCGAAAAGTTCAAGAAGGAAACCGGCATCGCCTATCGCGACTTCGAGCCGACCGGCGACACCCAGGGCGAACAGGCGCTGCGCAACTTCGCCAGCAAGGGTTTCAACCCGGTGATTGCCGTTTCCTTCGCCTGGACCTCCGCTCTCCAGAAGGTTGCAGCTGAATATCCGAAGACCGAATTCGTTCTGATCGACGACAGCCTCGATCTGCCGAACGTTCGTTCGGTCAAGTTCAAGGAAAATGAGGGCTCGTATCTCGCCGGCGTCATGGCCGCTCTGTCTTCGAAGTCGGGCAAGATCGGTTTCGTCGGCGGCATGGACATTCCGCTGATCCGCAAGTTCGAATGCGGTTACGAACTGGGCGCCCGCGCCGCCAATCCGAAGATCGAAGTCTTCCAGAACATGGCCGGCACGACCGGTGCTGCCTGGAACGACCCGGTTCGCGGCGGCGAGCTCACCAAGAACCAGATCGACCAGGGCGCGGACGTAATCTACGCGGCTGCCGGCGCCACCGGCCTCGGCGTGCTGCAGACGGCTGCCGACAACAAGAAGCTTTCCGTCGGCGTCGACTCGAACCAGAACTACCTGCATCCGGGTTCGGTTCTGACCTCCGTCGTCAAGCGTGTCGATCTCGCGGTCTACAATGCCTTCACCGACGCCAAGGCCGGCAAGTTCACGCCCGGCACGCAGGAACTCGGCCTCAAGGAAGAGGGCGTTGGCGTAGCCCTGGACGACAACAACAAGCCGCTCATCACCCCGGAAATCAAGTCTGCCGTCGACAAGGCGACCGCCGACATCATTGCCGGCACGATCAAGGTGCATGACTACACGACCGATAACGCCTGCCCGAAGAGCTGATATGAAATTAGGGCGTATGACGGCATCAAAACGTCATACGCCCTTTTCTTATCCGGAATTCTGATTTCTGGAGCCGTGTAGTGAGCCAATTGCCTGCCATCGAACTTGTGGGCATCGACAAGAAGTTCGGTGCCGTCCATGCCAATAAAGACATCAACCTGACCGTTTCCAAGGGTTCGATCCACGGGATCATCGGAGAGAACGGTGCCGGGAAGTCGACTCTGATGTCGATCATCTACGGCTTCTATCAGGCCGACAGCGGCGAGATCCGCATCAACGGCAATCCCATCGCCATCCGTGACAGCCAGACGGCCATCGCCGCCGGCATCGGCATGGTGCACCAGCATTTCATGCTGGTCGATAATTTTTCCGTGCTGGAAAACGTCATGCTTGGTGCCGAAGGCGGAGCCCTTCTGGCCAAGGGCGTTGCTGCGGCCCGCGCCGAGCTCGGCAGGCTGGAGACGGACTACGGCCTGGACGTCGATCCCGACGCCTTGATCGAAGAGCTTCCCGTCGGCCAGCAGCAGCGCGTCGAGATCCTGAAGGCCATGTATCGCGGCGCCGAGATCCTCATCCTCGATGAGCCGACCGGCGTGTTGACGCCCGCCGAAGCCGATAACCTGTTCCGCATCCTGCGCGTGCTCCGCGACCAGGGCAAGACGATCCTTCTCATTACCCATAAGCTGCGCGAGATCATGGCGATCACCGATACGGTGTCGGTCATGCGCCGCGGTGAAATGGTCGCCACCCGCAAGACCGCTGAAACCACCGTCGAAGAGTTGGCCGAGCTGATGGTTGGTCGCCGCGTGCTGCTGCGCGTCGAAAAAGGCACCGCCCATCCGGGTGACGTCCTGCTCTCCGTGCGCAATCTGACCGTCAAGGACGGCCGCGGCGTCACCATGGTCGACAATGTCTCCTTCGATGTGCGCGCCGGCGAGATCGTCGGCATCGCCGGCGTCGCCGGCAACGGCCAGTCCGAGCTGCTGGAGGCGATCGCCGGCATCCGCAAGCCGGCCTCGGGCGAGATCTGTCTGCACGGCAAGCCGATCGGCAGGGCCGACCCGGC